>DATBBK010000227.1:0-23360 GCA_036271035.1 Thermoanaerobaculia bacterium | reverse complement strand
GAGCTCCTTTCCGCCCGAACGGGCGCGGCCACGAACCGCGAGCGTCTAGGACCGCGGCGGCGAGCGCGAGGGCAGGAGGGGCGACGGAATGGCGTCCGGGAGAGAGACGTCGCTCGCCGCCACGAGCGAAACGACGATGCGCAGCGGAGCGGACTCAACACCCGCCGGCAGCAGCGCGGCATGCGATATGCGGACGACGAGCGACAGTCCATCCGAATCGGCGTCGTTGTCGTCGAAGAACGGAAGCCCGTCGCCGTCCGGCGGCAGGAGCGTCGCGGCGGAGACAGCGAGCAACGCGAGGAGCAGCAGAGCCGCCCAGGCCGCTCGGACCTCTAGCGGTCCGCTTCGCGGACCGTGGAAATGAGAGGGGAAGGCCCTTGCAGTGCTCTCTCCCAAGAAATCTCCGATCGGCATGGTCACTGGAGGTGGAAGGTCTTCACGACGAAGACGGCCATCTGGCCGCGCGTGCTGTTAGTGGAGGGGCAGTAGTTGCCGCCGCCGCAGCCGCCGGTGATCTGTTCGGCGGCGAGTTGCTCGATCCAGTCGGCGAAGAGGCTCGGGCAGGTCACGTCGGCGAAGGTTCCCGCGCAGCCTGGCGGCACGTAGCCCGAACCGTGCTCGGCCTTCAACAGAAACGGCGCCATCTGGTCTCTGCGGACCGGGTTGGTCGGGCAGAAGTTGCCGCCGCCGCAGCCGCCCGAGATGCCTTCGGCGACGAGTGCCTCGATCCAGTTCGCGAAGGTCGAGGGGCAGGGCACGTCGGCGAACGCGCCCTGGCACGGCGGCGGGGTGTAGCAGAGGCCGTGTTTCGCCTTCAACAGGAAGACCGCCATCTGCTGGCGCAGCGTGGGCGCGTCGACGCCGTAGTTGCCGCCGCCGACCCCGACCGTGATCGCGTTGGAGACGAGCGTCGTGACGAACGTGTAGAACTGCTGTCCGTTCGGCACATCCAGAAAGTCCGCGACCCAGCCGTTGACGAGCGTTCCGGTCGTGCCATCCGGCGTCGTGACGACCACGTCGCTGACCGTGCCGGGGGAGAGCGCGGGAGAGGTGACGTTGAGCGTGTGATCGTCCTGGAAGGTCACGGGCGCGACGACTCCGCCGATCGTCATCGTGGTGGGGTCCGCGAAATCGGTGCCGTGGACGAGGAAAGGCGCGCCGCCGGCCGCCGGTCCCGAGGCCAGGTCCATGAAGAAGATGATCCGTTGCGAGAATCCCGAGGTGTTGCCGTCGGGGTCGGTGGCCGTCGCCGAGATCCGGGTGCCCGCGTCGGTGGCGACCGGGAGTGTGACGTCGATCGGCGCGTTTCCCGAGCCGTCCGTCGTGACCTGGGTCGTCCCGATCCATGTCTCGCCCTCGAGAAGCTCGCGCGGGAAGCGGGCGCAGGCCGGGTTCGTGTAGAAGTCGAGGTCGAACGTCGTCGAGGGCGTGCTGTTGAACTTGCCGGTGATGTGCGTCGAGGCGCCCGTCGTGACGCTCTGGAGGATCGGAAAGTTCTGCAGGTTGTTGCTGCCGACGTCCGCGTCTCCGGGGTCGTTCGGGCTGGGCAGATTGGTCCCCGTGTAGAGATCGATGCCCAGGTCGCCGTTGTCGTGGATCGAGTTGCCGCGGACGCGAGTCCGGTCACCGTCGGTCTGGACGCCGTGCGCGCTGTTATAGGCGATGACATTCGCCGCACCGGGCTCGAGGCCGCCGATCGTGCCTCCGCTCGCTCCGTGGTTCAAGATCCCGTCCAGGCCGTTTCCGAGCGGTGACACGCCGTCGGCCGCCACGCCGATAAGGTTGCCCTGGATGAGGACGTCGGCCTGGTAGAAGATTCCGTGCAGGCTGTTGCCGGAGATGACGTTGCCCGCGCCCGCGACCGTGCCGCCGATCGTGGCCGGCTCGTTCGAATAGATGGCCTCCCCGTTTGGAACCGCAAGCATCCCCGTGGCGTCGGTGCCGACGAGGTTGCCCTGGATGACGGCCCCGGTGGCTCCGCCAACGGAAATCGCTCCGCCGAAGATGCCGGCCGTGTTCCCCGATACGAGGTTGCGGTCCGCGGGGTCGGTGCCTCCGACGAGATCGTTGAGAGCGCTGAGGCTGACGGCCGTGACATTGGGCTTGGCGACGGTGCCGCTCGGATCCGTCCCGAGGAAGTTGCCACGGATCACCCTTCCTCCTCCCGCACCGCCGTTGAAGGTCGCAATCGCGGTCGCAAAACCGTTGATCACGAGGCCCTGGACCGTGCTGCCGCCCCTGGTCACGTTCAGGCCGAGCGAGCCGGCGCCGATGGCCGAGCCGTCGAGCTCGATGAGGAGAACGGCGTTGGTTCCCACGGATGCGGAGTTCGGATTCGCTCCCGGCTGCGAGTAGCCGTCCACGATCACCGGATCAAGGAGGAAATCCAGGCTGGACTGCGGTGTGATCGTGTGGACGCCGCCGCCCGGGATGTTGAACGCGATCGTGTCGAGGCCCGGATTCGCGTTGGCGTCGAGGATCGCCTGGCGCAGCGAGCCGGCGCCGCTGTCAGCGGTGTTGGTCACGGTGAACGTGGCGGCACCGAGACTCGAAGCGGCGAACAACAGGATCGAACTCTGGAGTAAAGGCTTCAATCGTTCCTCCTTGGTCAACTGCATCCCGCGGTGATGTGTTCGGCGAAGAGCTGTTCGATCCAGTCGGCGAACTGCGACGGGCAGGGGACGTCCGCGAAGAGAGGGGTGCACGCGGGCGGCACGTACGCGCCGCCGTGCTCGATCTTGAGCAGGAAGACGGCCATCTGGGCGCGGGTCACCGGATTCGCGGGGCAGTAGTTGCCGGCGCCGCAGCCGCCGGTGACGCCCTCCGACGCCAGCGCCTCGATCCACGGCGCGAAGAGAGACGGACACGGCACGTCGGCGAACACGCCGGTGCACGCGGGAGGGTTGAACGCGGTCCCGTGCTCGGTCTTCAGCAGAAAGACCGCCATCTGCTCGCGGGTCACCGGAGAGAGCGGGCAATAGTCGCCGCCGCCGCAGCCGGCCGTGATTCCCTCGGATGAGAGCTCCTCGATCCAGTCGGCGAACAGGCCCGGGCAGGCGACGTCGGGGAAGGCGCCGACGCAGTCCGGAGGGACGTGTGCCGCGCCGTGCTCCGTCTTCAGGAGGAAGACGGCCATCTGGTCCCGCCGAACGAAACTGTTCGGGCAGTAGAGCGGCGCCGCGGGCTGCGGCGAGTACCGGAAGACGAATCCCTTGTCCGAGTCGCCTCCTCGAACCCGGACGCTGTACAGGCTCCCGTCGCTGCCTTCGACCAGGGCCGCCTCCGGAGTCAGCGAGCCCTCCGGAGCGGCTCCGGCAGCCGGGCGATCGCCGGACGTTCCGTCGAAGTCGTGCAGCTTGACCACGATTCCGTCCGCGTCCATCCGGTACAGCGTCCCGAAGCCGAAGGCGCCGCCGCTCTCGGTCGTGCCATAGAACAACCCGTCCGAGGCCTGAATGAGGCCGGACTCCGGGATCGCGCCGTCCGTGCCGTCGAAACTGTGGAGCGAGGCGAAGTCTCCGTTCGACGCGATGCGGAAGATCGTTCCCTGATTGGAGTCGCCGCCGAGGGCCGTCACGCCGTAGACGTTGCCCGCGGCGTCGCGCAGCAGGGTTCCGACCGGCACCCTCCCGTCCGTGTCGCCGAAGACGTGGACCGGCGTGACCTCTCCGGCGCCGTTCACGTGGAAGACCGCGCCGTTGCCGCCGCTCGACGTCCCGAGAAAATCCGTCGCTCCGGTCTGGAGAAGGGGCGACAGAAGCACGCTCCCTTCGTCGGGAGAGAAGGTATGGAGAGGGGTGGCGCCGCCGGCGGTGGTCATACGGAGCAGCTGTGGGCAGTCGCTGCTTTCGTCGTCGCAGTGGCCGTACGTCGTCACCACGTAGAGCATTCCGTCGGTGCCCGCCGTGACCGGAGGCCCCGGGAACCATCCGCCTGTATCGCGGTCGAGGCTGTTGATGGTGGTGGCCTGACCCGTTCCGGGCTCGAAGCGATAGACCGCCCCGTCGCCGAGCGCGCCACCGCTCGGACTCGTCCCGTAGAGATTCCCGTCGCCGCCGAGGGTCAATCCGGCCGTCGGCCCGATCGCGTCGTCGGTGCTCGAGTCGAACGCGTACACGGTGGTGACGCTGCCGGAGGAGTCGAGCTTGTAGACCGTGCCGCAGCCGAAGGCGCAGAGCCCGCTGGTGTCGCCGCCAGCCCGCGTCGTGCCGTAGAAGTCGCTCCCGATCTGGATGAGTGTGCCGGACGGCGTGGATCCGTCGCCGTTCGTGCCCGTGAACGTATGGAGGACCTGGTAGACCTGAGCGCTCGCACAGAGCGGCGCCAGCACCGTCGCGGCGAGCACGAACCACGCTCGCCCGAATCGCCGTCCGGATGCCGTCACGGGGTGGCCGTTCATGAGCCCCTCCTCATCTCTCATCCGCGAGATTTCCGGGAGGATCGGGTCAGGATGTCCCGGTGATCCGATAAGTCCAGTGTTTTCAGCAGTTTCTTGACTTGCGCGAGCCACTTTTCTACGCTGGGTCCAATCCATGGACCCAGAGGATTCCGGCACGGCCCCGAACAGGGGAGAGGTGACCGGCCTCCTCCTCGCCTGGAACGAGGGGGACAAGTTGGCGGTCGAGCGGCTGATGCCCCTCGTCTACGGCGAGCTTCGCGCGATCGCCGAGCGGCACTTCCGGCGCGAACGCGCGGGGCACACGCTCCAGCCAACGGCGGTCGTCCACGAGGCCTACTTCCGGCTCGTGGACCAGACGCGCGTCACGTGGAAGAACCGCGGCCACTTCTTCGCGATCGCGTCCCAGGCGATGCGGCGCATCCTCGTCGACCACGCGCGCGCCCGCGAGACCGAGAAGCGGGGAGGCGGCGGGCGGCGCGTGACGCTCGACGTCGGCGTCGCCACGCCCGAGCCGATCGACGACATGGACTTCATCGCGCTCGACGAGGCCCTGACCCGGCTGAAGAATCTCGATGGCGCGCAGGCGCAGATCGTCGAGCTGCGGTTCTTCGGCGGGCTCTCGATCGACGAGACCGCCGAGGCGCTCGATACCTCGCCGTCTTCCGTCAAGCGGGAGTTCCGCTCCGCGAAGGCGTGGCTCTTCCGCGAGCTCGGCCTGGGATGAGCTCCGAGCGCTGGCGCAGTGTGCGGGACCGGTTCGACGAGGCCGTAGAGCTGCCGCCCCCCGAGCGCGCCGCGTTTCTCGAGAGACTGCGGACCGAAGACGGCGCGCTCCATGAGGAGGTCGCGTCGCTCCTGCGCGCCAGTGCGGCGGCGGGCGAGTTCCTCGAAGCGCCGGCCGTCTCGCTGGTGCGCGAGAGCCCGTTCGAGGAGGAGCGCCGCTCGCGGATCGGGCCGTACACCGTGATCCGCGAGATCGGCCACGGCGGCATGGGCACCGTCTACCTCGCCGCGCGGACCGACCAGGGCTTCGAGAATACGGTCGCGGTCAAGCTCGTGCGCCGCGGGATGGATACGGACTTCATCCTCGAGCGCTTCCGCAACGAGCGGCGGATCCTCGCCGACCTCGACCATCCCAACATCGCGCGCATCCTGGACGGAGGCTCGACGGAGGACGGTCTCCCGTATTTCGTGATGGAGTACATCCCGGGCAGCCACCTGCTGGACGACGCCGCGGCGCGTGGCTTGTCGATCCGGGAGAAGCTGGCGCTCTTCCGGAAGGTCTGCGCCGCCGTCGCGTACGCGCACCGCCACCTCGTGGTGCACCGCGACCTCAAGCCGTCGAACATCCTCGTGACTCCCGAGGGCGAGCCCAAGCTGCTCGACTTCGGCCTGGCTCGCGTCCTGCAGCCCGAGTCCGCCGGCGAGGGCGACCGAACGGCGACGGCGCTGCGGCTTTTGACTCCCGACTACGCGAGCCCGGAACAGGTCCGCGGCGAGCGCATCGCCACCTCGAGCGACATCTACTCACTCGGGGTCGTTCTATACGAGCTCCTCGCCGGGCGGCGTCCGTACCGGACGACGGGCGCGGGACTGGCTGAGATCGCGCGCTCGGTCTGCGAGGAGGAGCCGCCGCGGCCGAGCACCGCGGTTCCCGCGCTGCGCGGAGACGTCGACAACATCGTCCTGGTGGCGCTTCGCAAGGAACCGGAGCGTCGTTATGCGTCCGTCGAGGCTCTCGCCGCGGACATCGGCCGCCATCTCGACGGCCGGCCGGTCCACGCCCGCAAGGACACGTTCGCGTACCGGAGCGGGAAGTTCGTTGCCCGCCACAAGGCGGGGGTCGCGGCCGCCGTCGTCGTCACGGCGCTGCTCATCGGAGCGCTCGCGGCGACGATCCGGCAGACGCGGATCGCTCGCGCCGAGCGTGCGATCGCCGAGGCGCACTTCAACGACGTGCGCCAGCTCGCCGACACGTTCCTGTTCGAGTTCCACGACGCGATCAAGGACCTCCCCGGCTCCACGCCCGCGAGGCGCCTCGTCGTGCGCCGCGCTCTCGAATACCTCGAGAAGCTGTCGAAGATGCGGAGCGACGACCTCGAGCTGCAGCGTGAGCTCGCCGGCGCGTACGAGCGGGTCGCGCGCGTGCAGGGAGGCATGTACGAGTCGCATCTCGGCGAGACCGAGGGCGCTCGCGAGAGCCTCGAGCGCGCGATCGCCATCCGGAAGCGGCTGCTGGCCGGCGCCCGCCCCACGGCGGCGGACCGGGCCGCACTCGCGGAGGCGGAGCTGCAGCTCTGCCAGGTTCTGCTCGTGACGGGGGACGGATCGGGAGCGCTCGCGTCGGCGCGAGTCGCCTCGGATCTGCTCGCGGCGTCGTCGCGCGAGGCGCCCGCCGACGCGGCTCTCCGGGCACGCGCGACGCGCGCGCGACGGTACCTCGGCATGGCGTTCGGAGCGGCGGGGGAGCCGAAGCTGGCGCTGCGCGAGTTGCGCGGGGCGCGCGACGGCTTCGAGGCGCTCGCGGCGGCCTCGCCGCAGGAGGTGTCTTACCGGCGCGAGCTCGGCGTGACGCACCAGCACATCGTGTACTCGCTCGCGGGGACCGCCGAGCGCGCGGAGGCGGAGTCGAGCTATGCGGAGGCGTGTCGGCTCCTCGAGGGGTTGTACCGGGAGCGGCCGGATTTGAACGGGCTGCAGCGCGAGCTCGCGTATACGCACGTCAGCATGGGGACGTTCTGCGAATGGAGCGGCGACGCCGAGGGAGCGCTGCGGTACTACTCGCGCGCGCTGCCCGTGCTCGAGACGCTCGTGCGCCAGGATCCGAAGAACGCCGACGCGCGTCTGCTTCTCGCGGAGGACTGCAACAACGTGGGATACGCGATGGTGCGGAGCGGCGCGCCCGGAGACCCGCTCGCGCTGCTGCGCCGCTCCGAGAAGCTGCTCGACGCGCTCATCGCGGAAGACCCGGCGAACACGCAGGCCCGGCTAGGGCGCGCGCGCCTCTACGAGAGCCTCGGATCGGCGAACGACGCGCTCGCGGCTCGCACAGACGCCGGGCGCGCGCCCGCGCTGCGCCGCGAAGCGGCCGGCTGGTACGGGAAGAGCGTGGCGGACTACGTCGCACTGCGCGAGCGGGGCGCGCTCGGCACGAGGGGCGAGAAGGAGCTCGAGGACGTCAGGAAGAAGGTCGGGCCGTAGGCGCGTCGGTGGTCTCTGCGGCCGGTCTCCCGCGTTGCCTCCTCTCGGTCGCGTTCTCGCCTCCTTTGTCATCCCGAGCGAAGCCAGGGATCCCGTTCAGAGAGTCGCGCCGTCTGAAAGGGGTCCCTCGTCGCTGCGCTCCTCGGGATGACAGAGGAAGGCTGGCCTTCCTACTGCAGGTTGAAGGTCTTCACGATGAAGACTGCCATTTGTCCTCGGGTATTCGGATTCTGCGGACAGTAGTTCCCGCCGCCGCAGCCGCCGGTGATCTGCTCGGTCGCGAGCTGCTCGATCCAGTCGGCGAACGTCGAGGGGCAGGGCACGTCGGCGAAGGTCCCGACGCAGTTGGGCGGCGCGTACCCGGAACCGTGTTCCGCCTTCAGCAGGAAGACGGCCATCTGGTCGCGCCGGACCGGGTTGGTCGGGCAGTAGTTGCCGCCGCCGCAACCCCCGGTGATCCCTTCGGCGGCAAGGGCCTCGATCCAGTTCGCGAACGTCGAGGGGCACGGCACGTCGCCGAAGACACCCGCGCATGGCGGCGGCGTGTAGCAGAGCCCATGCTTGCCCTTCAGAAGGAACACCGCCATCTGCTGGCGCAGCGTGTCGTCGTTGACGCCGTAGTTGCCGCCACCGACGCCGGCCGTGATCGCATTGGAGACGAGCGAGGTCACGAAGGCGTAGAACTGATTCCCGCCTGGAACGTCGAGGAAGTTCGCGACGAATCCCTTGACGAGCGTGCCGTGGGTGCCGTCGGCGTTGACGACCGCCACGTCGTAAGCAACGCCGGGAGCGAGGACGGGGGTGGCCGCGGTGATCTCCGTGGTGCCGAGGACGGCCACGCCCGTGGCGGTCGCGCCGCCCAACGTGACTGCGGCCCCGTCGGCGAAGCTCGTCCCTGAAATGGTGACGGCCGTGCCGCCGCCGGCGGGGCCGGACGCCGGTGCGATCGACCAGACGAGTCGCGGTGAGAGCTCCGAGGTGTTGCCGGCCGGGTCCGTCGCCGTCGCGGTCACGGGGTCTCCCGCCTGGATCGGAACGGGGAGGTCGAGGTCGAACGTTGCGTGGCCGCTCCCGTCCGTCGTCACGTTCGTCGAGCCGAGGTAGTGGCGCGCCTCCGTGAAGTCCTTCGTGCGGGACACGCAGCCCGGGTCGGAGAAGAAGTCGATTCCGTACGACGTGCTCGGTGCGGTGTCGAGCACGCCGGTCACGTGCGTCCCCCCGGTTCCGTTGGGGGTCGCCGAGGTGAGGAGCGGGAAGTTCTGGTCGTGATTCCCGCCGTCGTCCGCGTCGAGGGGATCGTTCGGTACGGGCCCGGCGTTCTCGAGATTGATCGCGCGACCGCGTTCCGGGAGGCTGCCGTTCGAGGTGTTGGCGTAGATCGAGTTGCCGCGGATCGCGTTGTCGACCCGGCCCGCCCCGAGCATGAGCACGCCTCCTCCATTCGCGTCGGCGGCGCCGTTGTAGGCGATCACGTTGCCGGCTCCCGGCGAGGTTCCGCCGACGACGTTCTCGCTTCCGAAGATGTAAACGCCGGGCCCGCCGTTGCCGAGAGGGTTCGTGCCCGACGCGTCGGTACCGACGAGGTTACCGAGGATCGTCTCGGAGACTCCGGCGACGATGCCGGGTCCGCTGGAGGATGCGACGACGTTGCCCGCGCCGGGCGCCGATCCGCCCGCTGTGTTGCCGCCTGCTCCCATCGAGATCCCGACGGTGTTGCCGAGTCCGACGGCGCCGGTCAGGTCGGTCCCGACGTAGTTGCCCTGAACGAGGGTTCCCTGCACATTGGAGCCGAGGACGATGCCGGCCCGATCGGCCGCGCTGTGTCCCGAGATGACGTTCCGCTCCGCGGGGGTCGTTCCGCCGATGACCGCATCGGAGGTGAAGAACGCGAGATCGATTCCGTTTCCCCCGTTTCCCAGGACCGCCGCGCCCGTCGCATCGACGCCGACGAAGTTGCCCTGGATGTGGTGCCCGGAGCCGCCGCCGCCCGCTCCGGTGACGATGCCGTCGCCCAGATTGCCCGCGACGACGTTGCGCGCCGCCGGCGACGTTCCGCCGACGACGTCGCCGACCTCACCCGAGCCGTCGTCGAGAATGTGGAGTCCGGCTCCGTTGCCGAGCGCGGCGGTTCCGGCCGCGTCGGTGCCGATGAAGTTGCCTTCGACGTGATTCGATCCGGTTGAGTTCTCGAGGACGATGCCGCGGCTCGAGAATCGGTTGATGACCAGGCCGCGGATCGTGCTTCCGCCGGCGCCCTGATAGACCCTCAGTCCGATGGCGTTCGCGCCGGCGTTCGCGCCGTCGAGCTCGATCTGGTGAACCGAGTTGTCGGGCTGACCGGGACCATTCGTGTTCGGGGACGAGCCCGGCTGGGTGTAGCCGTCGATCGTCACGGGGCTCGTGATGTCCGGGAGCGCCGAGGCCGGCGTGATGGTGTGCACACCGGAGCCGGGTATGTCGAAGTGAATCGCGTCGGCGCCGGGAGCCGCGTTGGCGTCCAGGATCGCCTGCCTGAGGGAGCCGGCGCCGGAGTCGCCCGTGTTGGTGACGGTGAAGGTCGCCGCGAGAACGGAGCCGGAGAAAAACCAGGACAGCAGGAGTGCCGAGCGCGTCGCCCTCATGGGAATGTCCTTTCGGCTCGGGAGGCGAACCTCTCTCGAGGCCGTGAGCCTATGGAGGACGAAACCCTCAGTCAAACGCGGCCGGACAGAAACGCCGGCCGGAAAAATCCGGCCGGCGGCGGTGCGATTCCGCGGAGGACGGAGGACGCTCGACTACTGCAGGTGAAAGCTCCTCGTGATGAAGACCGCCATCTGGCCGCGCGTGTTCGGGTTGAGCGGACAGTAGGCTCCGCCGCCACAGCCGCCGGTCACGTTCTCCGCCGCGAGCTGCTCGATCCAGTCCGCGAAAGCCGAGGGGCAGGGCACGTCGGTGAACGTCCCCGCGCACGACGGAGGCTGATAGGTCGATCCGTGCTCTGCCTTCAGCAGGAAGACCGCCATCTGGTCCCGCCGGACCGGGTTCTGCGGGCAGTAGATACCGGCGCCGCACCCGCCCGTGATCCCCTCGGCGGCGAGCGCCTCGATCCAGGCGGCGAACGTGGAGGGACAGGGCACGTCGGTGAACGTCCCCGAGCAGGGCGACGGCGCGTAGCAGAGACCGTGCTTCGCCTTGAGGAGGAAGACGGCCATCTGCTGGCGCAGCGTCGACTGATCCACGCCGTAGTTGCCGCCGCCCACGCCGGCCGTGATCCCGTTGGAGACGAGCGTCGTCACGTACGAGTAGAACGGCTGAGCGCTCGGCACGTCGACGAAGTCGGCGACGAACGCCTTCGCCAGCGTGCCCGTCGTGCCGTCTGGATTGGTCACGATGAGGTCGTTCGCCGTGCCCGGTGAGAGCGCGGGGCTCGTCGCGGTGAGCGACAGACTCGACGCCACGTTCACTCCGGTCGCCGGGACGCCGCCGAGCGTCACGGTCGCGCCGTTCGCGAAGTCGGTCCCGCTCACGTTGAAGGACGTGCCGCCCGCGGGCGGGCCGGACGGGATGTTGATCGAGAACGGCAGCCGCTGCGACATCTCCGACGTGTTCCCGCTCGGATCCGTCGCGGTGACCGAGATCCGGTCGCCCGCCTCGCTGGCGCCGACGACCGCGTCGAAGGCCGTGTCGCCGCTCCCGTCCGTGTTGACGACCACGGAGCCGATGAACGTCTCGCCCTGGAGGAAGTCGCGCGGGAAGCGCGAGCAGGCGTTCGCGAAGAAGTCGAGCTGGAACGTGGTCGATGGCGTCGAGTGGAGGAATCCGGTGACCTCCGTGGTCGCCCCGTTCGTGACGGTCGCGACGAGCGGGAAGTTCTGGTAGTTGTTCGGGCCGACGTCGCCGTCGCCGGCGTCGTTGGCCGTGATCCCGTCCGCCGCGAGGTCGATTCCGTCGGTCGTGTTGTCGTGCATCGAGTTGCCCCGGATCTGCGTGCCCGTTCCGCCGATCACGCGGATCCCTCCGGACGGCCCGTGGCCGTTGAACGCGATCACGTTCCCCTCGCCGTTGGCGGTTCCGCCGATGAGGACGCTCCCGTTCACGGAGACGCCGCCGGAGAAGCTGCCGAGGTGGATCGTGCCCGTCACGTCGGTGCCGATGAAGTTGCCCTGGATCGTCGAGCCGTTGCCCTGGTCGACGTCGATGCCGTAGCCGTTGACGGACGCGGCGATCACGTTGCCCGCCCCGGGCGCGTCGCCGCCGATGAGGTTCGAGTGCGCCGCGAGACTGACCCCCGAGATCTGGTTGCCGAGTGGGAGCGTCCCGGTCAGATCCGTGCCGATGAAATTGCCCGTGATCTGGTTGCCGGTGATGTTCGTCGCGCCGATGCTGTTGCTCAGGAGAACGCCGCGCCCGGCGTTGCCTGAGATGACGTTGCGCGCCGCGGCGGTGGCTCCGCCGAGCGTCGAGTTGGTCACGGCATATGCGAACGAGACGCCGGTCTGGTTGTTCGCGACGGCCGCGGCTCCGGTCGCGTCTGGTCCGATGAAGTTGCCCTGGATCAGGTGCGTCGTGCCGCCCGTGGTGAAGTCGCTGCCGAGACCGATTCCGACGTTCGCGTTTCCCGAGATGACGTTGCGCGCGGCGGGCGTCGTCCCGCCGATGACGGCGCTCGTGGCGACGCCGTCCACGAGGACGCCGTACTGGTTGTTGCCGTGCGGCACGAGGCCGGACGCATCGAGGCCGATGAAGCAGCCCTCCACGTGCACGCCCGCGACGCCGAGGATCGCGATCCCGGCGTTCTTGCCGCGGTTGAGGACCAGACCGCGCGCCGTCGACGCGTCGGAGCCGGCGGCGAAAACCAGCACGCCCGCGCCGAGGCCGAATGCGGTGTTCGTTCCATCGATCTCGATCAGGTGCACGGAGTTGTCCGGCAGGCCTGGCCCGTTCGTGTTCGCGCTCGAGCCCGACTGCGAGAAGCCCTCGATCGTGACCGGGCTCGTGAACGTGGGAAGCGCCGTCGCGGGCGCGATCGTCTGCACGCCGGATGCCGGGATGTTGAAGGCGATCGTGTCGAGCCCGGCCGCGCCGTTCGCATCGAGGATCGCCTGGCGCAGCGAGCCGGCGCCCGAGTCGTTCGTGTTGGTCACCGTGAAGGTCGTTGCGGAGGCCATCGCGGACAGCAGGCAGCACGCGGCCATAGCGAGTCGTACACGCTTCGCGGACATCGAGTCTCCTTTCGGGTCTTTGGGGTGCGCGCGGAGTCTATACCGGAGGCCGGCCGCGACCCGCGGAGCCGTAGACATATTAGTGAACGCTAATATGTCAGCCGCTTGGGGGGGCCGGCGCGGCGGCCAGCCCCCCGGCGGAATCGCGCTACTGGAGACCGAAGGTGTTGTAGAGGAAGGCCGCCATCTGGTCGCGCCGGACCGCCTGCAGCGGGCAGTAATTGCCGTTGCCGCAGCCGCCCGTGATGCTCTCGGCCGCGAGCTCCTCGATCCAGTCCGCGAACAGGCTCGGGCACGGCACGTCCGCAAACTGTCCGGTGCAGTCCGGCGGCACGAACGACGATCCGTGCTTCGTCTTCAACAGGAACACGGCCATCTGCTGTCGCGTGACGGGATTCGTCGGGCAGTAGTTGCCGCCGCCGCAGCCGCCCGTGATCCCTCTCGCGCTGAGATCCTCGATCCAGTCGGCGAAGGTCGAGGGGCAGGGCACGTCGGGGAAGAAGCCGACGCACGGAGGCGGCACGTAGCAGATGCCGTTCAGGGACTTGAGCAGGAACACCGCCATCTGCTGGCGCGTCACCGACGAGTCGGGACAGTAGTTGCCGAGTCCGCAGCCGGCCGTGATGCCGTTCGAGACGAGCTTCGTGATGTAGAAATAGAACTGCTGGTTGTCCGGCACGTCGTTGAAGTCGGCGACCCATCCTTTCGTGAGCGTGCCGTTGGTGCCGTCCGGGTTCGTCACGACGATGTCGTTGGAGGACCCGGCGGCGAGCGCCGGCGAAGTCGCGTTGAGGTGCTGGGCGTCGGTCACGCTCACGTTCGTCGCCGGCTGGCCGCCGAACGCGACCGTCGCGGCGTTGGCGAAGTCGGTGCCGGTGATCGTCACGGCCGTCCCGCCCGCCGCCGGACCCGACGCGATGTTGCTCGCGAACGGCAGACGCTGCGAGAACTCGGAGGTGTTGCCGGCCGGATCGGTCGCCGTCGCCGAGATGCGGGAGCCCGCCTCCGCCGCCGCGACCATCACGTCGAAGTCGATGTTGCCGGAGCCATCCGTCGTCGCCTGGGACGAGCCGAGGTACGTCTTCCCCTGGAGGAATTCGCGCGGGAAGGCCGCGCAGGGCGGATTCGCGTAGAAGTCGAGCTGGTAGATCGTGTCCGGCATCGAGTGCAGGACGCCCGTGATCTCGGTGTTCGCGCCGAAGACGACGGTCTTGATGAGCGGAAAGTTCTGGACGTTGTTCCCGCCGGCGTCGCCGTCGCCCGGGTCGTTCGGCGTCGGGCCGTCGATCGTGCCGTCGTAGAGGTCGATGCCGTCGCGGTTGTTGCCGTAGATGGAGTTGCCGCGGATCGGGTCGTTCGTACCATAGACGACGATGCCGCCCTGCGCGCCCGAGCCGTTGTACGCGATGACGTTGCCTTCGCCGGCGCCGATTCCGCCGACGGTGATGGCGCTCGAGTTGATGCTGATTCCGACCCCGTGATTGCCGAGCCTCAGCCCCTGCGACGCGTCTGTCCGATGAAGTTGCCCTGGATGATCAGCCCGTCCGCCTGGTCCGTGTTGATTCCGCCCTGGATGTTGTCCACGATCACGTTGCCCTCGTCAATGCTCGGTCCGCCGATCCGATTGCCGTGCGCCCCGGAATCGATCCCGAAGCTGGCGTTGCCGAGCGGCAGGGTGCTCGTCACGTCGGTGCCGATGTAGTTCCCCGAGATGACGTTGCCCGTGATGTTCGTGGCGCCGATGCTGTGGCTGATGATGACGCCACGGTCCGTGTTGCCCGAGATCACGTTGCGCGCCGGGGCCGAGCTGCCGCCGATCGTCGAGTTCGTCGTCGCGGCGGCGAGGTCGATCCCCTCGCGGTTGCCGAGCGCCGCCGTTCCCGCCGCGTTCGTCCCGATCAGATTGCCCTGGACCACGTGTCCGTCGCCGCCCGCTGAGGCCTCGTTCCCGAAGGCAACTCCGGCCTGCGTGGCCCCGGAGATCAGGTTGCGGTCGGCGGGTGCCGTGCCGCCGATCTTGGCGCCGGTGGCCGACTGGTCGATCAGGACGCCGTAGGTCAGCGCGCCCGGCACGCTCGTACCGGTCGGGTCGCTGCCGATGAAGCATCCCTGGACAGTGATGTTGGAGACGCCGAGGATCGCGATCGCCGCGTGAAACTGGTTACGGTTGATGACGAGCCCCTTGACGACGCTGCCGTCGCTGCCCGCGCTGAACTGCAGGTCCGAGTCGGGGAACGTCACGTTCGTCCCGTCGATCTCGATCAGGAGCTGCGCGTTCGTGCCGAGGTCGTTCGTGTTGGGGCTCGAACCGGCCTGCGTGTAGCCGTCGATCGTCACCGGGCTCGTGATCGCCGGCAGCGACGACGCGACCGCGATCGTGTGGACGCCGGATCCGGTGATGTCGAACGTGATCGTGTCCGCGCCGGGGTTACCGTTGGCGTCCGTGATGGCCTGCCGGAGCGAGCCCGCCCCCGAGTCGTTCGTGTTTGTGACGGTGTAGGTGTTGGCCGTCAGAGTCGACGCGGAGAGAACGAGGGTCAGCCCGACCAAGAGGCGAATTCGCGAGGAGATGAGGACGTCCACGATGTGCTCCCTTCTGGCCCGTGCGGGCCGCTCGCGCCGGTTTGGAAAATCGTCAGACGCCCGGCGGAGCGCGGAGCGAGCGCGGCGACGGGGAGTCGAGCCACCGCGAGGCGGGTCGCGGCGGCCGGCCGGGACGGGCGACGGACGCCTCCGGCAAGGAATGCACGGCGGGAGAGACGAGAGACGTGGGAACGGATTCCTCCATGCCGATCACGTCGAGACCGGCAGGCACGTCCACGGCGAGTCGTGGAACTCCCGCGAACAGCGCCGGACAGATTCCGATCAAGAGGAGCGCCGCGAGGGCGCGCCGCGTTCCGAGGGCCTCGAGAGACCGGCTCGTCGCGATTGTCACGGATGTCGCGCGCCATCCTATATCCGACGCGGAATCCCGCCCGCGGCCGGCCGAGCCGACCGCCGGTCAGGGAAACCGAAACGTGTCAGACGGGAACGCGTCCATCCTACGGAAGCGAGAAGGTGTTCACCAGAAATGCCGCCATCTGTTCACGCGTCACGGCGATGGTCGGGCAGAAGTTTCCGGCGCCGCAGCGGCGGCGCAGAAGAGGACAGTCAGGATCGAGCCGGTCTTGCGCATGGTCGTGACTCCTCTTTTTCTCGTCGACCTATGGAAGGCTGAATGCCTTGACGAGGAACGCGGCCATCTGCGCGCGCGTGACGTTGCTCCCCGGGCAGTAGTCGCCGCCCCCGCAGCCTCCGGTCACGGCTTCGGCGGCGAGCTCCTCGATCCAGTCCGCGAACGTCGACGGGCACGCGACGTCGGGGAACACGCCCGCACACGGCGGCGGCGTGAAGGTCGAGCCGAACTTCCCCTTCAGGAGGAAGACGGCCATCTGATCGCGCCGCACCGGCGTCGTCGGGCAGTAGCTCCCGCCGCCGCAGCCACCGGTGATGCCCTCCGCGGCGAACTGCTCGATCCACGGCGCGAAGCTCGAGCTGCACGGCACGTCGGCGAAGACGCCCTGGCAAGGAGGCGGCGTGAAGCAGATGCCGTGCTTCGACTTCAGGACGAACACCGCCATCTGCTGCCGCGTGACGCTGGAGGTCTCGCAGTAGTTCCCGCCGCCGCAGCCGGCCGTGATCCCGCCGGCGACCAGCTTGGAGATGAGGAGGTCGAAGGGGTCGTTGAACGCGACGTCCGAGAAGCGCGACACGTACCCGTTGTGGAGAGTCCCCGACAGTCCGCTCGGGTTCGTGACGGTGACGTCGTAGACGCCGCCCGGCGAGAGCGCCGGACCGACGAAGTCGATCCGCGTGGGGTTCTCGAAGGTATTCGGCACGACGTTGCCGCCGATCGTCAGCGTGGCGCCGTCCTCGAACATCTGACCCGCGAGGGACTGCGAGTTGTTGTCGCCCGGACCGCCGACGCCCCGGTTCGCCTTGAAGACGATCTCCTGCCAGAGCTCCGACGTGTCGCCGTTGGGCGCCGTCGCCGTGGCGGTGACCGGCGAGCCGGCGTCGATCGGCGTCGGCAGCAGCGCGTTGAACGAGGCGTTTCCGGACGCGTCCGTGGTGACCTGGATCGAGCCGATGTACTGCTCCGCCTGGAGCAGCGCACGCGGCCGCGCGCGGCACGGGTTCGCGTAGAAGTCGAGGTCGAACGTCGTGGATGCGGTGCTGTTGAGCGTGCCGATCACGCGCGTTCCGCCGCCCTCGGGCGCGGCCGACGTCATCAGCGGGAAGTTCTGGAAGTCGTTGCCGCTTCCGGAGTCGCCGTCGCCCGTGTCGTTCGGAGTCGGCCCGCCCGGCGTGCTCTGAAAGTTCAGGTCGATCGCCATGGCCTGGCTGCCGGAGTCGGTGCCCCCGATGCCGTTGTCGAAGATGCGATTGCCTCGAACCGAGACGTGAGTCGACGGAACGAGGACGCCGACCCAGCCGTTGAAGGCGACGACGTTCGCCTCCCCGGCGCCGACGCCCCCGATCGCGCCGCCGAAGCCCAGGGCGAGCACTCCGATGGTCCGGTTGCCGAGGTTCTTCGTCGCCGTCTTGTCGGTCCCGACCCAGTTGCCCTGGAAGACGACGGCCTTCCCGAGGTTCACTCCCGTGTCGAAGCCGCCGATCACGTTGCCCTCGCCCGGGCCGGTCCCGCCGATCTTGCTGTTGTTGATGCCGCTGGTGAAGATGACGACGATGCCGGTCGAGCCGCTCGGGATCACCCCGGTCTGCGCCGCGTCGACGCCGAAGAAATTGCCCTCGACCGTCGCGTTCGGCGTCTCGATCCTCATGCCCTCGTCGAAGCCCGCCACCACGTTGGACGCATTGGGATCGGTTCCTCCGAACGTGATCGGCTGGCTGTTGTAGAGGTATGCGCCCTTGCCGGCGAGCGCATCTCCCGCCGGAGTCCGCAGACCGCTCGCGTCGGTTCCGATGAGGTTGCCCTGGACGACGCCGCCTCCTCGCAGGAGGCTTTGGCTCGTGATCAGGTTGCGCGAGGCGGGCGTCAGGCCGCCGATTCGGAAGTCGAGGTTGGTCACCTCGATGCCGTTGCCGGCTCCGGCCTGGTAGTTGTGGATCCCGTCCGGCGAGATCCCGATGAAGCACCCTTCGATCACGAGGTGCTGCGTGTCGAGCACCTGGGACGTCTCGATCTGGAAGACGGAAAAGCGGTTGATCGCGATGCCCCGGATCGTCACGTTCGGCGCGTTGACCAGGAGGCCATTTCCCGGGGCCGACTCGCCGTCGATCTCGATGTTCAGCACGGTGTCCAGACCCTGTCCGACCGGGTTTGTGTTCGCCGAGGCACCCGGCTGCGTGTAACCGTCGATGGTGACGGCGTCGGTGATCGTGTCCAGAGTCGAGGCGGGCACGATGGTGTGGACCCCGCTGCCGACGATGTTGAACGCGATCGTGTCGGCGCCCGGGTTGGCGTTGGCGTCCAGGATCGCCTGGCGCAGCGATCCGGCGCCCGAGTCGGCCGTGTTCGTGACCGTGTAGGTGTTGGCGGCCCCGGCGGCCGCGGCCAGCAGAAGGGCGGCAAAGAGGGCTGGGGTGCGGGGTCTCATGGCTATCCTCCGTTCTGCCCCTGACTCGTCGGGCGCCGGGAAAAAGGGCCACTCCCCTCGGCTAGAATCCGACCCACTTCATGAAGGACGGCGCCCCGGGAAGGCCCCCGGCCGGGGGGACCTCTTCCGGCGAGGACGTGACCGGGCTTTTGCGCGCCGCCGAGGCCGGCGACCGGCAGGCGATGGACCGGCTGTTCACGGTCCTCTACGGCGAGCTGCGCGCGATCGCGCACCGCCAGCTCGAGGGCGCGCCGGCGGAGAAGACGCTGTCCACGACGGCGCTCGTCCACGAGGCCTACCTGAAGCTCTCGCGCGGAGCCGGCTGGTCGGCGCGCGACCGCTCTCACTTCTTCTCGCTCGCCGGGCGCGCGATGCGGATGATCCTCGTTGATGCGGCTCGCTCCCGGACCCGCCAGCGTCGCGGCTCCGGACGGCGGCCCCTCGACCTCGAAAACGTCGAGATACCGGTCGAGGAGCGCGCGGCGGAGCTCGTCGCGCTCGACGAGGCCCTGGAGAAGCTCGGCGGCGTGGACGGCGAGCTCGCGCAGCTCGTCGAGTGGCGGTTCTTCGCCGGCCTCTCGGTGGAGGAGATCGCGGAGATGTCGGGCCGCTCGGAGCGGACGGTCAAGCGCCACTGGCAGGCCGCCCGCGCCTTCCTCTATCAGGAGCTCTCGGCGGACGATCGGTCGTGAGCGGCTCGCAACGCTGGACCGAGGTCCGGCCGCTGTTCGAGGAGCTCGTCGATCTCGATGCGTCCGAGCGCGCCTCGAGGCTCGGCGCGCTGCGCGGCTCCGACCCCGACCTCGCCCGCCGCGTCGAAGGGCTTCTGGCCGCGGACGCCGAGGCGGGCGGGTTTCTCGAGGCGCCGGCGGTCGCCGTCGCCGGCGGCCTCCTCGATGGGCTCGACGCCGGCGTCGATGCGCCTCCTCCCGAGCGCATCGGCCCCTACCGCGTGCTCGGCCGCCTCGGCCGCGGCGGCATGGGCGAGGTGCTCCTCGCCGAGCGCGCGGACGGCCTCTTCGACCAGCGCGTCGCGATCAAGCTCCTGCGCCGCGGCATGGCGTCGGACGACGTGCTCTCCCGCTTCTCGCGCGAGCGGCGGATCCTCGCGCGCCTCGAGCATCCGCACATCTCGCGCCTGATCGACGGCGGCGCGACGGATGACGGCCGCCCGTACTTCGTGATGGAGCTCGTGGAGGGCGAGCCGATCACCGCATGGTGCCGCGCGCGCGGCGCGCCCGTGGACGAGAGGCTCCGCCTGCTGCTCGACTGCTGCGACGCGCTCGCGGCGGCGCACCGCAACCTCGTCGTCCACCGCGACCTCAAGCCGTCGAACGTCCTCGTCACGGCGTCCGGCGAGGTGAAGCTGCTCGACTTCGGCATCGCGAAGCTGCTCGGCCCGGACGACACCGGCGAGGCCGCGGCCGAGACGCGCACGGAGCTGCGCCTGTTGACTCCCGCGTACGCGGCGCCCGAGCAGATCCTCGGCGAGCCCGTCACGACCGGGACGGACGTGTGGGCCCTCGGCGCGCTCGCGTACGAGCTCCTCACCGGGACGCTGCCGCAGAGGCGCGAGACCGGATCGCCGGCGAAGCTCGCGGCGGCCGCGAGGGACGACGCGATCGACCGCCCGAGCCAGCGCGTCGCGCGCGAGCCCCTCGAGGTGATCCCGTTCGCGACGCCGTCCGAGGCGGAGCGCCGCCGCCTGTCGCGGCGGCTGCGGGGCGACCTCGACAACATCCTCCTCACCGCGCTGCGGCGCGAGCCGGACCGGCGCTACGGCTCCGTCACCGCGCTCGGCGGAGACCTCCGCCGCCACTGCGAGGGTCAGCCCGTCAAGGCGCGCGCCGACACGCTCGGCTACCGCGTCGGGAAGTTCGTGCGCCGCAACCGCGCGGCCGTCGCGGCGGCGGTGCTCGTCCTCGTCTCGCTCGCCGGCGGACTCGCCGCCGTCGAGTGGCAGGCGCGGCGGGCCGAGGCGAACGCGCGGGCCGCGTCCGCGGCCGCTCGCCGCGCTGAGGGCGTCAAGGAGTTCTTGATCGGGCTCTTCGAGATCGCGGATCCCGACCAGACGGGAGGGCAGGTCTCGGCGAAGGACATCCTCGACCAGGCCGGCCAGCGGCTCCAGACCGAGCTCGGCCGCGAGCCCGACGTGCAGGCGGACCTCCTCGAGTCCGTCGCGCGCATCGACCGGAGCCTCGGCCGCCTCGACGCCGCGGAGTCGATGGCGAAGCGGTCGCTCGAGATCCGCGAGCGCGCCCTCCCGACCGGGGACGGAAGCGCGCGGGCGCGCAGCCTCGCCACCCTCGGCGCCGTGAACATCTCGAAGGGCAAGCTGGACGAGGCCGACAAGCAGCTCTCGAGCGCGCTCTCCGTCCTCGAGAAGGCGGAGCCGCCCGATAGTCTCGCGACGGCGCGCGCTCGGAGCGACTACGCGCAGGTGCTGTTCTGGAAAGGCCAGGCGGACAAGGCCGAGCAGCTCGAGCGGCGCGTCTACGATACGTACCGCCGCACCTTCGGCGACGACCACGTCGAGACGGCCGTGCATCTGCGCAACCTCTGCGTGCTGCTCGACGAGCTCGACCGCCTCGACGAGGCCGAGAAGACGTGCCGCGACTCGCAGGCCGTGCTCGTGCGGCGGCTCGGCCCCGAGCACGTGAACGTCGCGCAGAGCGACCTCAATCTCGCGGAGCTGCTCAACCGCCGCGGCAGCGCCGACGAGGCCGAGAAGCTCTACCAACACGCCCTCGAGGTGCGGCGGAAGGCCCTCGGGCCTAGGCACCAGGCGGTCGGCCAGTCGCTGCAGCTGATCGCGCTCTTCGACCTGAACCACGGGAAGATCGACGAGTCCGAGAGGGCGTACCTCGAGGCGCTGGACATCTGGCGTTCGATCGATCCGAAGCACTTCGAGGTCGGCAAGTGCATGAACGGCCTCGCTCTCATCGCCTCGCGGCGCGGACGCTACGCCGAGGCGGAGCGGATGATGGGCGAGGTCGAGGCGCTGTTTCGGGAGGTGCTCGGCGTGAAGCACTCGTTCACCTGGCAGATCCGCGGCAACCGCGCGGTGCAGATCGCACTCCAGGGCCGGTTCGCCGAGGCGGAGGCGCTCCAGCGCGAGGTCGTCGCGAAGATCGAGGAGATCAACGGCAAGGACAGCGGCGAGGCGGTCGACGCCCGCTCGCGCCTCGGTGAGACGCTGCGCAAGCGCGGCCGCGCGGCCGACGCCCTGCCGCTGCACCGCGATTCGGTGGCGGCGCTGCTCAAGATCGAGGGGGAGAAGAGCGCGGCAACGGCCGCCGCGCGTTTCCAGCTCGCGTCGGATTTGATCGCGATGGGGCGGCCCGAGGACCGCGGCGAGGCGCGCAAGCTGCTCGACCTCGCGATCGGGACGATGGAGAAGCAGGCGCCGGCGCCCCAGCTCCTTCCCGACGCACGCGCGGCGCGAGAGTCTCTGGACTGACCGCGCGCGACATATTAGCCATAGCTAATGCGTCGAGATGACGAGGTCTCGACCTCCGGGACTTCTTCTAAGGCAGGTCGAAGGTCTTCACCAGAAAGACCGCCATCTGTCCCCGTGTGACGCTCGACTGCGGGCAGTAGTCGCCGCCGCCGCAGCCGCCGGTCACCTGCTCCGCGGCGAGACGCTCGATCCACGCGGCGAACGCGGACGGGCATGGCACGTCGTCGAAGACGCCCGAGCACGCCGGCGGCACGTACGACGAGCCGTGTTCCGCCTTGAGCAGGAACACCGCCATCTGGTCGCGGCGCACTGCGCTCGACGGGCAGTAGTTGCCGCCGCCGCAGCCGCCCGTGATCCCCTCCGCGGCGAGCGCCTCGATCCACGCCGACGCGAATGAATCGGCGGGCACGTCCGCGAACACCGTTCCCGTCGCGGGCGGCGGCACAAACGCGGCGCCGTGCTCCGCCTTCAGGAGGAAGACGGCCATCTGCGCGCGCGTGACGGACACGCCGGGGCAAAAGTCGCCGCCGCCGCAGCCCGCGGTCACCGACGCGCGTACCAACGATTCGACGAACGCGTGAAAGACGTGCGCCTGCGGCACGTCGGTGAAGTCGGCGAGCCAGCCGCGGTCGATCCGCCCGTAGGCGGCGGTCGCGGGGTCGGTGACGACGACGTCGTAGAGCACGCCGGGGGACAGAGCGGGCACGACGAACGACGCGGACCCGCCCGCGATCGAGACAGAGGAGGCCGGCATCAGGCCGACGATCACGGTCGCGTCAGCGGACGCGTCGGGCGTGGAGGCCGAGGTGCTCACGCCGCCCGCAGCGGGCCCGGAGTGAGGCGTGAGTCCGGTGACCGTGAGCGCGGGCGCCCCGACGCCGACGGCGCCGAGCTTGGCCTTGTGGAACTCGGAGAACCAGAGGTTACGGTCGGCTCCGGCGGTGATGCCATAGGGCCCGCTCGCCGCGGTCGTGACCAGGTACTCCTTGAGCACGCCGGCGGTGGTCATCCGGCCGATCCGGTTGTTGTCGAACTCCGTGAACCACAGGTTGCCGTCCGGCCCTCCGACGATGCGGAAGACGCGACCCGTCGTCGGCAGCGCGAACTCCGTGACGACGCCGTCGGACGTGACGCGGCCGACGTGGGCGCCGCTGTTCTCGGCGAACCAGACGTTGCCGTCCGCTCCGAGCGTGACCCCCTCCGGGTACGCGTTGGCGGTCAGGAGCGGGAAGTCCGCATGGTCGCCGGAGGGAGTCAGCCGGCCGATCTTGTTCTTGCCGTATTCGCTGAACCAGAGGTTGCCGTCGGCGCCCGCGGTGATCGCCATCGTCGCGCTGCCGGCGGGGATCGGATGCTCGTCGATCGCCCCGCCGCCATCGACGCGGCCGATCTTGTCCTTGGTGAACTCCGTGAACCAGACGGCGCCGTCCGGTCCCACGCCGATTCCGTTCGGGCCGCTCGAAGCGGTTGGCACGGGATACTCGGTGAAGACGCCCGAC
>DATBBK010000226.1:0-5996 GCA_036271035.1 Thermoanaerobaculia bacterium | reverse complement strand
GGCCCCGGTCGATCGCCGCGCCGATGAGCATCCCGGTCACGGTCTTCGTCGCCGAGCGCGTGTTGTGGAGCGTCGCGGCGTCGGCGCCGTTGAAGTACCGCTCCCACGCGAGCCGGCCGCGGCGGACGACGCCGACGCTGGCGATGCTCTTGAGCTCTCCCGCCTGTACGGACTTCTCGAGAGCCGCGAGGCGCTCGGCGGAGAGACCCGACTCGGCGGACGACGCCGTCCGCCAGTCAGCAGCGGGAGCGGACGAGGGCGCGACGAGGAGGCCGAAAAGGAGAGAGACCGAGGCGCCGCGATTTCGCATGACGCGACTATATCCACGACCGATATATCCCATGAGAACGCAAATGGACCGGCGCGGTGGAGCTTGAACGATCATCTCTGAATATCTATGATTCGCGAATGATCGACGCCATTGATGCCTTGATCCTGACGATCCTCCAGTCAAACGCCAGGACGTCGAACGCGGAGATCGCCCGCCAGGTCGGCCTGGCGCCCTCCGCCGTCTTCGAGCGGATCCGCAAGCTCGAGGAGCGCGGCGTCCTTGAGGGCCATTCCGCGAGGGTCAATCCGAAGGCCGTCGGCCTGCCGTTGCTCGCGTTCGTCTTCGTGCGCGCCGACGAGAAGCCCGGCGAGGATCGGGTCGGGGCGCGACTCGCCGCGATCCCGGACGTCCTCGAGGTGCACGATGTCGCGGGCGAGGACTGTTTCCTCGTGAAGGTCCGCGCCGCCGACACCGACGCGCTCGGACGCCTTTTGCGCGAGCGGATCGGCGCGGTTCCCGGCATCACCTCGACGCGCACCACCATCGTGCTGGAAACGGTGAAGGAGACCGCGACGCTTCCGATCGAGACGCCGGCCCCGCAGCCGCCGGAGACCGTCCGTGTCTGACGTCTCCGTCTCGAAGAGCGGCACGCTGCGCGTCCGCGCGTCGCGCGCGCAGCTGGTCGCCGCGTTCGCCGCGGTCTACGTCCTGTGGGGCTCGACGTACCTCGGCATCAAGTTCTCCATGGAGACGCTGCCCGCGTTCACGACGCAGGGCGTGCGCTACGTCCTGGCGGGAGTGCTGATGTACGCCTGGGCCGTTGCGCGGCGCGCGCCGGCCCCGACCGCGAAGCAGTGGGGAGCATCCGCGGTCGCGGGGGGACTCCTCTTCCTGCTCGGAACGGGCGCCGTGATCCAGGCGGAGCGCTTCCTTCCCTCCGGCGTCGCCGCACTTCTGGTTGCAACCGAACCGATGGCGTTCGTGTTGTTGGAGGCGATGAGACGCCGCCGTTCACCCGGTCCGCTCGTGATCGCCGGCATCGCTCTCGGCACAGTGGGCCTCTTCGTGCTGATCGGTCCCAGTGCCATCTTCGGAGGAGGCGGATTCGACGCGCGGCCCGCGCTCCTGCTCGTCGCCTGCACGTTCGCGTGGGCGGGAGGGTCGCTCTTCTCGCGCGGCGACCGGCTGCCGAAGGATCCGATCATGTCGACGGCCGCGACGCTGCTGTGCGGGGGATTGCTCCTCGTGCTGCTCGGCATCGCCCGCGGCGAGCTCGCAACCTTCGACCCCTCGGCTGTGTCGCTGAAGTCGGTCGTCGCGACGATCTATCTCCTCTTTTTCGGGTCGATCGTCGGCTTCACGGCCTACCTCTGGCTTCTGCGCGCGACCACCGCGTCGCGCGTCTCGACGTACGCGTACGTGAATCCGATCGTCGCGGTCTTCCTGGGCTGGGCCCTGGCGGGCGAGCCGCTGAACCATCGCGTGTACCTGGCGGGGGCGGTGATCGTCGGCGCCGTCGCGATGCTCATCCGGCACGGGGGGGACGAGCTCGAGTCCGTCGCGGCGGAGGAGCCGGACCTCGCGTGCCCCGAGGCCGCGGAGAAGATCCGTGCCTGACACAACGAGCCCCTTCCGGCGCCCGACATCCAGAGGGCGCGGCGAGCTGCTCCTCGCGTTCGCGGCCGTGTACGTGCTGTGGGGCTCGACATATCTCGCCATCCGCGTCGGCGTCGAGACGATCCCGCCGTTCATCCTCGCGGGCACGCGCCACCTGACGGCCGGCCTGCTGCTCTACGGATGGCTGCGCCTGCGCGGCACGGCGGCTCCGGAGCGGCGGCAGTGGATTCCGGCGGCGATCATCGGAGCCCTGATGCTGCTCGGCGGCAACGGCCTCGTGACCTGGGCGGAGCAGCGCGTCTCCTCGGGAATCGCGGCGCTCATCGTCGCGTCGGTGCCGATCTGGATGACGGTGATCGACGCGATCCACCGGCGGGAGCGGCCGCACGGCGTCGTGCTCCTCGGGCTCGCGATCGGCCTCGGCGGCATCGCGTTTCTCATCGCGCCGGGCCAGTTCGCCGGCGGCACGCGCGTGGACCCCCTCGGCGCGGCGGCGCTCTTGACCGCGGCGCTCATGTGGTCGATCGGCTCGCTGTACGGCCGGCGCGCGAAGCTGCCGAGCTCCACGCTCCTCGCGACGGCGATGGAGATGATCGCGGGCGGCGCGGTTCTGTTCCTCGCCTCGGCGGTCACGCGGGAGTGGGGCGGGTTCTCGCTCTCCGCCGTCTCGGCGCGCTCGGCGCTCTCGCTCAGCTACCTGGTCGTGGCCGGCTCGCTCCTCGGCTTCACCGCCTATGTCTTCCTGCTCCGCGCGACCACGCCCGCGCGCGTCTCGACGTACGCGTACGTGAATCCCGTCGTCGCGGTGCTCTTGGGCTGGGCGATGCTCGGGGAGGCGCTGACGCCGCGCATCCTGATCGCCGCGGCCGTGATCGTCGCGGCGGTGGCGCTCATCATCCGCCACGGCGCGCAGCGCAAGGCGGCGTCGCCGGCCGAAGAGGCGGAGGAGTCGCTTCGCGTCGGCACCGGGCGGAACTGACGCGCTGACGCGCGGCGCGACTGGCCTCCTCCGCCATAGCATCTGCCTATGCGCGAATCCGCCGTCTCCATGCTGCTCCGGATCCTGGACGAGGGCTACGACCGCAAGGCCTGGCAGGGCCCGAATCTCAAGAGCTCGCTGCGCGGCGTTCGCGCGGCGCAGGCGGCGTGGCGGCCCGGTCGCGGCCGGCACAACGTCTGGGAGCTCGCCGTCCACTGCGCGTACTGGAAGTACGCGGTATGGCGCCTGCTCGCCGGAGAGAAGAAGGGCGCGTTCGCGCCGAAGGGCAGCAACTGGTTCGTGCGGCCCGAGCGTCGAGCCGGCGCCGCGACCGAGCGAGCCTGGCGGGAGGATCTCGCGATCCTCGACGCGACGCACCGCAGGCTGCGCGAAGCGGTCGCGGGACTGAGGGACGCGGAGCTCGCGAAGCGGCTGCCCGGGAGCAAGTACCGGACGGACACCCTCGTCTATGGCGTCGCCTCTCACGACGCGTACCACACGGGTCAGATCCAGGTGGTGAAGAGACTCTGGAAGGATCGGAAGAAGGGTTGAGAGAGCCCCGTCTTTGATACCCTCCCTCCGCGAATGTCCCGGATCGTCGAGCTGTCCCATCCCATCGAGCACGGGATGGTCACGTATCCCGGCCTGCCCGGGCCGGTGATCTCCGACTTCCTCGGACGCGAGGCGTCGCGCGGCCACTACGCGGAGGGCACGACCTTCCAGATCGCGCGACTCCGCATGGTCGTCAACACGGGGACGTACGTGGACGCTCCGTTCCACCGCTACACGCACGGCGCGGACGTCGGTTCGTTGCCGCTCGAAAGGCTCGCGGACATCGAGACGACCGTCGTCGACGCGACTCCAGGTGCTGCGCGCCTCGCCGGCGCGACTAAGGGGCGATCCATCGACGCGGACGCCTTCGCCGGGCGGACGCTCGCGGGCCGGGCCGTCCTGGTGCGGACGGGCTGGGACGCGCACTGGCGCACGCCGCAGTACTTCGAGGGTCACCCGTATCTCTCTCGCGCCGCGGCCGAGATGCTCGCGTCCTCCGGCGCCGCGCTCGTCGGCATCGACTCGCTCAACATCGACGACACCGCCGACGGCGTGCGGCCCGCGCACACGCTGCTGCTGGGCGCGGGGATCCCGATCGTCGAGCACCTCACCGGCCTCGCCTCGCTGCCCGAGTCGGGCGCGCGGTTCCACTGCGTGCCCGCGCCGTTTCGGGGAGTGGGAAGCTTCCCGGTGCGCGCGTACGCCGTGGTGGCCTGAGGAGGCGGACCCGCCGTCGCGGCCGATTCTGGGGAAACTCTGGCGCGCCCCGTTCGTAAGGCGGAGACATGATCAGCGCATTCATCCTGTCGGCGGCTTTGCTGGCCGCACCTCCCGCATCGCCCCAGCCCAGCGTCGCCGATCTGCAGAAGGAGGCCCTCGCCGCCTACCAGAAGGGCGACAAGGCCCGCTTCCTCGCCATCTACGAGGAGCTCGCGGCACGCCGTCCGGGCGATGTCTTCATCCTCTACAACCTCGCGTGCGGCCAGGCCGTAAACGGCCGGACCGCGGCGGCCGAGAAGACGCTCTCCGAGCTCGTCGCGCTGCGGACCGCTTCCGACATCGAAGCCGACGACGACTTCGGCTCGATCAAGCAGAGCGCGGGATTCCGCGACGCGGCGGCGAAGATGAAGGCGCTGCGCACCGAGCGCGTCGACTCCGGCGCGGCCGTGGCGTTCACGATTCCGGAGAAGGGACTCGTGCCCGAGGGCGTCGCGTACGACCCGAACACGAAGTCGTTCTTCGTCTCGTCGATCCGCAAGCGCGAAATCTGGCGCATCGACCCGTCCGGCAAGGCCTCGATCTTCGTTCCCGCGCGCGAGGGCGGCCTGCGCAGCGCGGCGGGGATTCACGTCGACCCGCGCAGCCGCTCGCTCTGGGTCGCAAGCGAGGCGATGCCGCACATGGAGGGGCACGTGAAGGACGAGCCCCTGCAGTCCGCGCTCTTCGAGTTCGACGCCGACACGGGCAAGCTGCGCCGCGAGCTGAAGGCGCCCGAGCTCGCCAGGCCGGCGGCGTTCGACGACGTCGCCGTCGGTCCGGACGGACGGGTCTGGACCAACGACGGCTTCAACGGCCGCATCTTCACGCTCGCGCCGGGCGGGAAGGCGATCGAGCTGTTCCTCGAGACGGATCTCTTCCGCGGCACGCAGGGCATCGCGCCAACTCCGGACGGGAAGACGATCTACGTCTCCGATTACTCCGGGCTGCATCGCATCGACGTCGCGACGAAGGCGATCACGCGCCTCAACGTCCCGCCGAACGCGGCGGTCAACGGCGCCGACGGCCTGGTGCTCGCGGGCGGCAGCCTCTACTTGGTCCAGAACGGCGTCCAGCCGAACCGCGTCACGCGCGTGGATCTGTCGCCCGACGGCACGCGGGTGACCGGCGCTAAGATCCTCGAGATGAACAACCCCGCGTTCGACGAGCCGACTCTGGCCGTCGCCGTCGACGGGTACCTGTACGTGAACGCGGCGAGCCAGGGCGGCAAGTTCCAGAACGAGAAGACGCCGATCACGTCCGCCGAGATGCGCGACGCCGTGATCCTGAAGATCCCGATCGCGGCGGCTGCGCGATGAGCGCCCCTGCCGCGCGTTCGACCGCTTGAGCGAGCGGCTCCGCGTCTGCGTCGCCGGGGCCACCGGCTGGGTGGGCCGGGGACTCTGCCCGGCGATCGCGGACGCGTCCGACCTCGAGCTGTCGGGCGCCGTTTCGCGCTCGGCGGCGGGGAAGACGCTCGGCGACGTGCTCGGCGACCCGCGACTGGCGGTGCGCGTCTCGGCCACCGTTCCCGAGGCGCTCGCCGCCGGAGCCGACGTCCTCGTCGACTACACGAGCGCTGGCGTCGTCGGCGCGCACGTTCAGGAGGCGATCGGCCGCGGCGTGTCCGTCGTCGTCGGCAGTTCGGGCCTGACCGACGCGGAGTACGCGGAGATCGACCGCGGCGCGAAGGAGCGCGGCGTCGGCGTGCTCGCGGCCGGCAACTTCGCCGTCACCGCGGTGCTGCTGCAGCGGTTCGCGGAGCTCGCCGCGCGGCTGATCCCGCAGTGGGAGATCATCGACTACGGCAAGGCCGCGAAG
>DATBBK010000225.1:0-15967 GCA_036271035.1 Thermoanaerobaculia bacterium | reverse complement strand
CCGGTGAACCCGAGCACGGCATCCGGTGAACAGCAGCGGGGCTAGCGTGTCTCGCCGTGCGCGTAGTCCTTCTCGCCGGCTTCCACCCGGATCGGCAATCTGTTCAGCGCGGGCGGCAGCGGGCACGTCGCATAGTCCGTGAACACGCACGGCGGGTTGTACGCCTTGTTGAAGTCGATCACCGTCTTCCCGTCCTTCGCCGGTGAGACGTAGAGGAAGCGGCCCGCGCCGTAGGTCTCGCGCCCGTTCGTCCCGTCCGCGAAGATCACGAACCAGTCCGTCTCACCCTGCTCGAGCACCGGCGTCAGGCGGTAGGTCTTACCGGCGCGCTCGAAGACGAGCGTGCCCGGGGACGGCTCCGACGTCTCCTTGCCGAGCACATTCGGAATCGCGATGGGAGTCGGTGCGGCGCCCTGCTCGACGCGGGCCTCGATGCGCCACGACGGATCGATCGGGAACGAGGTGATCCCGCGGAACGCCCGGCGCGCCTCGCTGTCCGGGTCCTTCACGCGGACGGCCAGCCGATCCTGGCGGGCGATCAGGTAGAACGAGAGGCCGCCGGTCTCGACGACGGTCGGCGTCCCTTCCGCGTCCGGCCCCAGGACCACCGCCGTTGCGGCCGGGGGCTTTCCGTCGACGAGGACCGACACGCCCGCTGACGGCCGGAACGCGGCGCGTCCCGCCTCGAGGCGGATCGTTCCGACGGAGGCCGGCGCGCGCGCCGGAAGCGCGACTCGCGAGCCTGTCGCACTGCCGACGGAATTCTCGCCGTCCTCGAGCCAGAAGAGCCCGACGACCGACAGCCAGCCGTCCGGAGCAGTGAGGCGGGCGATGCGGCGCTGCCGCCAGCTCTCAATCTGGGCCGGGTAGGGCGATGTCATGTCGGGAGTCGGCTCGGGCACGGGATCGGAGGATCGCGGCGCGCCGTGAGCCGCGGCGCCTGCGGACAGGATCGCCGCCGGAAGCGCCGCGAGGAGGATCGCGTGCAGGCGGCCTCTGTCAGGACGCCGCGCGCTCCAGCGTGGCGAGCTCCGTCGCGCGCGTGAGGTTCGCCTTCGCCGGCTCGAACCCGGCGTCGAGTGCGATCGCCTTCTGGAAGGCCTCGATCGCCTGCTGGTAGCGGCCCTCGCGCACGCGGACGACCCCCAGGTTGTTCCACAGCACGGGCGACTTCGCGTTGTTCTCGATCGCGCCGGTCAGGGCCGTCTCGGCGTCGGCGAGCCGTCCCGCGTCGGCCAGCAGCCCGCCCAAATCCGCCGCGGCGTCCTCCCGGATCGGATCGAGCTTGAGCGCCGTCGCGTAGGCCGTGGTGGCGCCCTCGACGTTCTTCTGGTCCAGGCGCACGCGGCCGAGCGCGACCCAGATCGCGGCGTCGTCGGGCGAGAGTCGCGCCGCCTCGTCGAGCTCGCGCTCCGCCTCCTTGAGCATTCCCTTCTTCCGGTAGGCGCGGCCGAGGTTCTCGCGGTACACGGCGACGCCCGGGTCGAGGCGCACGGCCTCGGCGAGCTCGTCGACGGCCTTCGCGTCGTCGCCGGACTTGTAGAGAAACACGCCGAAGTCGTTGTGCGCGGCGGCCGAGCCCGAGTCGATCTCGATCGAACGGCCGAACGCGATGCGGGCCGCGCTGCTGTCGCCGAGCTCCGACATCGACCGGCCGAGCCCGCGCGCGGCGCCGATGTCCTTCGGGTCGAGGTCGAGCGCGCGCCGGTAGAGACTCGCGGCCGTGTTCCACTTCTTCTGGCGCTCAGAGAGCGCCGCCAGGCCGAACTGGGACTTCGCGTTGCCCGGATCGAGCCCGATCGCCGTCGTGTATTCCTTCTCGGCGTCCGGATCCTGTCCGGCGGCGAGCGCGGCGTCAGCGATCAGCCGATGCGCCTCGGCGTTCTTCGGGTCCACCTCGGCGGCCTGCCTCGCGAACGAGCCCGCGGCGCGGTAGTCGCCCGCCGCGAGCGCCTTCTGTGCCGACTCGATGAGCGGCGCCGACGAGGGCGCCTCCGGCACCGGCGTCGCGCCCAGCGGCGCGGCCGCGATGGGCGTAGAGCTCACGGCGCGGCGCTCGAGATCCGTCGCGCGGCGCCGCGCGGCGTCGGCGTCCGCGGTGCGGCCCAGGCGCTCCGCGGCGTCGCCCTCGAGGCGGTAGACCTCCGGGTCGTTCGAGGACTCGGCGCGCTTCAGGTCGTACAGCGCCTCCTCGGCCTTGCCGTCCTCGAGCTTCGCGCGGGCCCCGCGCTTGAGCTCCTCCACGTCGACGGGAGGAACGTTCGCGCCCTGGACCTCGGCGCGCACCGCCGCGGCGAGGTTCGCGAAGTCGGGGCTGTAGAAGTCCGGAATGATCTGCAGGTCGGGACGCGCGGTGATCGCGGCCTTGAGCTGCTCGCGTGCCGCCTTCGAGCTGCCTGCGATGTAGTAGGACCACGCGCTCTGGACGTGCACGTCGGCGCGGCGGTCGGCCGCGAGGTCGGGCGCCTCGGCGGCCTTCGCGTATCGGTCGCCGGCCTCCTTGAACTTGCCCGAGTCGAAGGACTTCTTGGCATCGGCCTCGAGCTTGGCGGCGTCCTGCGCGAGAAGGCCGGCCGGGACGCTCGCGCCGATCGCGGCCGCCAGGATCAGAAACGCGAGTCGCCTCACGATGTACCTCCTGTGGCCGGCGCGGGCGGCGGGGGAGACCAGGTCTTCGGCGTGCCCTCGGGGACGGTGATCGTCTCCGTCACGGGATTCGCGCCCTCCCGCGAGAGCGTGACGTTGTACGTGCCCGCCGGGATCTTCAGTCGCGACGCGTCCGGCAGCGTGCCCCGGTACTTTCCGTCGATGAGGACACGCGCGCCCGCCCACCCCCGCGCCTCGATGACGAGCATCGAGACCGGGAACTGGTAGTGGACGCGGTTCTCGGAGGAGCCGCTCACGCGGAACCTCTTCTCGTACGGCGGAAAGTCCTTCGCCTCGAAGCGCACCGTGTGCTCGCCCTCCTGGAGCGAGAGCGTCTTGGCGGGGATCGAGGGTCCGACGGTCTTGCCGTCGACGGCGAGCGTCGCGATGGGCACCGACGAGAACTGCACCCGGTACTTCTTCGGGGCGGCGGCCACAGGCGCCGCGGTCGGCGCCGGCTCGGGGGCGGCCGCGACCGCGGGGGGCGACGTGGGCGCCGCGGCGGGCGCCGCCGTCGGCGCGGCCTCGCCGTGTCCCAGCTTGGGCTCGGGGAACTCCATCGGCGCCGTCGGCGCGGGCGGGGGAACCGCGGCTCGCTGGACGGGCGCCTCCTCAACGGTCGTCGGGTTCGGAGTGGTGCCTCGGATGAGGAGGTAGGCCGCGCCTGCTCCGATCACGATGAGCAGCACGCCGAAGACGATCAATCGCGTGCGCGCGACGGGTGAGGCCTGGGTCAGCATGATGCCGGACGTGGGCCGCACCTCCTGTCCCGGGGGGACGCGCGCGGAGGGAGGCAGCGTCTCCTCGGAGGGGTCGGCCTCGGGGTTTCGGAAGTTGATGAGCTCGAGAGGCGGGCGATTGAGCGACGCGGACGTCGGCGTGCGGTCCGACGCGGCCGGAACGCGGGCGAGCGCGCCCGAGGGCGGCGTGATGCCCAGGGGGTTGACGCCGCTCGACGGCGTGGCGAGCGTGGTCTCCATCTCGTCGGACGCCGGCCGGATCGTGCGCACGGTCGCCGAGTTCCCCGAGTCCGTCTCCGGTTGCAGCTCGCGATAGACGGCCTGCATGTCGCGGCGGAAGGCCTCCATCGTGGGGTAGCGGTCGGCCGCGTTCTTCGCCGTCGCGCGCTCGATCGCCGCGATGAGCGCCGGCGGCGCGTCCTGGACGAGGTTCGTGATCGGCTCGGGCGAGTCGTTCAGGATCTTGTAGAGCACGGTCGAGAGGTGCTCGCCGCGGAACGGCTTGCGATAGGTCACGAGCTCGTACGCGAGGACGCCCATCGCGAAGATGTCGGTGCGCGCGTCGATCGCCTCGCCCCGAATCTGCTCGGGGGCGAGATACGCCGACGTGCCCAGCGTGATTCCCGTCTGCGTCAGGTTGGAGTCGGACTGCAGGGACTTCGCGATGCCGAAGTCCATCACCTTGACCGTTCCGTCTTCGAGGATCCGGACGTTCGCCGGCTTCACGTCGCGGTGCACGATCTTCGCCGAGTGGGCGTACCCGAGGCCGTCGGTGATCGCCATGAGGATCTCGATCTTCCGGGCCATCGGGATCGGGTCGCCGCGCTTGATCTTCTTGTCGAGATCCTCGCCGGTCAGAAACTCCTGGACGATGTACGGAATCCCGTTCTCGACGCCGAAGTCGTAGATCGTGGTGATGTTGCGGTGGTGGAGGTTGCCGGCGAGCTCCGCCTCCCGGAAGAAGCGGTTCTTGATCTCGTCGTCGTTGACCTGGCAGGTCTTGACGGCGACTGTGCGCTTGATGAAGGGATCACGACCCTTGTAGACGGCGCCGAAGCCGCCCACTCCGATCTGCTCGAAGATCTCGTATTTGCCGATTTTTTGGAGCATGCCGCGCCCGGCCGGTAAGTCTAACAAAGCCAATGGAAGAAGAGGCGATACCGCCGGGCCAGATCCCCGCGTCCTCGGTACACTGCACGCGTGAGCCGTGGATTCGTCTCGGGCGTTGCAGCGGTGCTGCTCCTCGCCGCCTCCTGCCGCAGGATCGAGCCGTCGCGGCTCGACGCGGTGCGTAAGCTACGGAACCTCGCGCCCCGGTTCGCCCCTCCCGCGGGCGGCGAGATCACCCCGGCGCAGATCGACCTCTACCTCCGCGTGCGCCGGGCGGGCCGCCACGGCTCGGACATCGAGGCGGCGCGCAACCTCGGGGTGGACCCGGTCGAGTTCGTCTGGGTGCGAGGGCGCGTGCTCGACGCGCTCGCCTATCTCGACGCGCGCCGCGTTCAGGACGGCGCGGCCGAGGCCTGGACGCGCTCTTCCGCCGTCCTCCGCGAGGCGCGGCACGAGTCTCACGACGCCCGGACGTCGGCGCGACTGGACACCGAGATCGCCGCCGTCCAGAAGGAGAACGCGGCGGCGCGGCGCGCGGATCCAGGGCTTGCCGCCGGACAGCGGAACGCCGAGCTGGTCGCGCGGCGGCGCCGCGAGATCGACGCCGTCGCGCCGTGAGCCTCCCGTGAGCCGGCTCGACGACTTCCTGCGGCGCGAGATCGAGCGAGGATCGTTCCCGGGCGGCTCGGCACTCATCGGCTCCTCCGACGCCGTCCTCGAGGAGGCGGTCGCCGGCTCGGCCGCGGTCGAGCCGGAGCCGGACGCGCTCGGCGCCGACACGCTCTTCGATCTCGCGAGCCTGACGAAGCCGCTCGCCGCCTCCGCCCTCGCGTGGTCGTCGAGAGACGTACTCCCGCTCGACGCCGCGCCGGGGCGGTTCCTGCCCGAATGGAAACGGACGCGGTTCGATGGCATCACGATCGGGTCGCTCCTCACGCACACGTCGGGCCTGGCGGCCTGGTTCCCGGTGTACGCCCGCGGCGAGGGCGCGGCCGCCTACCGGCGGACGCTGTCCGAGCTCGAGCCGGAGAGGGCGCCCGGCTCGGCGGTCGTGTACAGCGACCTGAACTTCCTCCTGTTCGCGCACGTGCTGGAGGCGGTCCTGGCGGCGCCGCTGGACCGCGCGTTCGCCGACCTCGTCGCCGCGCCGGCGGGCGCGACGGCGCGCTTCCTCCCCGAGCCCGGGACGAAGACCGCGGCCACGGAGAAGGGCGACCGGGTCGAGCGCGCGATGACCGCTCGGCTCGGGCTCGCGTACGCCGGCTTCCGCGACGGCGTCGTCCGCGGCGACGTGCACGACGGCAACGCCTTCCACCGCGGAGGCATCTCCGCGAACGCGGGGCTCTTCGGAACGGCCAGAGACGTCTGGGCCCTGACCCGGACCTGGCTCGACGGCTCGCGCGGCGGCTGGGTCGCGGAACGGACACCCGATCTGCCCGAGTCCCGAGGGCTCGGGTGGCAGCGCGTGCGCGGCGCCGGCTCGGCGGTCTCAGAGATGTCGGCGGAGAGCTTCGGCCACACCGGCTTCACCGGGACGTCGGTCTGGGCGGACCCCCGCCGCGACCGGATCGCCGTTCTCCTGACGAATCGGATCCACCCCGTCGCTCCCGAGGCGAACTTCCACGAGGTGAGGAAGCGGTTCCACGCGCTGGCGTGGGAGCCGTGAGCGGGACCCGGGGCAGGACATATTAGTCGCGGCTAATGCGTCCCGCGCGGCTCGTCCTTCCGTGGTCGGCCGTTCGGCCCTGATGTATCGTGCCGAACCCGCCCGCCCGACGGGCGCGTAATTGAAGCGTGGAAAGGAAATCCATGTCCGACCAGAACATCGTCATCCTCGACGGCGCCCGGACCCCGATGGCCGAGTACAACGGGGCCCTCGCCGACGTGACCGCCATCGACCTCGGCGCGCATGCGGCGAGGGAGGCCATGAATCGCAGCGGCGTGTCGCCGGCCGCCATCGACCACGTCATCTTCGGCAACGCGCTCCAGACCTCCGGCGACGCGATCTACGGCGCGCGCCACGTCGGCCTCAAGGCCGGCGTCCCGAAGGAGGTTCCGGCGGTCACCGTCAACCGGCTCTGCGGCTCGGGCTTCGAGTCCATCGTCCAGGGCGCGCACCGCATCCTGCTCGGCGAAGCCGAGACCGTGCTCGCGGGCGGCATGGAGAACATGTCCCAGGCGCCCCATGTCATCCGCGGCGCGCGGAAGGGACTGCGGCTCGGACAGGGTCAGCTCGAGGACTCGCTCATGGTCGCGCTGATGGACTCGTACTGCGGCCTCTACATGGCGCAGACGTCGGACCGCGTCGCAGCGAAGTACGGAATCACACGCGCCGAGCAGGACGCGTACGCGCTCTCGTCGCAGCAGCGCGCCGCCGAGGCGTGGAAGGCGTGCCGTCTGTCCGAGGAGGTCGCGCCGATCGAGGTGAAGGCCGGACGGAAGATGGTGCGCGTGGAGCGCGACGACCACATGCGGCCCGACTCGACGCTCGAGGGCCTCGCGGCGTTGCCGGCGTCGTTCGGCAAGGACGGCTCGGTCACCGCGGGCAACGCCTCGGGAATCGTCGACGGTGCGGCGGCGGTCGTCGTCATGTCGGCCGCGAAGGCAGCCACGACCGGCAAGAAGCCGCTCGGGCGGCTGGTCTCGTGGGCGGTCGTCGGCGTCGAGCCCGAGCTGATGGGCCTCGGCCCGGCTCCGGCCGCTCGGGCGGCGCTCACCCGGGCCGGCCTCGGCATCGGCGACATCGGCCTGTGGGAGATCAACGAGGCGTTCGCCGGCCAGATCCTCGGGGTGATCCGCGAGCTCGGCCTGGACCGCGAGAAGCTGAACGTGAACGGCGGCGCGATCGCGCTCGGGCACCCGCTCGCCGCGACGGGGACGCGTTGCACGCTGACGCTGTTGAAGGAGATGCGCCGCCGCGGCGTCCGCTACGGCGTGGCCGGAGCCTGCATCGGCGGCGGCCAGGGCATCGCGCTCGTCCTCGAGTCCGCCGCGGCCTGACGGTTCGCTCGGGCGCCCGGCCCCGGCGCCCCCTCCTGTAAGATCCCCCCGCCAAAAGACGACGGAGGCTCGATGGAGGGGCGAGTGATCGGCGCGGTGGGCTCTCGGGCATGAACTGGACCGAGCGGATCCTCGACTTCCCGGTGCGTGCCGCCGCGGTGGACGACTTCCTCCACGAGCTGCGCGCGCGGGGCGCGGGCGACCTGAACGCCGTGCTCGCAACGCTCAACGAGGGAGGACTCTGCCGCCAGGCAGTCGACTTCTGGACGGACCGGGGCTGGATCGTGCTCGCGCCGCAGACGCCGATGATCGCCCTGACGGGTCCGGACTTCGACCGCGCGGTGTCCCTGCGGCGATTCTGCGGCGAGCCGGCGATGGAGCGGATACGAACGCGGCCGGAGGCCGTGAGGCAACTGCTGGAAGAGGCGGAGGAGGTCGAGGAGGACGATGGCGATTCGTAAGGTGGGCGTTCTCGGCGCGGGCCTGATGGGATCGGGCATCGCCGAGGTCTGCGCCAAATCGGGATACGACACGGTGGTGCGCGAGGTCAGCGAGGATCTCGCGAAGAAGGGGCTGTCGCGGATCGAGGGCTCCCTCGGCCGCGCGGTCGACAAGGGAAAGCTCGCCGCGGCCGACCGCGACGCGGCCTGGAAGCGGATCTCGTCGACGACCCGCCTCGAGGACCTCGCCGACTGCGATCTCATCGTCGAGGCCATCGTCGAGAACCTCGACGTCAAGAAGGAGACGTACCGCGCGCTGGACGCCGCCTGCAAGGCGTCGACGATCTTCTGCTCGAACACCTCGTCCCTGACGATCACCGAGATGTCGGCGGCCACGACGCGCGCGGACCGGTTCGCCGGCCTGCACTTCTTCAACCCCGTGCCGGTCATGAAGCTCGTCGAGGTCGTGCGCACGATCACGACGTCCGAGGAGACGGCCGCGACGGTGTTCGAGTTCGCGAAGTCGCTCGGCAAGGAGCCGGTCCGCACGCACGACAACTCGGGCTTCATCGTCAACCGTCTGCTGGTGCCATACCTGCTCGACGCCGTGCGGGCGCTCGAGGAAGGCGTCGGTACGCGCGAGGACATCGACAAGGGCATGGAGCTCGGCTGCGGGCACCCGATGGGACCGCTCAAGCTGCTCGACTTCGTCGGCCTGGACACGACCTACGCGATCGCCGAGATCATGTTCGACGAGTACCGCGAGAAGCGCTTCGCGCCGCCGCCTCTGCTGAAGCGCATGGTCCTCGCCGGCCGCTACGGCAAGAAGTCCGGTCGCGGGTTCTACGAGTACGGAGGCGACAAGTGAGCGAGTTGGTCCTCGTCGAGACCGCGGATCGCGTCCGCACGCTGACGGTCAACCGCCCGGAGAAGCTCAACGCGCTGAACGCCGGCGTTATGGCGGGCCTCGACGCGGCGATCGAGGCGGCGCGCGGCGACGCGTCGGTCGGGGTCGTGATCGTCACCGGCGCGGGGGAGAAGGCGTTCATCTCCGGCGCCGACATCGGCGAGCTCTCGAAGCTGTCGCCCGTCGAGGGGCGCGCGCACGCGCTCCGAGGACAGGCGCTGCTGCGCAAGCTCGAGACGCTCGGCAAGCCGGTCATCGCGGCGATCAACGGCTACGCGCTCGGCGGCGGCTGCGAGCTCGCCCTCGCCTGCACGATCCGCATCGCCTCGGAGAACGCGCGCTTCGGCCAACCCGAGGTCAAGCTCGGGATCCTTCCCGGCTATGGCGGCTCGCAGCGACTGCCGCGGATCGTCGGCAAAGGCCGGGCGATGCAGCTCTGCCTCACGGCCGAGCAGATCGACGCGGCGGAGGCTTACCGGATCGGCCTCGTGAACAAGGTGGTCCCGCCCGGCCAGGCGCTCGCGGCGGCCCGCGAGATGGCCGCGGCGATCCTGGCGAACGGTCCGCTCGCGTGCATGTTCGTCCTGGACGCGATCGGCCGGGGCCTGGAGATGCCCCTCGAGGAGGGACTCTTCTTCGAGGCGACGCTGTTCGGTCTCTGCGCGGCGACCTCCGACACGAAGGAGGGCATGACGGCCTTCCTGGAGAAGCGGAAGGCCACCTTCTCGGGGAAGTAGGTGGGCCCGGATCTCGTCAACGCCTGCATCTTCTGCGCGGGCATGCTCCTGGGGATGGATCTCGCCCCGCGCAACGGCCTCGGCGCCGAGCTCGGCTTCTCGTACGCGACGCTCGCCCGCCGGTACGAGGTCCAGGACGTCCGCGTCGACACCTCCGACGTCACTCCCAAGTTCCTCCTCGCGGGAATGGGCTGGGCGCGGCCGCCGGCGGGGGACCTCGGGGCGGGCACGCCCGAGCTCGAGTGGCGCATCCGCGTCGCCCTCGCGACGTCGCACGACCAGCAGGAGCTGAAGCCGGACCCGGACTTCGGGATCACGCCGATCGTCACGGACGGCACCGGCCGCTACGAGAACTTCTCGCTGCTGGGCCGGCTGCCGATCGGCGCCCGCGACTCCGTCGAGATCGCCGGGGAGCGGCGGAGCAACAAGGCCACGGACCTGATCAACATCGGAGGCTCCAACCAGACCTTCTCCGAGTCGCGCGAGATCTCCGCCGAGCGCAACGACTTCGTCGTCGGCTGGCGGCATCGCTGGACGGGTCTCGAGGCCGAGGGCGCGTTCCGCATCGCGAAGGTGTCGGGGTTCAACGCGACGGCGAACTCGTTCCAGCACGCGTCCGGCGTCATCTACGGCGGCGAGGCCGAGGCGAGATGGCGGCCGGGGCCGTGGACGTTCGTCCTCCACGGCGAGCGAACGAGCGGCGACATCGACGTCCACCGGGAGAGCCAGCCCGACTTCCACGACCGCGACTCGTCGCTGCCGGCGCTGCTGTCCGCGGTGCGGGCCGGCGTCGCGTACTCCTGGCCGCGCACGCAGGTCATGCTGACCGGCACGTACGGCAGGGAGACGCTTCCGTTCGTCGCGCTCGCGCCGACCGGAACGGAGACGGTCGCCTACGACGACGGCTACGATCCGAAGTCGGTCAACGACCAGTTCTACGGGGACGTCGTCGTGCGCTACGCGTTCACGCCCGCGATCCGCGTGCGCCTCGGCCTGCGCATGGCGTGGGGCGACGAGACCCTCACGCTGACGGATTCGAGCGGGGCGCGGCCCACCCGCACGCTCGACATCCACCGCCGCGGCATCTTCGGAGGCAGCCTCTCGGATCCGCTCGGGTCGCCGGAGTTCGGCTTCTACCTGGGCGCAGACTTCGCGGTCGGAACACCCAAATGAGCCGCGTCAGCGGCGAAGGATCCCTTTCAGAGCGACGGGTCTTCGAGCTCTCGGAAAGCTCTCGCCTGCTAAACTTGTTCTCCGAGCTGAGATGGCGACGCACCCGCAAGACTCCGACCTGATCTACGACTGGAACCGCGCCGGCGGGGCCGTGTTCCCGAAGCGCGGCCGGGTCGAGCTCGACGACGAGACGCTGCGGGACGGACTGCAGTCGCCCTCGGTCAAGAGCCCTTCCATCGAGCAGAAGCTCGAGATCCTCCACTTCATGGAGACGCTCGGGATCGACTCGGCGGACATCGGACTGCCGGGCGCCGGTCCCCACGTGGTCGCCACCGTGACGCGTCTCGCGCAGGAGATCGTCCGCTCGAAGATGAAGATCCGGCCGAACTGCGCGGCCCGAACCGTCGCGGCCGACATCGTCCCGATCATCGAGATCTCGCAGAAGGTCGGCATCCCGATCGAGGTCTCGTGCTTCATCGGCTCCTCACCGATCCGCCAGTACGCGGAGGACTGGGACTTCGAGCGCATGCTGCGGCTCTCCGAGGACGCGGTCTCGCTCGCCGTGCGCGAGGGTCTTCCTGTCATGTACGTCACCGAGGACACCACGCGTGCGCATCCCGATCACATCCGCGCGATGTACTCGACGGCGATCCGCGCGGGCGCGAAGCGCGTCTGCGTGTGCGACACCGTCGGGCACGCGACGCCGAACGGCGTGCGCAACCTCGTCGCGTTCGTCTCGGGCGTCGTCGAGGAGACCGACCCGAGCGTGAAGGTCGACTGGCACGGGCACCAGGACCGCGGGCTGGGCGTCACGAACGCGCTGTGGGCGCTCGAGGCGGGCGCGCACCGCGTCCACGCGTGTGCCCTCGGCATCGGCGAACGGGTCGGCAACACGCCCATGGACCAGCTCCTCGTCAACCTGCAGCTGCTCGGCTGGATCGACCGGGACCTGTCGCGCCTCCACGATTACTGCGAGAGCGTCTCGCGCGCGACGGGCGTGCCCATCCCCGACAACTACCCGATCGTCGGCCGCGACGCATTCCGGACCGGCACGGGAGTCCACGCCGCGGCAATCATCAAGGCCCGCCGCAAGGGCGACGAGTGGCTCGAGGACCGCGTCTACTCCGGCGTTCCCGCCTCGATGGTCGGTCGCCACCAGATCATCGAGGTCGGGCCGATGAGCGGCCTCTCCAACGTGCAGTGCTGGCTCGAGACCCACGGGATCGAGGCGCGGCCGGATCTCGTCGAGGCCGTCTTCCGCCGCGCCAAGGAGAGCGACCGCGTGCTCGGCGACGAGGAGATCCTCGAGGTCGTGCAGCGTCTCGCGCCCGCCGGCGCGGCGACCTCATAGGCATTCGGCGTTCGACCGCGGGCGCCCTCGGGCGCGCCCCCGAAAAGATGCCCTCCCGATTCCTCGATCGGGAGCTTCCGACCTACCTCGATCATCTCGGCGTCGAACGCGGCCTGTCCGCGGCGAGCGTCGGCGCGTACCGCAGCGACCTCGAGCAGTTCGGCCGGCACCTGGCCGCGCGCGGCGTCGAGGCGTCGCGGGTGGACCGGCGCGAGCTGTCCCGCTACCTCTCGGGCCTGCGCGCGAAGGGGCTCTCGGCGCGGTCGGCGGCGCGAGCTCTCTCGGCGCTGCGCGGCTTCTACGCGTTCGCGGCGGCGCACCTCGGCTTCGCGCAGGATCCCACCGCCGATGTCGCCAATCCGAAGGCCGGGCTGTCCCTGCCGAGGGCGCTCGGCGAGGACGAGGTCGAGGCGCTGCTCGCGGCGCCCGACGCCGCGACGCCGCTCGGGCTGCGCGATCGCGCGATGATCGAGCTCCTGTACGCCTCGGGCCTGCGCGTCTCGGAGATCGTGACCCTCGCGCGCGACGCCGTGGACCTCGACGCCGGGATCCTCCGCGTGACGGGCAAGGGCGGAAAGGAGCGGCTCGTCCCGTTCGGAAAGTCCGCGGCGGCGTGGCTCGCTCGCTATCTCGAGGTCTCGCGGCCGCCGCTCGACGCGAAGCGGTCGCCTCATCTCTTCCTGTCGGCGCGCGGTGCGGCGATGACGCGGCAGCGCTTCTGGCAGATCATCGAGGGCTACGGCCGCGCGGCGGGGATCCGCCGGCGCCTCACGCCCCATGCCGTGCGGCACTCGTTCGCGACCCACCTGCTCGAGCACGGCGCGGACCTGCGCGCGCTGCAGATGATGCTGGGCCACGCGGACATCTCGACGACCCAGATCTACACGCGGGTCTCGCCGTCCCGGCTGCAGCGCGTCTACGACGCCTTCCATCCCCGGGCGAAGGCTCCCAGGCGCCCCGAAGGCGGCGCCGGGCGGGGACCGGCACCCCGGCGCCCCGGAAGCGCCGGGCGGGGACCGCATTCGCCCCGCGCCCGCGTGCGAAAATAGGCCCGTGACAGCCTCTCCCCAGGAATGCGGGGGCGGCCCGGGCCGTTGCCGGTCCCGCGTGCGCCGCCTCCTCGCTTCCTCCGCCCTCCTGCTCGGCCTCGCCGGCCTGTGCCTTCCGGCGCGGGGGGCCGCGGAGCTCATCGTGTTCGAGGACGGGCGCGTCGTGAAGGCGGCGGGCTACGAGCTGCACGGCGACGACCTCGAAATCCTGCTACCGGGCGGCGGCAGCTACCGCGTGGACCTCGCTCGCATCGAGCGCATCGTGGACGACGAGGTCGTCGTCTCGGACGTCGCCGTGCAGGACCTTCGCCCGCAGCCCGAGGCGCGGTACGACCTCTCGTTCTCGGCGGAGCGCCGCCCGCTGTTCGGCACGGCCTACGACGCGGTCATCGAGCGCGCGGCGAAGGAGCAGAATCTCGACGCCTCGTTCGTGTCGGCGCTGATCCGCGCCGAGTCCAACTACGAGCCGCGCGCTGTCTCGCGCAAGGGAGCGCGCGGGCTCATGCAGCTCATGCCGGCGACGGCGAAGCGCCTCTCCGTGCGCAAGCCTTTCGACCCCGAGTCGAACGTGCGCGGCGGCGTGCGCTACCTGCGCGAGCTCGTGGATCGCTTCGGTCACCGGCCCGACCTCGTGCTCGCCGCATACAACGCGGGCGAGGGCGCCGTGGAGACCTACGGTGGCGTGCCGCCATATCGCGAGACCGTCGCGTATGTCGAGCGGATCATGCGGTGGTGGCAGCCGCGCGACGCCGCGTTGGCGGCGGACGCGGTCTCGACCGCCGCGACCGCGACGCACCGCTAGCCGGCGGTCGCCGGACCGAGCCTCAGGACGGCGGTCGCGTCGGCGCGGGCCTCGGTCCGCGCTTCGGAATCGGCGGCTCGGCGACGCGGGTGCCTGCCGGCGCGATCGTGCGGGCCCCGGCGATCGCCGCGTCGAGCCTCTCCGACAGCCGCCCGATCTGCAGCCGCGCGGATTCGACGGCCCCGGCCACAGCGGCCTCGCGGATCGCGGGCAGCGTCTCGGCCTTGTAGGAGGGGAGCGGCGCGTAGACGAGGTGGCGGAACCACGGCCTCCCCGGCAGCCCCGGCGGGTCGAGGAGCGATCTCTCGAGCGACATCAGCCACAGGTTGCCCTGCCGGACCGCGACGGACTCGGCGCCGCCGCGCATCGCGTCGACCACCTTCTGCTGCGCCGCGGCGCACGCCTCGCTCCAGGCGCGCGCCTTCTTCGCGAGTGCGGCGAGCTCCGACGCCAGCGGCGCGCCGGCCGGCGTCGCGGCGAGCTCGTCCGCGTAGCCGGCGATTTCGCGTCCGTAAACCGCCGCGTCGAGAGGAATCGCGTCCGCGTTCGCGAAGCGCAGCGCGAGGACGCCCGCGAGCCGCGCCATCCCCGCGTGGTATCGGAACCCAGGGTCGCCCTCCGTCGCCATCCATCGGTACGTGTCGTAGACGGAGTGATAGACGCCGTAGGGGCCGTCGAAGACGAGGTCGGTCGACGGCACGCCGAGCCGATTGAAGAAGACCGTGTAGTCCGAGCCGCTGCCCAGGACCGCGACCGGCAGCTCCTGCCGCACCCCGGCCGCGGTCGCGTAGCTCCCGACGCCGATGAAGCCCGCGTCCTCGCGCCACGCGTCGGCGAGCGACCGCGAGGCGTTCGCGGGATCGGGCACGTCGCGCGCCGCGTCCCGGATCGCGCCGAACAGCAGCGGCGAGGCCGACGGCGAGAAGTGCGGGCCGTGCGTCGCCTCGTCGACGTTGATGCAGACGACGGCGTTCCGCCTCAGATCCTTCTCGTTCTCCTCGCCCCACTCCGTCGACCCCGTGAGCGTGAACTCCTCGGCGTCCCAGGCGGCGATCGTGATCGTCCGCCGCGGACGCAGGCCCTCCTTCGCGAGACGGCCGAGCGCTCGCCCGATGGACAGCATCGTCGCCGTTCCGGAGGAGGGATCGACGGCGCCGTAGACCCACGCGTCGTAGTGGTTCGAGAGAAGGACACGCCGGTCGGGCTCGTCTGTCCCTCGCAGGGTCGCGATCACGTTGCGGATCGTGCGGACCTCGCGGGTGTTCTCGATGCGCATCCGCAGGCGCACCGGCCCCGGGCCGACGCGCATCGTCTCGGGGATCGCGAGCCCCTGCCAGCCCGGCCCGGGCACGGGCTTTCCTCCCATCCGGCGGAGGATCTCGGCGGCGTCCCGGGACGAGAGCGGCATCATCGGCATCTTCGGCAGGATCTCGGACTCGGCGATCGAGATCCGCCGCGCGTCCTTCGTCGAGGCCCAGCCGGGCGTCAGCGGGTCGCCCGGCGCGATGAAGTCGTAGACGTTGGCGCCTCGCTGGAAGTGCTCGGGCGGGCCCCACGGGCCGTCGGGGTAGACGGGCCCCTGGTACCAGCCGTCGTCGTAGGGATCCGAGTAGACGAGCAGCGCGAGCACGCCGCGCTTCTCCGCCTCGAGCGACTTGCCGCCGCGGTACCCGCCGTAGTAGCGCGCGAGCGCGATCTTGCCCTTCACGTCGACGCCCATCCGGACGAGCGCGTCGTAGTCCTCCGCGGCCCCGCGGTTGACGTAGATGACCTCGCCGACGACGTCCGCGGACGGCGCGTATGCGTTCCAGGGCGTCGCGGCCTCCGGGACCGCGGTGTCCGGGTCGGACGGAATCGGCGGCTCGCCGCGCGCGAGCGCGACGCCCGGCTCGCCGACGATCTCGAGGTGCGCGCTCTTCGGATACGAGAGAAGCACGTCGTACGACGGCATCGAGACCTCGAATCCGGCCTTGCGGTACTCCTCGGCGAGCCAGTCGGCCACGCGCGCGTTG
>DATBBK010000224.1:0-21021 GCA_036271035.1 Thermoanaerobaculia bacterium | reverse complement strand
GATCGGGGCGACGGGTTGAAGGCTTCCGTTACCCATCCCGATCGATCCCCTTCAGCGGCTCCACGAGCGCCGCCTCCTGCGCGCGGCGCAGCGCGTCGAGGCCGCTCCGCGCGAGAGCCAGCAGCTTCCCGAGCTGGTCCTCCGAGAACGGGCGCCGCTCCGCGGTGCCCTGGATCTCGACGAAGTTCCCCGACGCCGTTCCGACGACGTTGCAGTCCACGTCGGCCTCCGCATCCTCGGCGTAGGCGAGGTCGAGCACCGGCTGTCCCGCGCAGATCCCGACGGAGATTGCGGCGACGGTCTCGCGCAGCGGCCAACGCGGGATCACGCCGTCGCGCACGAGCCGGACGAGCGCGCACGAGAGCGCGACGCACGCGCCGGTGATCGCGGCGCAGCGCGTGCCGCCGTCCGCCTGAAGCACGTCGCAGTCGAGGGTGATCGTCCGCTCGCCGAGGCCGCGGAGCGCGGCGACGCTGCGCAGTGAGCGGCCGATGAGACGCTGGATCTCGTGCGTGCGGCCGCCCTGCTTGCCCTGAGCCGCCTCGCGCGAGGAGCGCGTGTGCGTCGCGCGCGGCAGCATCCCGTACTCGGCCGTGATCCAGCCGCTGCCCGTGTTCTTCAGAAACGGCGGCACCCGATCCTCTACGGACGCGGTGCACATGACCTTCGTGTCGCCGAGCGCGATCAGCGCGGAGCCCTCTGCGTGGCGCGCGACGCCGGTCTCGATCGAGACGCGACGCAGCTGGTCCGGCGCGCGGCCGTCGGGACGCGGTGTGGCGGGCGCGCTCATGGCGTCGGAGCGGGCGCGGGCACGGCCTCGGGCGCCACAACATGCTTCATGAAGAGCAGCGGCCGCGTCAGATCCACGTGTCCTCCCAGCGTCTCGGCGGGCTCGCCATTGACCAGGATTCTCACACGGGTCGTGTCGGCGACGTTCTGCAGCGTCGTGTCGACGAGAGAGCCGACGATCGCGAGCTCCTCGTCCGAGCCGAACGAGAGCCCGGAGTCGACGGCGAGGTCGATCACGGCCTCGCCCTCGTGAAGGAGGAACGCATTGCGGAGCTGGACCTTCGGCGGCAGCGGCGCGACGAGCTCCCCTCCGGTCGGCCCCTTCTGGAGCTCGGCGAAGAGGGCCCGCAGAAACGCGGATCCGCCGGTCGGCTTCGGGATGTCGCGCTCCTCCGTGTGGAGCATGCCGGAGGCGTCGGGAAAGAAGAGGGTGACCTTCACGGTCTCGACCGGCGTGACGACGGGCGTGCCGGCGGCGGCGGGCGGAGCGGTCGGGGCGGGCGCGGGCGTCACTCGGAGGAACCGCCGCGGCACGCGCCGCGAGAGTCCGGGCAGGTCCTCGCGGTGCAACAAGAGCAGCGCCGCGACGGCCGCGACGAGAGCCGCGAGGAGGATCGCGGCGGCGCGGCGGCTCATACGAAGCGGGAGACGGAAGGCGAGAGGCGAAGGGCGGCGGACGGCTTCGGCATGGTCGGTGCCGGCGTCGTCGTTTCCGGCACCGGCTTCAACGCCGCCGGCTTTCTCTTCGCAAAGAACTTCACGACGGCGCGGCCGATCGCGTCGGCGAGGGCCTGCTGGAACTCGGGGCTCTTCAGCTTCGCCTCCTCGGCGGAGTTGGAGATGAAGCCGACCTCGACGAGCACCGCCGGCATCGACGCGCCGACGAGCACGCGGAACGGCGCCTGCTTCACGCCGCGGTTCCGTGTGTCCGACACGATGTTCAGCTCGTTCTGAATCGCCTCGGCGAGCTCGCTCGACTCCTTCAGGTGCGCGCTCTGGGCGAGGTCCCAGAGGATGAAGTCCAGGTCGGGATTGCCGGTCTGCCCCGGCCCGGGCGTCGGCGCGCCGGGCGACGCGTTCTCCTGGCGCGCGACCTCCTGCGCGACCCGGTCGGACGCCTCCAGCGACAGGTAGTAGGTCTCGGAGCCCTGCGCGCTCGCGGCGCGCGACGAGTTCGCGTGGACGGAGACGAAGAGGTCCGCCTTCTCGTGGTTCGCGATCGCGGTGCGGTCGTCGAGTGAGATGAGCAGGTCCGAGTCTCGGGTGAGGAGCGTGCGGCAGGCGAGCAGCTTCGGCAGCGTCGCCGCGAGGCGGCGCGCGATCTCGAGGGTCGCCTCCTTCTCCTGGTAGCCGTCGGGTCCGAGCGCACCGGTCTCCGTTCCTCCGTGGCCGGGGTCGATGACGATCGTCAGCGGCGCGGGCGCGGCCGGGGCCTGCGTCGCGCCGGCTGGCGGCTCGGCGGGCGCTCCCGCCGCCCCCGGCGCGGCGGGAGCCAGGCTCCGCCCGACCTCGACGACGAGCCGATCCGGGCCCGTCAACGGGTACGCGCGCGCCGTGAGATTCGGATCGCGAAACTCGATGGTGGCGAGGTCGCCAGCGAAGCGGACGGCGGCGACCAGCGGGTCGTCGTACTTCTTCTCCGGAAAGGGCGGGTCGATCTTCGTGTCGGCGAAGCGGACCTGGAGGCTCCTCTCGGAGAGCGCGGTCGTCGTCTTCGCCGGTGCGGAGAGGCGGAGCACGACCTGCGTGGTCGGCTCCACGTGGACGACGGCGACCTCGACGGCGACGGGCGGCGGCCCGGCGGGCGCGAGCGTCCAGACGCGCCGCGCCGGATCCCACACGCCGGCCGCTCCGGCCACCGGGAAGAGCACCTTCTCGAAGAAGTCCTGCGGCGCATAGAGCGCGCCGCCCACGACGCGGGCCGGCCCCGAGATCGCCACGATGCGGCGGTCGACCGGCACCTGGGCCGTGCCGGGTCCGATGAGGATCTGGTGTCCCGGCAGCGTCAGTGTGAGGACGCCGCTCGAGGCGTCCGCGGCGACGGCGACTCCCAGCGCGCGGGCGGCGTCGGAGACGACGAACTCCTTGCCCGCCAGCGTCCCAACCGGGTGCGACTCGCCCTTCCAGACGATCGTCGCGTGCTCCTCGGCTACGAGGGCGGCGGGAAGGGTGGCGAGAAGGAAGAGGAGGCCGGCGGCAACGACCGCGGTTCGACCTGTCGGTCGGTTTTTCGTGAGCGAGATGCGGTTTTTCCTCGCGATCAGGGTAGCACGCCGGGCGCGCGGCGGAACTCACACGCACACGCGCGCCGCGGCGGCGGTGGCCGTCAGCGCGGTGCGCGGCGGCGCGGCAGCGCGTCGAGCGCCGCGGGCGAGCAGGCGTAGTCCTCGTAGACGACGCGGAACCACGCTCCCTCGCTCGGAGGACAGTCCGTGATCGGCGACGCCGCTGGGCAGTCGTCGTTCCGGCGCGGCACCAGCATCTCGGAGCGGGCGACGACGAGGTTCGCGCCGGCTCCGGCGGCGCGCTCGCGCTCCGGAACGAAGTCCGACGTCGCGAGCTCGCGCTCGGTCCGATCGACGGACGGATTCGCGCCGAGCAGGCGGCAGCCCTCCGGCGGCGGGCCCGCCGGCGTCTCCGGAGCGGCGGCGCCCTTCTGGAGGACGCGGACCGCCCGCGCGGCCGGCGACGCCGTCGTCGCGCAGCCAAGAAGCGTCGCGCACGCGACCAGCGCCGCGAGGCCGGCGCCCGCCGCCGAGGCGGCGAGACTTCCAGTCGGTGAGCGGTCGAGCGCCATCGACGCGCCTCGTATCACGCCGGTCTGAAGCCGGGATTCAGGCGCGTCGACCGCCGGACCGGCCGGCGTCCGCGAAGAACCGCTCGACCGCCCTCGAGAGCCGGTCGAAGGTGATCGGCTTGACCAGGTGGTCGACGAACCCGGCCTCGCGGCTGCGGCGGATGTCCTCCTCCATTCCGAAGCCGGTCAGCGCGATGCCGCGGAGGCCGTAGCGGGTGCGCAGGTCGCGCATCAGGTCGAGGCCGCTTCCGTCGGGCAGGCCGAGGTCGGAGAGAACGAGATCGAACGTCTGGACTCCGGCCGCCTCGAGCGCCTCGGAGAGGCTTCCGGCGGCGACGACCTCGCATGAGATGTCGTTGAGGAGCTCGCGCGCGGCGTCGGCGGTGTCCGCGTGGTCCTCGACGAGCAGGACCCGGCGCGGAGCGGCCGCGCCGGCCGACGCCCGAGCCGAGGAAGAGGCCGCCACGCCGCCGGATACCGCCCCCTCGGGCGCCTCGGCGGGTCCCGGCAGCTCGACGCGGAACACCGCGCCCGCGTCCGCGCCGCCGCTGCGCGCGGAGAGCGTCCCGCCGTGCGCCTCGACGAGGTTGCGCGAGATCGCGAGGCCGAGCCCGAGTCCTCCCTTGCCGTGCACCGCCTGCTCGAACGGACGGAAGATGCGCGCGAGCTCCGCCGGGTCGATTCCGGATCCGGTGTCGGCGATCTCGAGCGCCACGCGTCCGAACGGCGCCTCGGCGCGGCGGAGCGTCACGCGCCCTCCGCGGGGCGTGAACTTCACCGCGTTCTGAACGATGTTGGAAACGATCTGGCGCAGCCGCGCGGGGTCCGCCCGTATCCAGGCGTCCTCGCCGAGCGACCTCTCGAGCGTGACGCCCTTCGCCAACGCCTCCGCGCGGCACGTGTCGACCGCGTCGTCGAGCGCCGCGAGGAGGCTCACCGTCTCGGACCGGATCTCCAGCTTGCCCGATGCGACGCGCGTGAGGTCGAGGAGGTCGTCGATGAGCCGCGCCTCGTGCTCCGCGTTGCGGCGGATCACCTGCAGGCTCCGCCGCGCGTCGTCCGGCAGCGAGCGGTCGCGCTCCAGCCGCGACGAGAGGGCGAGAACCGGGGTGAGCGGGGTGCGCAGCTCGTGGGACAGCGTGGCGAGGAAGCGGTCCTTCGAGCGGCTCGCGTCCTCCGCGTCGTCGCGGGCGCGGCGGAGCTCGCGGTCGGCGCGCCGGCGCTCGGCGGTCATGGCGCCGAGCACGAGGAAGGTGGATGCCGTGGCCGCGACGGTGGCCTGCAGGCGCAGGAGTCCGAGCTCGAGCGAGGTGTTTGCGAACGGGCCGCGGCCGTGGATCGTCGCCCAGATCCCGATCGCGGCCGCGAGGAAGTTCGCTCGCGCCGCGCCGCGCACGTCGAAGCGGACCGCGGCCCATATCAGAAACGGCGCGATGAGGACGGACAGGCGCTCGCGCGACATGTAGAAGAGGAAGAGGGTCGCGAGCGCGAGCATGAGCGCGAGGGCGTAGGACTCGAGACGTCGCGACGCGAGCGGCGAGCGCTGCTCGCGGTGCCACGTGAGGAGCAGCGGCACGAGCACGAGGATCGCGATCGAGTCGCCCAGCCACCACGCGCGCCAGGCCGCGAACGCCGCGTCGGAGGCCAGGATGCCGCCGAGGCGAAGGCTCGCGACGCCGGCGGTCGCGCTGACGATCGGCGCGGCGAGGCCCCCGAGGAGCACGAGCCCGAGCACGTCCTGAAGCCGATCGAGCGCGGGACGGAAGCCGTCGATGCGGCGCAGCGCCCAGACGGCGAAGAGCGCCTCGCCGGTGTTCCCCGCCGCGATCCCGAGCGCGACGGCGATGGGTGCGCCGGTCGCGAGGTTGGCGAGGAAGGCTCCAGCGGCGATCCCCGGCCAGAGCCGCGGTCCGAACGCGAGCAGCGCGGCGAGCGCGATGCCGCTCGGCGGCCAGACGAGCGTCGCGAAACCACCGACCGCCTGGATGCGCAGGCCGGCCCGCGCCAGGACGAAGTACGTGGCGGCGAGCGCGGCGGCGAGGAGCACCTCGACCGCGCGCGGTGCGCCGTTGTGATCCCCGCGGTCGAGCGTGTCCACCATGAGCCCCGCGGCGATTCTATGGGTTCGGGGCCGGATGGGTCGCGATCCAGCCGGCGACCGGTGGCCGGAGGGCGCTATTTCGCGGCCTTCCGGGCCGCGACGTAGATCTCCGCCGGCTCGCCGTGACCGCCGTACCAGAGCTCGACGACCTCGAAGTGCAGCATTCCGAGCAGGTGACGCACCTCGGGCTCTGTGTAGATCCGCACGCGGCCCGGGCTTCGCGGCGAGACCTCCGCCTGATCGACGAACGCGCGCGTGTACGCCGCCGAGAGGAGGTTGGGGAACTGCGTCACCAGCGTGCCGCCCGGCTTGAGGACGCGGTGCGCGTCGCGCAAGTAGAGGAACGCGTCCTCGCGGGCGAGATGCTGGAGCACGAGGAACGAGAAGACGAGGTCGAACCGCTCGGCCTCGAACGACGAGAGAAACTCCGTGTTGCCGACCTCGCGCAGGTTCACGTTCGGGAGGCCCGCCAGGCGCCGCTGCGCACGCGCGATCATCTCGCCGCTGATGTCCACGGCCCACATCTCGCGCACGCGAGGGGCGAGGTACTTCTCGATGCGTCCGATGCCGCAGCCGATGTCGAGCACCGACTCTCCGCCGCGCAGGAAGCGGCCGACCATTTCAGCGTCGCCCTTGCCGGTCCGCTCGAACTCCTCCGGGGTGGCGCCGGTCAGGATCGCGTCCTCGGCGTTCTTCGTCGCGGCCTGGTTCCAGGTTCCCTTGTAGTCGGAGCCGCGCAGCATCGCGACGGGCGCGCGGAGCAGTCCTCGAATCCGGTCCCACATGGTCAGGACATATTAGCTGTAGCTAATATGTTCCGTTCCCGCCCCGCGCGTCACTCCGAGTCGCCCCGGTTCTGGACGAACTGCCAGCCGAAGCGGCCCTTCACGCAGAGGTGCCCGCACGTGACGTCGTGGTCGAGCGGCGAGGTGACGCGCACGATCGCGTTGTCCTGGACCCGCAGCTCGAGCGTGCAGCCGACGCCGCAGTAAGGGCAGATCGTGTCCGTCACGTGCTGCCGCGACTCGTCCCACTTCCCGGCACGCCTGAGTTCGAACTCGCTCTCGAACATGAGCGCACCCGTCGGACAGACGCCGATGCAGTTGCCGCAGTAGACGCAGGCCGACTCGGGCAGCGGCGTCGCGTACTCCGTCGAGATGCGCGCGTCGAAGCCGCGCCCCGCGACGGCGATCGCGAAGGTGTTCTGCGCCTCGACGCCGCAGGCCTGCACGCACTTGTAACAGAGGATGCAGCGGGAGTAGTCGCGCACGTAGAGACCGTTGTCGACCTTGACGGGCTGCGCGACAGTCTCCGATCCGCCCCCCTCGGCCGGATGGTGGTGTCCCGGCATCGCCGAGTCCCGGCCGCTTTTCGAGGACGGCGGCGCCGGCGCCGGCGGACCGTAGCGGGACGGGTCGGCGCCGTAGCGCTCCATCCAGCGGCGCACGTCGGGCGAGGCGAGCGAGAGGTCCACGGACGAGGCGAGGAACTCGAGGACCATCTTGCGCGACAGCCGGACGCGCTCACTGTCGGTGCGCACCGCCATCTTCGGCTCGACCTTCCGCGAGCAGGAGGGGACGAGCACGCGCGAGCCCTCGAGCTCGACCACGCACACGCGGCACACGTTGACGGGCGTCAGGTTGTCGAGGAAGCACAGCGTCGGAGTGTCGATGCCCTGCAGGCGGCACGCGTCGAGGATCGTCGCGCCCTCTTGCACGACCACGGGCTGGCCGTCGATCGTGATCTCGACGGGCTTCGCGGGCGGCGACGGCGCGCGCGATCCGTGGACCGGGAGCATCGCGCTCACGAGCGCTCCTTTGCGTTGCCGAACACGCCCAGCTTCGAGATCGCGGTCTGGATCGCGCCCGACGCCGTCTGGCCGAGGCCGCAGATCGACGCGTCGCGCATCGCGCGCGCCATCTCGTCGAGCAGCGCGATCTCGGTCGCCATGGTGCCGAGCGGGCGGCCCGACGCGATGCGCGTGACGAGCTCCTCCTGGCGCTCCGTGCCGACGCGGCACGGCACGCACTGCCCGCACGACTCGTCGCGGAAGAACGCCGCGATGCGCCGCACCGTGTCCTCGAGGTCGTCGCCGTCGTCGAACACCATGACGACGCCCGATCCCAGCGCGGCACCGATGGCTCTCGTCCCCTCGAACGTGAGGGGTACGTCGAGCGCGTCGGGGCCGACGAACGAGCCCGCCGCGCCGCCGAGCAGCACGGCGCGCAGCGCGCGGCCGCGCGACATGCCGCCGGCCTCGTCGAGGAGCTGCCGCAGCGTGACGCCGAACGGCACCTCGTAGACGCCAGGCCGCGCGACGCGCCCCGACAGGCAGAAGAGCTTGGGTCCCGAGGACTGAGCGGTGCCGATCGCCGCGTACGCCGCGCCGCCGCGCAGCACGATCAGCGGCACGTTGCAGAGCGTCTCGACGTTGTTGATCACCGTCGGCTTGTGGAACAGCCCGGACTGGACGGGGAACGGCGGCTTGTTCCGCGGTTCGCCGCGGAAGCCCTCGATGGAGTTGAAGAGCGCCGTCTCCTCGCCGCAGATGTACGCGCCGGCGCCGCGGCGGACCTCGATGTCGAAGGCGAACGGCTCATCGAGCACGCGCTCGCCGAGGAGACCCGCCGCGCGGGCGGCGACGATCGCGCCGTCGACGCGCTCGATCGCGAGCGGGTACTCGCCGCGGATGTACACGAAGCCGCGCTCGCAGCCCGTCGCCCAGGCGGCGATCGTCATCGACTCGATGAGCGCGAACGGGTCCTCCTCCATGAGGAGGCGGTCCTTGAAGGTGCCCGGCTCCGACTCGTCGGCGTTGCAGACGATGTAGTGCGGCCGCGCGGGCTGCTTCGCGACGGCGTCCCACTTGCGGCCGGCCGGAAACGCGGCGCCGCCGCGGCCCATCAGCTTCGACTCGAGAGTCTCACGCAGCACGCCCTCGGGCCCGAGCTCGAAGGCGCGCTTCAGCGCGGCGTAGCCGCCGTGCGTCCGGTACGCGTCGAGGCTCGTCGGATCGACGCGTCCGACGCGAGAGAGGAGGAGCAGGCTGTCTCGCCGGGAGTCCCGAGTCTGATGAGCGGAGGTCGACCCGTCATGGACGGCCGCCGGAGCGGTCCCCGCGGCGCCGGGTGCCGGCGTCTGCAACCCCGCGATCACCGCCTCCGCATCGCACGGCGCGACGACGGTGTCGCGCGCGGCGCTGCCGGATCGCTGGAACAGGACCGCGGGGCCGCGCTCGCACTGACCGAGGCATGGCGATGGGCGCCACTGGCCGCCCGGCGCGCCGAGCCGCCGCTGGAGCTCGGCGCAGATCTCGCGCGCGCCGGCGAGCCGGCATGCGATGTCGTCGCACACGTGCGCGACGGCCGCGGGCTGCGGCGACACCGAGAGCATCGCATAGAACGTCGCGACGCCGTATGCGTCCGCCGGCGCCACGTCGAGACGCTGGCAGACGTAGTTCATGCCGCCCGGGGAGATCCAGCCCGCGCCGGACTGGAGCGCCCAGAGGGCGGGGAGGAGCATGTGCCGGCGCTCGCGGATCGCGTCGCCGCCGTCGGCGATGTGTCCGTCCACGTCCGGCCGCCGGGGTCCGCCGAACCAGCCCGATGGCGCCGCGCCGAGGACCGCGTCGACGGCGTTCCTCTCCGGAGGCGTCGCCTCGGCGCCCGGGATCAGGTGGAGATCCACGGCGCTAACTGTAGCCGAAGCGCCGTGGCACGCCGAAGCGCCGGCGCCTCCCGGCTGCCTTACTTCTTCGGGGCGGCCGTCTGCACGGCCTTGCGCGCGTCGTCGCGCTCCTTCTGCTGCTCCGTGACGAGCTGGTAGGCGAGGTAGTACTTGTAGATGTTGCTCACGTAGGTGACCGTCTCGCGGCCGATCTTCTCGGACGCGATCTGCTCGACGTTGCCGAACCAAATGTTGGGATCGAGCCCGCGCTCCTTCGCGATCTTCCGCAGCTGGGCGATGCGGGCCGGTCCGGCGTTGTACGACGCGAAGGTGAAGAGCCCCCTGTTCAGCGGCGACATCGGCTCGTTCGCGTAGTACTTGTCCATCATGAAGCGGACGTACTTCACGCCGGCGTGGATGTTCGGATCGATCTTGTTGATGTCGCCGACCTTCAGCTCCTGTCCGGTCGCCGGCATGACCTGCATGACGCCGACCGCGCCCACATGACTCTTCGCATTCTGGTCGAGCCGCGACTCCTGGTAGCCCTGCGCCGCCATGAGCAGCGTGTCCATGTCGTATTGGTCGCAGTACTTCTTGAAGAGCTGGACCACCTGGTCGAACTTGGCGCGATCCTGCTTCGAGGTCGCGTTCTTCACGAACTTCGTGTTCTTGAGGTACCGGGCGAGGAGCTGGTTGCGGATCGACGAGCCCTCGGGATAACGCGCGAGCACGTCGTTGAGCTCCTTCTTCAGGAGCGGGCTGTTCTTGCGGATCATCCAGGCCATCTCGCCGCCGGTGCGCAGCGCGGCGTCCTCGTGCAGGTCGATCTTCGTGAAGACCTGCTTCCAGAACTTCGCGCGAAAGTCGTCGACGACCGTCGCCTGAACGAGGCCGGCGTTGACCATCTCCAGCACGTCCTCGGCCTCCAGGTTGTCCGGCGCCTCGCGGATCCGAACCGGCGGCTTGCCCGCCTTCTTCAGCTCGGCGTTCAGCTCCTCGAGGCTGTCGTGGTAGGACGAGTCCTTCCGGACGTACAGCTCGCGACCGGAGAGATCCTCCTTCGACTTGAGGGGGGGCTGTCCTGGTCCCGTGACCACGATCTCGGAGACGTTTCTGGCGGTGGGATTCGTGAAGTCCACCTGCGCGCGACGCTCCTCCGTGATCGTGAGGTACCCCATCGCGACGTCGCCGCGGCCGTCGACCAGCGCCTGCATCAGGTCGCCGCGCGGCGTCGGAATGAAGACGACGTGGAACGGCAGCTCGCCCTTCTTCTTTTTCTTGTTGAGGTCGTCCTCGAACAGCTTGAACGCGTCGTACGCGATGCCGCGCTGCTGGCCCTTGTCCACGAAGTAGAGCGTCTTCGAGTAGGGCACGAGCACACGCATCATGCGGCGCTTCCAGATGCCGTCGAAGTCATAGGTCCACCTCTTCTCGAGGATCGTGGGCGGAAGCGTCCCGCTCGGGCGGGTGGGCTTCGCCTCCTGCGCGAGGACGGCCGAGGCCGCGGAGAGGACGACGAGCGCGGAGAGGGCGATCAGCTTTCGCATGAGAGACGAATTCTATCCAGAGCCGCGGAAGGCGGCTCCGGAACGAAGGTGGCGGGTCGCCGGTCAGGCCGGGGCGGAGAGGCGCTCGATCCGGATCGCCGTCGCCTTGAACTCCGCGGTGCCGGATTTCGGGTCCGTCGCGTCGATGGTGAGCAGATTTGTCGCGACGTCGTCCTGGAAGTGCAGCGTCATGAAGGCGAGTCCGGGGCGGAGCGTCGTGTCGTACCGCGCCGGCACGTCGATCGCGCCGCGCCGGGACACGGCCCGGACGACCTCGCCGTCCCCGACGCCGAGCCGGGCGCCGTCCTCCGGCGCGATGTCGAGCGACTCGCCGCGCCGCAGCGGCGACGCGTAGCCGGCCGTCTGCACGCCCGTGTTGAACGAGTCGAGCCGGCGGCCCGTGGTCAGGCGGATGGGGAAGTCGTCCGTGAGCCGATCGACGGGCGGGTCGTGCTCGGTCGCGACGAAGATGGCGAGGGGGCCGCCGGGCGGATCGTCCCAGAGCCGCCCGTGCAGGAACGGGCTGCCCGGATGCGATTCGTCCGGGCACGGCCACTGCAGACCGTTGAGAGCCTCGAGCCGCGCGTAGCTCATGCCGCCGTGCCACGGCGACAGCGTGCGGAGCTCGTCCCACATGCGTTCGGCGACGGGCGGCCCGAGGTCGAAGCCCAGCCTCTTCCCGAGCGCGACCATGATCTCGAGATCGGGCCGCGCCTGTCCCGGAGGATCGAGCGCCTTGCGCACGCGCTGCACGCGGCGCTCGCTGGAGGTGACCGTGCCCTCGTCCTCGCACCAGGAGGCGGCGGCAGGGAAGACGACGTGCGCCAGCTCGGCGGTGCGCGTGAGGAAGATGTCCTGCACGACGACGTGCTCGAGGCCCTCGAGCAGGCGCATCGTACGCGTCTGGTCCGCCTCGGACTGCGCGGGGTTCTCGCCGATGACGTACAGCGAGCGGAGCCGTCCGTGCTCCATCTCCTCGAACATCCGCGAGAGGTGCCAGCCGCGCTTGTGCGCGATCGGCGCGCCCCAGAGCCGCTCCCACTTCTCGCGCGACTCGGGGTTCTCGACGTCGTACCCGCCCGGCAGCTTGTTCGGCAGCGCGCCCATGTCGCCGCCGCCCTGCACGTTGTTCTGGCCGCGGAGCGGGCACACTCCCGAGCCCCAGCGGCCGACGTGTCCCGTGAGGAGCGCGAGGTTGATCAGCGCGAAGACGTTGTCGAGCGCGTTGTGATGCTCGGTGATCCCGAGCGTCCAGCAGAGCTGGGCGTTCTGCGCCTTCGCGTAGGCGTGCGCGACGTCGCGGATCGCCGCGGCGGGGACGCCCGTCTCCTTCTCCGCGTACTCGAGCGTGTACTTCCAGACGGCCTGGCGGTAGTTCTCGAACTTAGTCGTCGCCTTCTCGATGAACGGGCGGTTCTCGAGGCCCGCCTCGATGATCTCGCGGCCCATCGCATTGGCGAGCGCGACGTCGGAGCCGACGTCGAGGCCGAGCCAGGTGTCCGCCCACTGCGCGGAGGCGGTGCGGCGCGGGTCGACGACGACGAGGCGCGCGCCGTTGCGGACGCCCTTCAGGACGTGGTGGAAGTAGATCGGGTGCGCCTCGCGCGCGTTCGATCCCCACAGGAGGATGACGTTCGCCTCCTCCGTCTCACGGTACGAGCTGGTCCCGCCTCCCGCTCCGAACACCGTCGTCAGACCGACGACGCTGGGGGCGTGTCAGGTTCGGTTGCAGCTGTCGATGTTGTTCGTGCCGAGCGCGACCCGGGCGAGCTTCTGCGCGAGGTAGTTGACCTCGTTCGTCGCCTTCGAGCAGGAGAAGAGGCCGATCGCTTCTCCGCCGTGGGTGTCTCGCACCCGGCGGAAGCCTTCGGCGGCCCGGTCGAGCGCCTCGTCCCACGACGCAGGGCGCAGCCGGCCCCCCTCTCGAACCATCGGCTCGGTCAAACGGACATAGGGCTTCATGACCGGAAAGCGTAGCACCGGGCGCTAGTCCGTGGGCGGAGGCGCGGGCCGTCCCGGGGGGGATGCGGGCGGGACCTCCGGGATCCCGAGGTCGCGCCGCGCGACCGCCCATATGGTCGGGATCGTTCCGGCGCCGGGCTGGCTTTCGATCAGGCGTCCCGCCGGATCGCGATCGTCGCGTCCGATTCTCTCCGAGAAGTCGTCGCCATATCGATGGAGCGCCTCCACGACGATCGGCGTTGTCCAGTCCGGGATCGGGCGAATTCGTACCGCCGCTTCGATCACGGATGCGGCGGTGACATCGACCTCCGAGCCGGGATAGTGCCTGAGCAGCTCGAGCATCGCGATGTCGCTGGGACCAACCGCGGGATGTCGGACGAAGATGTCGGCGAGCCGTGCGAGCTCCTCGTTCGTGAGGTCGTCCTTCATCCCGAGCAGCCCATAGACGACGTCGTCATGAACGGCGTCGTTCGCCGCGGCGGCCACCATCCACGAGCGCTGGTCGGCGAGAGACACGCGCCCGTTTGCCTGCATGTCGGCGGCGCGGCGCACGAGTTCTCCGAGCCCGTTGAAGTCCTGGGTGCGCGCGAGCACGTCTCCATAGATGCCTGCGTCGATCCAGCGTCCGCTCGCCCAGTCGGCGAAGCGTCTCTCTTCCGCCTCGAGCTCCACGGCGGCTCTCGCCCGCTCCTCGGCCGTCCAGCTGGAAGTCGTTTCGACGACGACGTCTTCGGTTTCGCCGGACTCGATCACGTCGTTTTCCGCCCCCGAGTTTGCCGCCGCCGGCGTCTCCTCCGCCTGCGCTTCGGCGGCTCGCCAGCGGGCCGTCATCAGGTCGCCCCGCTCGAGAAACAGAAGCACCGTGCGTCCCTCGGTGTACCAGCGTGGAGGTCCGCCAATGAAGCTGATCCGTACCTCGCTCGCCGGCGCCTCTCCCTTCCAGGAATCGATCACCTGGACCAGGACGGATTCGCGGCTCATCCAGTCTTCGTCCCGGACTTCGGCATCGGGACGCTCGATACGCACGATCCGCGCGACGACCACGAGATCGGCGTCGTGGACCTGATCCCAGAGAGTCGTCGTTACGACGCACGCGAAGGACGTGGAGGGAACCGCGAGCGACGAAAGCGAAGCGGCGAGGAGGATGACGGCGACCGGCGGCTTCTTCATGGGGTGCCTCCTGGTCAAAAAGGACACGTTGCGTGTGCCGTTTGTTCCGACTCTTTTTTCGGATGTCCGCTCCGGAAATTCGGACCCGACGGCACATCGATTGCAGCCCTGTGTCGTCGCGCCGCGCGTCACCACTTCTTCGTCATTCGTCCTGCATTCGAGGAGGTTCGACATGAGCCACGACCGTGATCGGGACCGCCATTTCCAACCGATCGCCGGACCGCCGGAGCGGGGCGGCTACGGCGAGTACGAACAACCGTTCCGTCCCGACGAGTGGGACCAGCTTCCGCCGACGGCGTTCGTGCCGCAGGGCCGCCCGCGGCCGGTGGCGCAGGCGGACGGTTTTCCCGGCCGGGGAGACAGCGAGCGCACGCGGCCAGGCGGCGCATGGCGCGGTCCGCACGCCGGAAAGGGGCCGAAGGGCTATCGGCGGTCCGACGAGCGGATCCGGGAGACGGTCAGCGAGACGCTCGCGCGCCATGGAGACCTGGACGCCTCGGAGATCGAAGTCGCGGTGCGCGACGGCGAGATCACGTTCGAGGGAACGGTGCCCGACCGTGAGTCGAAGCGGCTGGCCGAGGACATCACCCAGGATCTGCCGGGAGTGCGAGAGGTTCGCAACCACTTGCGTGTGGGGGACCGCGCCGGCCACTGACGGCGTCATAATCTCGCCCCGGTGCCCGAGTCCTCGCCCTTTCGCGTCTTCCTTCTCTCCCCCGCGAGCTGCTCCGGCGAACGGGCGCGCATCCTGCTCCGCGACGAGGCCGCTTTCGACCTCGCGCGCCGGCTGCGCAGCGACGGCGCGCCGATCGGCGAAGTCTTCGCGTTCCTGTCCGGTCTCTACTTCCGCGGCAAGCTGACCTACGCGCGCGCGTTCGGCCGCGCCCCGCACGGGATCGAGCCGGTGCTGATCATCACGCCGACCGCGGGACTGCTCCCCGCGCACACCGTCGTCACGAGGATGCGGATGCGGCGGTTCGCTCGGGTGGACATCGCCGACGGGGACGCGCGCTTCCTGCGCCCGTTCCGGCGCGACGCCCGCCGGCTCGCAGCGGCTCTCCCGCGCGACGCCGAGGTCGTGCTGCTCGGCTCGATCGCGACGCGCAAGTATTTCGAGCCGATCGCGGATCTGCTCGGACCCCGCCTTCTGTTTCCGCCGGACTTCGTCGGCCGGGGCGACATGAGCCGCGGCGGCCTGCTCCTGCGAGCGGCGCGATCCGGCGCCGAGCTCGCCTACGGACCCATCGCGGGGGCGGCGCGCAAGGGGAGCCGTCCGGCGAAGCTGACGCCGGTGCGCGGGATTTTGCCGTCGATGGAGAAAATGGGCTACTGAGCCTTGCCTCGCGAGTCGGCGTCGCGTCGCGACGACTCGAGAGCGGCATCGGTCGAGAGGCTCGGACGACCAGCCCGCGAGTCCCGCGGCGACTAAGTCGCTCATGGAACGCGGCACTCCGCAAGTCCGGCCTGCGCGCTTCGATGGGGTCAGCCCTCCATTTTTCGGAGCTCTGGTCGACAGTGGCTCCAGTTCCCGCGCGTCGTCGCTCCGAAAAACAAAGGACTGACCCCGAGCACGGCATCCGGTTTAGTACCGGGCGGCGAGTGTGCGGGCCTACTTCTCCGACGGCGTGTCGGCATGGACGAGCTCCGGCATTCTCACGGGCGGCTTCTCCTCGGCCATCGCGAGCGTCGGTCGGTGGTGCCGTTCGAGCTCGGGCAGCGACACGGGCCGGCCGGTCCGCGCCGACTCGCAGAGCGCGCGGATGACGCGCACGTCCGCGAGGCCCTCGCGCCCCGACGGCTCGGGCTCCCGATCCTCGAGCACGCAGCGCGAGAAGTAGACCAGCTCGGGCGCGAACTGGTCCTTCTTCGGGAACCTCTTCTTCGTCGTCTTGCCCTCGACCGTCACCTGGTGCATCAGCGGCTCCGCCATCTCGTAGGCCGGGTCCACACGCAGCACGCCCTTCGTGCCGCCGACCTGGTACCAGCCCGAGTCCGCCGCGCCGAAGCTGCACGTGAAGGTCGCAAGACGCTCCACCGGGAACCGAAGGATCGCGCTGACCATCTCGGGAGCCTCCGCGAATCGCTCGTCGCCGCCGATGGTCGCGGACCACGCGAAGACTTCGGACGGCTCCGCGCGGAACAGGTATCGCGCCGCGTTGATGCAGTAGACGCCGATGTCGTAGATCGGCCCGCCGCCCCTCTCGGGCGGAAGGAGGCGGACGTTGCCCGGGTCGACCTGCATCGTGAACACCGAGTCGAAGAGACGCGGCTCGCCGAGCCTGCCCGAGCGCACGATCTCGACGGCCTCGAGGTTCGCCCGGTCGAAGTGCAGGCGATAGGCGGTCATGAGGCGCACGCCGTACCGCTTGGCGGCGTCGATCATGTCCTCGCAGTCGCGTTCCGTGACGGCGAGCGGCTTCTCGCAGAGGACGTGCTTGCCGGCCTCGGCGGCGGCGACCGCGTAGTCGCGGTGCATGTGGTTCGGAAGCGCGATGTAGACGGCGTCGACTTCCTCGTTCCTCAGACAGTCCGCATAGCCGGTGTAGTCGTACGCGTAGCGCGCGCCGTACTTCTCGCCGAGCTCCTTGCGCTTGAGAGGGTCGTCGGAGACGATCGCGGTGAGCTCCGAATTTCCCCTTGCATGCGCGAAGGCCGGTAGAACGGCGGCCTGCGCGATGTACCCGAGGCCGACCACGGCGTAACGAACCTTCTTCCGCTTCCTCCTTCTGCGCTGCGTCATCTCTCCCCCCGCGGGAGAAAAAAAATCCCCCACCGCTCGAAATGCAACGGCCGTTCCACCCGGCTGGCAGGAAACTCGCAATTCGGTCTCGACGTGCGCGCGAAAAAGCCGATCGGCCGCAACCGGGGAGGTCGCTCCGTGGCCCGGATCGCCCGGTCGATGCGCAACGCGCGCCGCGTCGCGTTCTTCCTCGACCGAATCGCGCCGCGAGCGTGCGCATCGGTCGCCGCCGCCGCCTTCCGCCGTCCTGTCCGCGCTCACCCGACGCGCAGCGAGCGCGACACGCTCCGCCGTGCGGCGTCCGTGCGCGTCTCCGGCCGCGCCGGCGAGATCGCGGTCTGGCATTGGGGATCCGGGCCGCGCGTGCTCCTCGTCCACGGCTGGGGCGGTCACGCGGGCCGTCTGTCTGCGTTCGTCGCGCCGCTCCTCGACGCGGGCTTCGGCGTGACGGCGTTCGACGCTCCCGGACACGGCCGATCCGCCGGGCGGCTCTGCTCGCTGCCGGACTTCGTCGAGGCAATCACCGCGATCGCGTCCGCGTGGGAGCCCGCGGCGATCGTCGGGCATTCGATGGGAGCGGCCGCCGCCGCGCTCGCGATCGCCGCCGGACTGCCGGCGCGCGCGGCCGTGCTGATCGCCACGCCCGCCGATCCGGAGCGCTACACGATGCGGTTCGCCCGCTGCCTGCGGCTCTCCGCGGCGACGACGGCCGCGATGAAGGGAATTCTCCGGCGCCGCTACGGGCTCGAGTGGTCCGACCTTTTACTCGCGACGCACCCTCCGTCGGTTCCGGTCTTCCTCGCGCACGACCGGCGCGATCCGCGCGTGCCCTTCCGCGACTCGCTGCTGCTGACGCGTTCGTGGCCTCGCGCCGAGATCCTCGAGCGGCGCGGCACCGGGCACCATCGGATCATCCGCGACCCCGAGGTCATCCGCGAGTCCGTCGCGTTCCTCCGGCGCCACGCCGCCGATGCCCCGGCCTGGCGGGCGCATCGCCTGGCGGTCTGAACGGCCACCGGGCCCTAACTCTCGACGAGAGAGCCTCTTCTCCGGGTCGGCACGCTTCTTGAAATCCAATTCGTCGGTCCAATTACGGACCCCGAGGAGGACTAAGTGAAGAAGTTTGCAACTCTGGCGGTCGCATCACTCTTTGCGGCCGGGATCACCGGCGTCGCAGTGGCTCAGGAAAAAACGCATTCCGAGACCACGACGAAGCAGACCGGGCCCGGACCGAACATGAAGACCAAGTCCGAAACCGTGACCGGAACGGTCAAGTCGTACGACGCGGGCAAGAGCATCAAGGTCGACGGGCCGGGCGGCAAGAGCTACTCGTTCGACCTGGACGAGGCCGCGAAGGTCGAGGGCAACATCGCCGTCGGCCAGATGGTCAAGGTCAAGTACTACAAGTCGTCCGACGGCCACGAGCACGTGACCGTTCTCTCCGAGTCGAAGGGACCGCACGGTGCCCACAACATGATGAGCTCCGGCGCGGCGGGCGAGACGGGTGAACGAGTCCACTCCGAGTCCACGACCAAGCAGACCGGACCGGGACCCAACATGAAGTCCAAGACCGAGGTCGTCATCGGCAACGTCAAGAAGTACGAGGCCGGTAAGAAGATCACGGTCGAGGGCCCGAAGAATCACGACTACACGTTCGACCTCGACGAGGCCGCGTCGATCAACCCGGGCGTGGCGGTCGGCCAGCGCGTGAAGGTCACCTACACCAAGGGCGACAACGGGCAGAAGGTGACGATGATCGAGCCGGCTTCGTAAGGTTTCGTGATCGTCGAGGCGGCCCGGACTCCCGGGCCGCTTCTCTTATCGAGGAGGATCCGAGATGACGCTACTGAGACTCGCGTTTCTCTGCTTCGTCCTCGCGGCGATGGGCGTTCTCTTCGTTCCCTTCGCGGTCGCGAAGCTCCTCGCGGGAGCGTTCGCCGTCCTATTCGTCGTATTTCTTCTGGCCGGGCTCGCCTCGCTGGATCGGCTCACGGCCTGACGCGTCCGCGCGTGGAATCCCGTCGCGGCTCGCGCGCGAGATCGCGATCGCCTCGTGCGTCGTGCGCCGGCCGGCAGGCGGCGAGAGCGGCTGCGGCTGCGCGAGGTCGCGCAGCGTCAGCAGCAACTGGGTCACGTTGACCGGTTTCGTGAGCACGGTACGCACGCCCGCCGCGTCGATCCGGCGGGTGTCGGCGTCCGCGGTGACGCCCGTCAAGGCGATGACCGCCGGCGCGAACGATTCCTTTTCGGTGCGGCGCTGGAGCCACACGGCGCCGTCGCCGTCGGGCAGCGTGATGTCCAGGATGACGACCTCCGGCGGCGTGCGGCGCAACTCGAGCTCCGCCTCCTGCAGCGTCGAAGCCTCGTTGACGTCGTAGCCCTCCGACTCGAGCAGCGCGCGAAGTCCGTAGCGCGAGGCATGATCGTCCTCGACGATCAACACCCGCGCGCGCCGGCTCGGCTCGGGCCGGGGCGAAGCGGCCGCGGCGCGGTCGTCGGCCTCGATCACGGCCTCGGCCGGGAGCTCGGGCACCGTGAACGTCACGCGCGTGCCGCGGCCCTCGCGGCTGTCCAGGAACAGATCGCCGCCCATCGCCTCGACGAGCTGCTTGGAGATCGAGAGGCCGAGACCGGTGCCGCGTGTCTCGCCGTTCCGCGGCCGGATCTGGCGGAACGGCTCGAACGCGGCGGCCACGAGCTCGGGAGGGATGCCGATGCCCGTGTCGTCGACTTCGAACGTGATCGACCCTTGCCAGGGCTGCGCTCTGAGGAGCACGCGTCCCTTCGGGGTGAACTTGACGGCGTTCGAGACGAGGTTGACGAGAACGCGCGAGAGCTTCTCCCGGTCGAGCCAGGCCGGCTCCGGAAGGCCGGGCGTCGACTCTACGCGGATCTCGAGGCCCTTCTCCCGCGCCTGCGGCTCGAGCAGCTCCGCCGTCTCGCGCAGTAGGTCGGGCACGATCACCGGTTGGGCGTGCACGTCGCGCTGTCCCGCCTCGAGCTTCGCGAGGTCGAGGATGTTGTCGATCATGCGCCGCAGCGCCTCGGCGGCGTCGCGGAGGAGCCGCACGTTGCGCGAGCGGCGCGGGTCGTCGCCCTGTGTCGACACGTCGTTCTTCTCGAGCTGGTGCGCGAGCAGGATGATCGTGTTCAGCGGCGTGCGTAGCTCGTGAGACACGGTCGACAGGAAGTCGGAGCGCATCCGATCCAGCTCCTGCAGCTTGCGGTAGGCGTCCGAGCGCTCGTGACCGTTGCGGTGACGCTCGCGGACGAGCCTCCCGATCCGGATCAGCGAGGCGGCCCGCAGGCGGAGCTCTAGGCTCTCGATCGGCTTGCCGATGAAGTCGTCTGCGCCGGCCGCGTACGCCTTCTCTCGATCGATCGTTCCCGCGGTGACGAGCAGGACCGGCAGGTACGACGGCGAGCGGGTCGTCAGCGCCTCGGTGAGTTCGTAGCCGGAGTCGCCCGCGAGGATGACGTCGACGATCGCGAGGTCGAAACCGCTATCCTTTTCGAAGGCGGCGATCGCCTCTTCCGAGCGTGTCGCGACGACCACCGTGTGGCCGTCCGCCTCGAGATCGGCCCGGACGAGCACGGCGATGTCCGGCTGGTCGTCGACCAGAAGCACCCGCCCGGGCTCGTCGCGAAGGGCGCGCGGGCGAGAACGGTCGTTGAGCATCATGGGCCGCGCACCGATGAAGGAGGCGACCTGGCCCGCGAACGCCTCCTCGTCGATCGGCTTCGCGATGAAACCGTCGCAGCCGGCCGCGAGCGCCCTCTCGCGATCTCCCTGCATCGCGTGCGCGGTGACGGCGAGGATCGGGATCGAGGAGGTTCGCGCGTCGGCGTGGATCTGCCGGGCGGCCTCCCAACCCGACAGGATCGGGAGCGAGAGGTCCATCAGGATCAGCTCCGGCGCCGACTCCCGCGCCGCGGCGACCGCCGCGCGGCCGTCCGCCACGGTGTCTACTCGATGTCCAGCGGACTCGAGAAGCATGCGGATGAGCTCGCGGATGTCGGGCGAGTCCTCCGCGACGAGAATGTGAGCCATTCGATCCGGGCTGGACCTCCGCGGCGATCCTACCCCGCGGCGCTCGAGTCGGGGCCCCTCTGTTGAGCGCCGGCGATGGCCTCGAGAACCCGCGAGACGAGCCTGGAGCCGTCGCTGCCCTTGTGCAGGATGCGCTGCGCTGAACCGTTGATCCGCGCGTAGTCCCCCTCGGTCATTTCCTTGCCGGTCATCACGATG
>DATBBK010000223.1:0-5424 GCA_036271035.1 Thermoanaerobaculia bacterium | reverse complement strand
CCGTCGCTGCGCGAGTATTTCCGCCTCTACGGCCTCGACGCGAAGCGGCTCGCGCGGACCAAGCCCGGCGCGATAGTCATGCATCCCGGCCCCATGAACCGCGGCGTCGAGATCTCGTCCGAGGTCGCCGACTCGGATCGCTCGGTCATCCTGGACCAGGTCGCGAATGGCGTGGCGGTCCGCATGGCGGTCCTCTACCTGCTCCTCGGCGGCCACCCGTGGGAGGGCGAGTCGTGACGCGGCCGCTGCTTCTGCGGGGCGGGCGCCTCATCGACCCCGCGGCCGGCCGCGACGGCCAGCTCGACGTACTCCTCTCCGACGGGCTCGTCGCGGAGGTCGGCGACCGCATCGAGGCCGGTGACGCCGAGGTCTTCGACGTCTCCGGGCGGCTCGTGCTGCCTGGCTTCATCGACCTGCACGCGCACCTGCGCGAGCCGGGGCGCGAGTACGCGGAGACGATCGAGACGGGGCTGAGGGCGGCGGCCGCCGGCGGGTTCACCGCGGTCTGCGCGATGCCGAACACGGAGCCGGTGAACGACGTGCGCGAGGTCTGCGAGTTCGTCGTCGGCCGCGCCCGCGGCGGGCGCGGGGCGCGGATGTATCCGATCGCGGCCGCGACCCGCGGCCAGAAGGGCGAGGAGATCGCGGCGTACGGCGAGCTCCGCGACGCGGGCGCGGTCGCCGTGTCCGACGACGGGAGATGGATCTCGAACGGCGGCGTCCTGCGCCGCGCGTTCGAGCACGCGAGCCTGTTCGGCCTGCGCGTCGTGCAGCACTCCGAGGACAGGAGCCTCTCCGAGGGCGCGCCGATGCACGAGGGCGCCGTCTCGACGCGCCTGGGCATGCACGGCCAGCCCGCCATCGCGGAGGCAGCGGCCGTCGCTCGCGACCTGCTCGTCGCGGAGCTCACGAACGGCCGCCTCCACGTCGCGCATCTCTCGACCGCGGCGGCCCTCGACCAGGTCCGGCGCGGTCGCGCCGCCGGCGTCGACGTGACGTGCGAGGTCACGCCGCACCACCTCGTGCTCACGGACGAAGAGGTCGCGTCGTCGGGGTTCTCGACGCGCACGAAGATGAATCCGCCGCTTCGCGAGTCGTCGGACGTCACGGCGCTGCTCGGCGCCCTGTCGGACGGCACCATCGACGCGATCGCCACGGACCACGCGCCTCATCACGCCGACGAGAAGGCCGTCGATTTCGACGCGGCGCCGTTCGGCGTCGTCGGGCTCGAGACGGCGGCGTCCGTCGTGCACGACCGGCTCGTCGCGCGCGGGCGTCTGAGCCTGGAGCGCTTCGCGGCGCTGTTCTCGGCGGGGCCGGCCCGCGTCTTCGGGCTTCCCGGCGGCACGCTCGCGACCGGATCGCCGGCGGACGTCACGATCTTCGATCCGCAGGCGCGCTGGAAGGTCGACCCGCCGCGCTTCCTCTCGAAGGGGCGGAGCACGCCGTTCGCGGGCTGGGAGCTCTCCGGCGCGCCCGTCGCGACGATCGTCGGCGGCGAGATCGTCTGGCAGAGGATCGAGCTCTAACCCCTCCCGGACCCGTCCCGTGCGCCGCTCCTTCCGCCTCCTCCCTCTCGCCGCGCTCCTCCTCGCGCTCGCGCCGAAGCCGACCCCGACGCCCGCCGTCCACCGCGTCGCGGTGCGTTTCTGCGAAGGCACGGCGCTGCCGCAGGCCGCCTTCGGCGATGCGACGGCGCCGGTACGGCGCGGCGACATGGAGATCCAGTCCGCGCCGGAGGGCACGCCGGTCCCGAAGGGCGCGGACGCCGTGCACATCTGCGTGCTCCCAGCCTCCGAGGCGGTGAAGACCCTCGCCGCCCGGTTTCCGGTGACGGTCCAGGAACGCGGCTTCACCTTCGACGGTCGGACGTATTCGGAGCCGGGCGACGCGATCCTGCTCACCGATCCGGCGCGTCCGGCGGAGACTCTCGTCCTCGGAATGTCGCTCGAGCCGGTCGCCAGGCTGGCGCAGCAGCGGATCCGGGGGTCGGAGCGCGCCGACGGCGACTACGTGATCGTCACGGGCGGGAGGACCCGCGCGCTGCAGAAGCGGGGCCGGTTCACGCAAGCCGGCGGCGCTCTCGCGATCGACCGCGCGTCGGACCGGGACCAGATCGCGGACCGCGACGCGTACTACGGATCGCTCGCTCGCGTGAAGAAGGGCGTCGTCACGGCGGAGTCGGCCCCGGCGGACAAGGCGCGCGCCGAGAAGTGGCTGACCGTCGCGGCGAAGTTCGCGGGCAAGAAGCCGTTTCTCATCCGGCTCTTTCCCGACGCCATGAGCAAGGCGACCTTCACGGGCTCGTCGCGCCCGGCCGACGTTCTCGTCGAGCAGGGCGCGGTCCGCGTCGAGGTGGACGGCTCGGCCCCCGAGTCGCCGGACCAGATCACGCCGGCGCTTGCCGCCGCGGCCGCCGCCGCCGCGAGGCCGCAGCTCGCGGATCGGCCGATCCTCCTCCAGGCGATCGGCGCGCGCCGGGTCGGAACCTGGTGGGGCCGCGACGTGAAGAGCTTCGGGGCCTTCGCCCTGGCCGCGAAGGTCGAGCCCTCGATCGACGAGGTCCTCGGCAACGGCGAGGACGTCTCACCGGTCCTGGCGGTCGGAGCCGCCGCCTCGTGGCTCGACGCCGGCGGGCGGCTCGAGAGCGACGCGGCGGTCGAGAAGGCGCTCGCCGGCAAGGACGCCGAGCTCGTGTCCGCCCTCTCGAGGTGGCGTGAGATCGCCTGGCGCCAGCCGGTCAAGCCTCCGGCGCGGCGGCCGCTCCCGGACGGTTTCGTGGCCGGAGTTTCGTACATCATGAGGAACAGGGTCGACGAGAGCTTCGTATCGCCCGCCTCCACGAAGGCTCTGGAAGGCTTGCGAGCCCTGGGCGCCACCTCGATCGCGGTGATGCCTTTCGCCTTCGCGTCCGACGAGAAGTCGGACCGGCTCTCGTTCGCCGACCGCAACCCCAGCGGGGAGACCGACGAGGCGATCGTCCGCGTGGTCGCCGACGCACGCACGGCGGGGATGACGGTGATGGTGAAACCACGCGTCGAGGTGGGAAACGAGTTCGCGCTGGGCCGCGTCGAGCTCGACACCGAAGAATCCTGGCGGGACTGGTTCGCGTCGTACCGGCGGTTCGTCGTGCACCACGCCGTGGTCGCGGAGGCGGCCGGTGCCGCGATCTTCTGCGCCGGTGACGAACTCTCCGCGACGGAGCTCCGCGAGAAGGACTGGCGGTTCGTCTTCGCGTCGCTGCGCCTCGCCACTGGCGCGCCGCTCGTCTACGCGCCGAACGGGGCGTCGCGCGTCCTCGACATCACGTTCTGGGACGCCCTCGACGCGATCGGCGTCGACTTCTTCGACCCGCTCGGCAAGGGCAACGAGAGGCTGAGCGACGGCGCGCTGGACGCGGGCGTGAAGCGTGCGGCAGCCCCGCTCGGGCAGGCCTCGCGGAAGTATTCGAACCGACCGGTCATCCTGACCGAAGCCGGCTATCCGCACGTCCGCGCCGCGTGGCTCGCTCCCGCCGAAGAGGACTCCTCTCTGCCGTACGCGACCGACGACGCCGCTCGCTGCGTCGCGGCCGTCTACCGTGCGCTCGGCAAGGAACCGTGGTGGAGAGGGGTCTACTGGTCGAAGGCGTTTTCGGATGGCGACCCCGCCGTGCCGGGAGTGAAGGGATTCAACTTCATCGGAACTCCGGTCGAGAAAGCGATATCCGAGGGGTGGAGAGACCGATGAATCCCGTCCTCGACACCGCCATCCGTGCCGCGAAGGCCGGCGGCGACGTCCTCGTCCCGTTCTGGCGCAACCTGCCGCACGGCGCCGTGGAGGAGAAGCAGCAGAACGACTACGTGACGCGCGCGGATCGCGAGAGCGAGGCGGCGATCCTCGCCACGATCCGAAGCCGCTACCCGGAGGACGCGTTTCTCGGCGAGGAGGGCGGCGCGCTGCCCGGCGCCGACGGCGCTCGCACATGGATCGTGGATCCGCTCGACGGCACGTCCAACTACGTGACCGGCTTTCCGTTCTGGTGCGTGTCGATCGCAGCGCGGGACGCCGAGGGCCTCGCCGCGGCCGTCGTCTGGGACCCGCTGCGGGACGAGCTCTACTCCGCCGCGCGCGGCGAGGGCGCGTTCCGCAACGGCCAGCGCATCTCCGTCACCTCGCGCCCGTCGCTCGCCGGAGCGTTCGTCGCGACGGGCTTCCCGTTCCGCTACCGCCACCGCATCGACGCGTACCTGGCCCTCTTCCGCGCCGTGTTTCTCGAGGCCCGCGCGATCCGGCGCGCCGGCTCGGCGGCGCTGGACCTCGCGTACGTCGCGGCCGGCGTCTTCGACGGCTTCTTCGAGTTTCACCTCTCGCCGTGGGACATCGCGGCCGGCGCGCTCCTGATCCGCGAGGCGGGCGGCGAGGTCACCGACTTCGACGGCGGCGACCGTGTCTTCGAGCGCGGCAACGTGATCGCGGGCCCGCGCGGCGTCGCCGAGGGAATGCGCCGCGTCGCCCGCGATATCGTCACGGAAGACGCGATCTAGCTCCCACCCGGAGGACACATGTCTCGTCCGCCATGGCGACGGCGACGGCGACGGCGACGGATCGCCCGGGCCCTGCTCGGCCTCGCGCTGGCGCTCTCCGCGCTCGCGGCGTCTCCGGCGCCGGCGAGCCGCGCCGCCGCGGCTCCGGACGCCTCGCTCTACCGCGCACTCCGCTGGCGATTCCTCGGCCCCACGCGCGGCGGCCGCTCGACGGTGATCGCCGGCGTCTCCTCGCGGCCCAACGTCTTCTTCATGGGCACGGCCGGCGGGCTCTGGCGGACGGAGAACGCGGGCGCGAGCTGGGCGAACGTCTCGGACCCGTTCTTCGAATCGAGCTCGGTCGGCGCGGTCGCCGTCGCGGACTCGGATCCCGACGTCGTCTGGGCCGGCACCGGGCAGGGCATCCTGCGCGGTAACGTCGCGGCCGGCGTCGGCGTGTACCGCTCCGCGGACGGCGGGAGGACGTGGGCGAACGCCGGGCTGCGCGACGCGGGGCAGATCGCGCGCATCCGCATCGATCCGCGCGACCCGGATCGGGTCTACGTCGCGGTCGTGGGGCGCGCGTTCGGCCCGAGCGCGGTGCGCGGCGTCTACCGCACGACGAACGGCGGGCGCACGTGGGAGAGAGTGCTCGCGATCTCTCCGCGGACCGGCGCGACCGATCTCGCGATCGACGCGACGGACCCGCGCGTCCTCTACGCGGCGATGTGGACGGGGGAGCGCAAGCCGTGGACGATCGTCTCCGGCAGCGCGGAGAGCGGTCTCTACAAGTCCGTCGACGGCGGCGATCGCTGGGTGAAACTCGCCGGAGGACTTCCGCAGGGCGTCGTCGGCAAGATCGGAGTCGCGGTCTCGCCCGCGGACCCGGGCCGCGTCTGGGCGCTCGTCGAGGCGGCCG
>DATBBK010000222.1:0-10145 GCA_036271035.1 Thermoanaerobaculia bacterium | reverse complement strand
AGGACCAGCTCGGGAAGCTGCTGGCTCTCGCGCGGAGCGGCCTCGACGCGCTGCGCCGCGCGCAGGAGGCGGCGCTCGTGGAGCCGCTGAAGGGGATCGATCGGGATGGGTAACGGAAGCCTTCAACCCGTCGCCCCGATCTGCCCCCGCGGTCGTAGGGGCGGGGCTCGCCCCCGCCCGCTTTCGCTGGAACATCGGCCGCGTCTTTCGACCCCAGGCGGGCGGCCGCAAGGGCCGCCCCTACGAACGGGGGAGGCACCCGTTCTTCCATGACGCTCCGCGTCGGCTTCGTCGGCCTCGGCACGATGGGGACCGGGATGGCGCGGCGGCTGGCCGGCGCCGGCTTCCCCCTCGCGGTCGCGACGCGGTCGTTCGACAAGGCGAAGGCATTCGCGGCATCGCTCGGCTCCGGCGTGCGCGCCTTCGCCACTCCCGAGGAGGTCGCGAGCGAGTCCGAGCTCCTCGTCTCGTGCCTCCCCGATGCGCCGCAGGTCGAGGAGGTCCACCTCGGTCCGCGCGGCGCGGCGAAGGGCCTGCCGAAGGGCGCGGTCGCCGTCGACTCCTCGACGATCGCGCCCGACGCGGCCGTCTCGATCGCTGCGCGGATGCGCGACGCCGGATTCTCGTTCCTGGACGCGCCCGTCTCGGGCGGCCAGAAGGGCGCACAGGAGGGCACGCTCACCTTCTTCGTCGGCGGCGACGCCGCGGCGCTCGAGCGCGCGCGGCCCGCGCTCGCCGCGATGGGCAAGCGGATCACGCACCTCGGGCCGTCCGGCGCCGGCCAGCTCGGCAAGGCGGTCAACCAGATCGCCGTCGCGGGCGGGCTCGCCGCGGTGTCCGAGGCGCTCGCGTTCGCGAAGAAGAGCGGGCTGCCTCTCGAGACCCTCCACGAGGCGCTCATGGGCGGCGCGGCCGCGTCGTGGATGATGGACGTGCTCGGAAAGAAGATGATCGCGCGCGACTTTCAGCCCGCCTTCGCGATCAAGCATCAGCAGAAGGATCTCGCCATCGTGCTGCGCGCGGCGCGCGAGAAGGGCGTGCCGCTGCTGGCGGTCGCGCTCGTGCACCAGCTCCTCTCTGCGCTCGAGGCTCAGGGCCGCGGCGAGGAGGGCACGCAGGCGCTGCTGACGCTGTACGAGCAGATGACGTCTCCCCCTCGCGTCGACCGCGAGGGCTGAGAAGCGCGGCGCGAGTCGAGCTCCATGCGCCGCAAGATCACCGCGCTGCTCCTCGACCTCGAGGGCACCGTCTACCAGGCCGGCCGACTCATCGAGAACGCCGGGGAGGCGATCGCGGCGCTTGAGTCGCGAGGCATCCGGGTCGGCTACGCGACGAACACGACGAGCCGACCGCGCGCGACCGTCGCCCGCGAGCTCGAGGAGATGGGCCTCGCCGTCGACCCGTCGCGCATCTTCACGGCGCCGCTGGCCGCGCGCGAGGACCTCGTGCGGCGCGGCGTCTCGCGCTGCAGCCTCCTGACGCGCGACTCGCTGCGCGAGGACTTCGGCGGCATCCACCCGGACGACGACGCGCCGCAGGCGGTCGTGCTGGGCGACCTCGGCGACGAGATGACCTTCGCGCGCCTCAACCGCGCGTTTCGCCACGTGCTGGGCGGCGCCGAGCTGGTCACGCTCGCCCGCAACCGCTACTGGCGCGCGGCGGACGGGCTCACGCTGGACGTCGGCGCGTTCGCGGCGGCGCTCGAGTACGGGTCGGGCCGCACCGCGCGGCTGGCCGGCAAGCCGGCGCCGGAGTTCTACGCGTGGGCGCTCTCCGAGCTCGGCGCCGCGCCGTCCGAGGCCGCGATGGTCGGCGACGACATCGAGTCCGACGTCGCCGGCGCGCAGCGCGCGGGCATGTCGGGCATCCTCGTCCGCACGGGAAAGTTCCGCGCCGATGAGCTCGCGGCCTCGGGCGTTCGGCCCGACGCGCTCCTCGACTCCGTCGCCGACCTTCCGGGCGCGGTGCTCTGATACGCTGGCCGCGATGGCCGACGAGAAGGATGATCACGCTTCTAGAGTCCGCGCGGACTTCGACGAGCTGCACGCTCGGATCGGCGAGAAGCTCGACGAGCCCGGCCGCGCGGCGATCGAGCGCGTGCGGGACGCGGCGGCGTCGCGCAACGGCGCCGAGCTGCGCAAGAACCTCGTGACCCTGCGCGACGAGCACGGCTGGCTCTACCGGGAGCTGGCGACCCACCCGCGGCTCGCCAACCTGCTGGACGAGCTGGCGCTGCTGGGGTTGTAATTTTCTTGTCATCCCGAGGAGCGCAGCGACGAGGGACCCCTTTCTTCGTCGCCCTCACCAGACAAGCGGGTCTAGAAAGGGATCTCTCGCTTCGCACGGGATGACAGGCGTTCCCTGATACCGTTCCCCTCCGCATGCCCTCCGGCCACGACTGGGGCGACCTGCTCCGCGCGACGTTCCACTCCGTCGGCAGGGAGGACATCGCCGGCCTCTATTCGCGCGAGTGGCGTCGCGCGAAGGAGAAGCTGACCGCCGAGGACGCCGAATCGATCGCCGGCGAGCGCCGCAGGTTCCGCCGCTTCGTCAAGACGTTCAACAGCGTCCTCTTCGGGCTATCGAAACGGCTCGCCCCCGCCCGGCGGGTTCTCTTCCTCGTCGTCCTCGTGCTGTTCCTCCTCTCGCTCGGCGGCTCCCACTTCGAAAGCACGACGGAAAAGGAGGAGCACGGGGTGAAGAAGACGACGCACTACACCCTAGACCTCGACAGCACGTTCCTCGCGATCGCGTCGACGCTCCTCGTCTTCCTCGTCGCGATGGAGCTCGTCGACAAGATCAACTATCGCGACGAGCTGGAGCTCGCGCGCGACCTGCAGGCGAGCCTCATCCCGAAGACCCTGCCGACCGTCCCCGGCCTCGACATCGGCGCGTACAACCGGATCGCCAACACCGTCGGCGGCGACGTCTACGACTTCGTGCCGCTTTCCGACGGCGGCCTCGCGGTCCTCTTCGGCGACGCGTCGGGACACGGCATGGCGGCCGGCCTCGTCATGGCGGTCGCACACGCCGCGTTCCGCACGCAGCTCGACGTCGACGCGGCGCCGGCCGCGATGTTCTCGACTTTGAACCGGATCCTCTGCCGCACCGGCACGTCGCGCGCGTTCTTCGGCTGCGTCTATTTGAGGATCGCGGCGGACGGGACGTTCGTCGGCTCGGTCGGCGGGCACCCGCTCCCGCTGCTCGTCGGACGCGAAGGCGCGATCAAACGGCGCATCGGATCCGGCGCGTATCCGCTCGGGATCAAGATGGATCTCGCGTGGCCGGTCGAGTCGGGCGCGCTCGAGACCGGCGACCTCCTGCTGCTCCACTCGGACGGCCTCGACGAGGCGCGAAACGAGCGGGGCGAGGAGTTCGGCGAAACCCGCGTCGACGCCGCGGCGACCCGCGCCGGCAACGCGACGGCGACGGAGATCGTTTCCCGCCTGGCCGGACAGCTCGACGCGTTCTGCGGCCGCGAGGTGCCGGACGACGACGTGTCGATCGCGGTGATTCGGAGAACGTGAGCCGTTAAGCCGGCCCTAAGCCGGGAATAAGGTTTTGTTCCACGTCGCGTCGATGTCACCCATCGGCGACCATCTGTCACTCGATCCGCGCGGAATCCACGCTCCCACCAACGTGTTATCCCACTCGCCCAATCAGGCACGCCCCTCGCATTGAACCGTCGGGGCGCCAATCCCCGTATTTGAAAATCGGAGAAAAGCGCCGGACCGAATGGACAAATCGTAGCCATCGCGGCCGGCAGGAGAACGAAATGACGGAACACTCTTCTTTGTCTCTTCCGGTCGTTCCGATGCGGAACGCCGTCCTGTTCCCCGGCGTCGCCTTTCCGATTTCGGCGGGGCGCTCGGGGACGCTGCGCGCGATCGAGGCCGCTCTCGCGGATCCGGGCCGCCAGGTGTTCGCCGTCGCGCAGCGCACCGACACCGAGAGCGTCTCGCCCTCGGAGCTCTACACGATCGGAACCATCGCGACGCTGGGCTCGGTCCAGCGCGGCCTCGGCGGAATCCGCCTGGTGCTCGAGGGTAAGTCGCGCGGCATCGCGCTGCGGTTCGCGGCGCACAAGCGCGGGTATCTCGAGGCGACGGTCCAGGAGGCGCACGAGATGCGCGCGATCGACCCGCGCGACCCGGCGTTCGCCGGCCTCCACCGCGAGGCGCGAGAGCGCGCCGCCGAGCTCGGCAAGAAGCTCGGTCTGCCCGACGAGGCCGTCGAGCAGATCCTCGCCGAGGTCGACGAGCCGGGCCGACTCGCGGATCTGGTCGCCGGCTACCTCGACGTGCCGACGGCCGAGAAGCAGGTGCTCCTCGAGACGCTCTCGATCGAGGACCGGCTCCGCCGCGTCCTCGTGCACGTGCAGCGTCAGATCGACGTCCTCTCGGTCCAGGAGGACATCCAGTCGAAGGTCAAGGAGGAGATCGGCACCCGCCAGCGCGAGCTCTACCTGCGCGAGCAGATGAAGGCGATCCAGAAGGAGCTCGGCGAAGGCGACGGCAACGGCGACGAGAGCCTCAAGGAGCTCCGCACGAAGCTCGACTCGCTCACGCTGCCCGACGAGGCACGCAAGGAGGTCGAGCGCGAGTGGCAGCGCCTCACGCGCATCGGTCGCGAGTCGATGGAGTCGCAGGTCATCCGCACCTACCTCGAGACGATCGCGGAGCTGCCGTGGAACGAGCGCTCCGAAGAGAAGCTCGACGTCTCCGAGGCGGCGCGCGTCCTCGATGAGGATCACTACGGCCTCAAGGACGTCAAGGATCGAATCCTCGAGTTTCTGGCCGTCCGCCAGCTCTCGAAGGAGACCGGCAAGGAGTCCGAGAAGGAGTTCGCCGAGGAGAAGGCGGCCGTCGACGGCGAGCCGCAGCCCGGCGCCGTGAAGGACGAGGAGCGCCGCTCCGCGCGGGCGCGCGGCCGCATCCTGTTGTTCGCCGGCCCTCCGGGCGTCGGCAAGACCTCGATCGCGAAGTCGATCGCGCGGGCGATGGGCCGCAAGTACGTGCGGATCTCGCTCGGCGGCGCGCGCGACGAGGCGGACATCCGCGGCCACCGGCGCACCTACATCGGCGCGCTGCCGGGCCGCATCATCCAGGGCATGAAGCAGGCGGGGGCGAAGAACCCGGTCTTCCTCCTCGACGAGGTCGACAAGCTCGGCGTCTCCTACCAGGGCGATCCCGCGTCGGCGCTGCTCGAGGTGCTCGACCCCGCGCAGAACGACTCGTTCACGGACCACTACCTGTCCGTGCCGTTCGACCTGTCGGAGGTCCTCTTCATCGCGACGGCGAACTTCATCCAGAACATCCCGGGCCCTCTGCTCGACCGGATGGAGACCGTCAACTTCGCGGGCTACACCGAGGAGGAGAAGCTCAACATCGCGAAGAGCTACCTCGTGCCGCGGCAGATCGAGGAGAACGGCCTCCACGCCGGCCAGCTCGAGCTGAAGGACGGCGCGGTCCGCGAGGTCATCACGAGCTACACGCGCGAGTCCGGCGTGCGGCAGCTCGAGCGCGAGCTCGGGCGGCTGGCGCGCAAGGTCGCGCGGCGCATCGCGGCGAAGGAGATCGAGAAGCAGGATCTCGACGCGGGCGACGTGCGCCCGCTCCTGGGACGCCCGCACGTCCATCCCGAGAAGATGGCGCGCGAGGACCAGACCGGCGTCGCGACGGGCATGTACTACACGCCGGCGGGCGGCGACATCATGTTCGTCGAGTCGACGCTCATGCGCGGCAAGGGTGAGCTGATCCTGACGGGCCAGCTCGGCGACGTCATGAAGGAGTCCGGCCGCGCGGCGTGGTCGTTCGCCCGGTCGCACGCGCCGCTGCTCGGCATCGAGGAGAAGGACTTCGAGCGCGACATCCACATCCACGTTCCGGCGGGCGCGATCCCCAAGGACGGGCCGTCGGCGGGCATCGCGATGGCGTCGTCCGTCGCGTCGGCGCTGTCGGGCCGTCCCGTACGGCACGACGTGGCGATGACCGGCGAGATCACGCTCTCGGGCCGCGTGCTCCCGATCGGCGGGCTGAAGGAGAAGATCCTCGGCGCCGTCCGCGCGGGCATCACCCGGTTCGTGATCCCGAAGGAGAACGAGCCGGACCTGGAGGATCTCTCCGAGGAGGTCCGCGGCCAGATCGACGTCACCGGCGTCTCCACGCTGGCGGAGGCGCTGGCGGTCACGCTCCGCGACGCGCGGCTCGCCGAGGGGCGGCTCCAGTACGGCGGCCCCGGCCGCCCCGAGGAGCCCGGCATCACGCAGTGAGCCCGGAGCCACATCACGCAAAACGAAACGGCAGGCCGCCTGGCCTGCCGTTTTCATTTTTGGCGCCGGACGGCGCCGGGAGGACCGGGCTAGTTCGTTCGGGGAACGACCCTCGCGTACTGGAAGCTCGGGTCGTTCGTCGTGTTGTCGGTCGTCGCGCCGTAGACGATCACGCTGCCGCGCTCCAGCGTCATCTCGATCGAGTCGTTCTCCTGGAGCGCGACGCCGGCGAAATCGTCGCCGCCGATCTGCTCGAAGAAGCTCGGGTCGTACGAGCGCACCTCGCTGTGCCGCGTGGTGCCGTTGCCGTCGCGGATGACGAGCAGGAAGCCTACGCCCGACGAGAGCGTCCGGATGCCGACGTTGAAGCGGAAGTGCGTCAGATCCGAAGGCGCGATGAGGATGCCCGTCGTGCCCTCCGTCAGGACCGGGCTGCCGGAGCCGCGCTGGTTCGGATCCACCGAGTCCTCGGTGAACCCGGACGTGCCCGCCGCGCCCGCGTCGTTGTAGACCCGCGTGATGAGGACGGGAGACGACGACGCGTTCTGCGCCGGGAGCAGCATGTCGAGCGAGCCGATCCCCGTGAGGCCCGCCCCGCCCACGATGTCGTCCCACGACATCGTCGTGTCCGACGGGATCGAGAAGGGGATCACCGGGTCGTTCGACTGTGCCGAGCGGCCCGTCGGGTGGAACACGAAGTGGCCGTTCAGATCGGCGCCGCCGCCGTTGCGGAACTGGACGCCGGTCCTGAAGAACGAGCCGAAGTTGCCCGGCGTCGAGCCGACGACCGGGACCACGCGCACCAGGACGTCGATGCCGAAGGCGCTGGTGGCGTAGAGAGCGAGAACGGCGAACGAGGCGAGACGGCGCATCGGGATCCTCCGCAAATGTTGTTCGTCGGGACGCGGCGCCGCCCGGAGACCGCGCGTGTCGCAACTTTACGCGTCCCGGACGCGGCGCGAATCGGCCGTATGGGCAGGGAAACGGGCAGGGGGAGGACAGGCGGCTCTCCTGTCATCCCGAGGAGCGCGTCAGCGCGACGAGGGATCCCTTTCGAGGCTCCCTCTTGGATTCGAAGTGATCGGTGATGAAAGGGGTCCCTCCCTTCGCTCGGGATGACAGGGAGAGGAGGCCGCGGCGTCGACCTATTCCGCCAGCAGCCGGGCGAGGACGTCGTCCAGACCGGTGCCCTCGCGGATTCCCTCCAGACCAGGGAGGTTTTCCCGCAGCGCCTCGAGTCGCTCCGGATCGGCGGAGAAGTCATACGCCATGAGCACGCGCGACTCCGCCAGGCGGGACGCGAGAGCGTCGGCGATGTAGAAGCCCTGCTGCCGCGCGACGTGCTCCGTCACGCGCGTGTGGTCGCCGCCGAAGCGCGCCAGAAGCTCCGGGCCGCCACCCGCCAGCCGGTCGGTCGGCGTCCGGTCGAACACGACGTCGAGGAGGACCGCGCGGAAGGGACCGGCCTCCAGCAGCGCCTCCGCCTCCTCCGCGTCCGCCGCGCGCACGAGCTCCGCCGCATCTCCGGCGATCCGCTCGAGCGCGCGCGTGTATTCGAAGCCGTCCTCGATCACGAGGATGCGTGGCGTCACGGCCCCGGCGCCGCGGGCATCTCGATCACGATGCGCTTCGTGAAGCGCGGGTCGACCGACGGCGACACGCCGATCCGGCCGCCGTGACTCTGCAACAGCTCGGCGACGACGCCCCAGCCGCGATCCGACGAGCGCTCCCGGATCATCTCGGTCGTGAGCTTCTCCCGCGCGTTGTCCGCGACCACGAAGCGCAGTGTCGGCTCACCCGTGGCGCGCTCGCGCACGAGCTCGCCGATCAGCGCGACGCGCCGCTCCGGCACGCCGCTCAACGCCACGACGGTATTCGCGAAGACGTTGCGCCAGACCGTCTCCCAGTCGGCGGGCGCCATTCGCGCGCGCCACGGCGGCTGACCCGGTCCGGGCAGGCCGTTGACCGTCACCGGCGGCGCCTTGACGGACTTCTCGGACGCGGCACGCTCGAGCAGATCGCAGAGATCCTGCGCGCGGACGGCGACCGTCGCGATCGAGTCGAGCATCGCCTCGATCTCCCGGCCCGTCGTCTCGCCCAGCCGGTCCGCGGCGCCGTCCATCCGCTCGACGGCCTTCGCGAGCGCGGCGTCTCCCCCGCCGGCCTTGACGCGGCGCAGCGGATCCTCGAGAGCGGCCATCGCGTCGACGCCCGCGACGACGGGCGCGAAGAGCGGGTCGCGGCGGAGGTTCAGCCGCTTCCCGTCCGCGCGCGCGAGCGCCTGCAGGTCCGTCAGCGCGCGGCGGCCCTCCGCGACGAGGCCCCTCGTCTTTCCGTCCTGCGCGAACAGTCGCGCAGCGAGCATGTCCGCGGTCTCGGCCGGGGCGGCGGCGAGGCGCGCCCCGGAGCCGCGCAGGAGCAACCCGCCGTGCTTCAGGACCTCGTGCTGCAGACGCCCCAGGACGGGCCGCGCCGCGTGCGCCCGTGAGGGGCGCTCGCGGAGCCAGCCCTCGACCGTCGAGCCCGACTTCTTCCGATAGGCCCACGCGCCGGCGATCGACGCGCCGAGGAGGAACGCCCCGCCGCCCCACTCGAACGCCCGCCGCCGGCTCCCCTCCATGCGGAGCAGCGACGCCCGCGCATCGGCCGCGTGCGCTCCGCCCGGCGACTCGGAGAGGTAGCGCGCGTAGAGCTCCCGCGCCTTCGAGCCGTCGGACGCCCGATCCGCACTCCGCGCGAGATAGAAGGTCGCCTCGACGGATCCCGCCTGCTCGGCGCGGTTCCACTCCTCGACCGCGTCCCCGCTCCGCTGCGGGTCGCGCGTCAGCAGGAGGGCGAGCTTCTCGTGTGCCGACGAGCGGCCCGGCGCGGCTGCGACGGAACGTCGGAGCGCCGCCTCGGCGGCAGCGAAGTCGCCGCGCCGCTCGAGGATGTCCGCCGCGAGCTCCGGCGCCGCCGCGAGCGTCGCGTCGAGCTTCTCGGCGAGCGCGAGATGCTCGAGCGCGCGCGCGTCGTCCTTCTGCGCGGCGTAGACGCTCGCCTGCTTCCACTCGTCGAGCGCGGGCGACACCGACGCGGCCGCGGCCGGCGGCTCCGGAGCGGGCGCGGCGACCGACCGCGCCGCGCGACCGCGCTGGCCGAGCTCGCCGCGGAGCCGGTCGGTCTCCGCTCGCTCCACCAGCGTCGCCAGCTCGCGCCAGGCGTCGAGCCGCTTCAGGGCCTCGCCCGCGTCGCCCCACTGAGCCCAGCGCTCCGCCGACTGGCGCAGCAGCGGCTTCAGATCGGGCCGCAGCGCGGCCGCGCGGTCGAGCAGCTGGAGCGACTCCTCCTTCGCCGCGCGGTCGGGCTCGTCCCACAAGAGCTGAGAGAGCGGGACGAGCACCTCGATGCGATCCGGCTCGGCCGCCAGAGCGCGCCGGTAGAGCTGGATCGCCTCGGCGGTGCGGCCCTCGCGCGCGTCGAGCGACGCGAGGGTGAGCGCCGCGTCGGTGTAGGTCGGCGCGATGCGCAGCGCCTGCTCGAACTTCTCGCGCGACGCCTTGCGATCGCCGCGCGCGAGCGCGGATCGGCCGTCCGCGAGCGCGAGCCGCGCCTCGGGCGGCGGCGCTCCGGCGGCCGGCGCCGCGACGCTCGCCGCCTTCGCGGCCACGTCGAGCTGCTTGAGGCGCGGGCCGACCCACCGCGTGTCCTCGCCGGTCGCCTCGAGCGACTTCACGAACCGCTCGTACCGGCCGCGCGCGGATGCGTAGTCGCCGCGCGCCTCGTCGCGCCTCGCGAGAAAGAGCCAGTCGACGGGCGCGAGAGCGGCGGGCTCGCGGTCGGCGGCGTCGGCCAGCAGGTCGCCGGCCTCGTCCGCGTCGCCGGCCTGCGCCGC
>DATBBK010000221.1:0-16959 GCA_036271035.1 Thermoanaerobaculia bacterium | reverse complement strand
GCCGCGGCCGCCTTCTCCTGCGCGTCGACGACGGCGATCGCCGCCATGTTGACGATGTCCGCGACGTCGAGGCCGCGCTGGAGCACATGCACGGGCCGCTTGAGGCCGAGGAGGATCGGGCCGATCGCCTCGGCGCCGGCGAGGCGCCACACGAGCTTGTACGCGGCGTTCGCGGCGTTCAGGTCCGGGAAGATCAGGACGTTCGGGCGTTGCACGGTCGCCCAGGGGTAGTGCTCCTGGAGCATCTCGGGGACGACCGCGACGTCCGCCTGCATCTCGCCGTCGATCGCGAGCCCCGGCTGCTCGCGCTTCACGATCTCGACCGCGCGCTTGACCTTCTTCGCGCGCTCGTCGTCGCTCGAGCCGAACGACGAGAACGAGATCATCGCGACCCGCGGCTCCATGTCGAACCGGCGCACCGCCTCCGCCGTGAGCCGCGCGATCTCGGCGAGGTCCTCGGCGGACGGATCGATGTTGACCGTCGTGTCGGCGAAGAAGAAGGTCTGGTCCTTCAGGACGAGGATGTAGAGGCCGGACACCCGCCGCACACCGGGCGCGGTGCCGAAGATCTGCAGCGCGGGGCGGATCGTCTCAGCGTACGTCTGCGTGACGCCCGAGATGACGCCGTCCGCCTCCCCCGCGTCGAGCATGAGCGGGCCATACACGTTGCGCACGCGGACCTGCCTGCGCGCGTCCTCGAGAGTCAGCCCGCTGCGCCGGCGCAGCTCCGCGAGCCGCTTCGCGAACGCCTCGAGCCGCGTCGAGCGGTTCGTGTGGATGACCTCGATCCTGTCCATCGGCAGCTGCAGCTCGCGGGCGAGCGGCTCGAGCTCCGACTCGCGAGCCAGGAGGATCGGCCGGCAGATCCCCTCCTCGGCGAGGATCTTGGCGGCGCGCAGGACCTTCGGGTGCTCTCCCTCGGGGAACACGATGCGCTTCGGGTCACGGCGTGCCTTCTCGATGACGACGCTCATCACCTCGCGCGAGCGCGACAGCATCGCCTCCAGCCGGCGGAGGTAGGCGCCCATGTCCGCGATCGGCTGCCGGGCGACGCCGGACTGCATCGCCGCCTCGGCGACCGCGGGCGCCACCCAGAGCAGCACGCGGTGGTCGAACGGCTTCGGGATCAGGTACTCGCGGCCGAAGCGGAACGACTGGCCGCCGTAGGCCTTCGACACCGAATCGGGCACGTCCATCTTCGCGAGCGCGGCGAGCGCCTGCGAGGCCGCGCGCTTCATCGCCTCGTTGATCTCCGTGGCACGCACGTCGAGCGCGCCGCGGAAGATGAACGGGAAGCCGAGCACGTTGTTGACCTGGTTCGGGTAGTCGCTCCGGCCGGTCGCCATGATCACGTCCGGGCGCGCGGCCCTCGCGTCCTCGGGCGTGATCTCGGGGTCCGGGTTCGCCAGCGCGAACACGATCGGATCGGGCGCCATGTTCTTCAACATCTCGCCCTTGACGATCCCGCCCGACGAGAGGCCGATGAATGCGTCGGCGCCGTTGAGCGCGTCCTGCAGCGTCCGCTCCGACGTCTCGACCGCGAACTGCTCCTTGTAGGGGTTCATGTCCTTCGTGCGGCCGCGGTAGATGACGCCCGACTTGTCCACCATCCGCAGGTTCTCGGGCCGCACGCCGTAGGACATGTAGAGCTTCGCGCACGCGGTCGCCGACGCGCCCGCGCCGACGAACACGACCTTGACCTGGTCGATCCTCTTGCCGACGAGCTCGATCGCGTTCAGGAACGCGGCCGCCGAGATGATCGCCGTCCCGTGCTGGTCGTCGTGGAACACGGGGATCTTCAGCCGCTTCTTGAGCCGCTCCTCGATCTCGAAGCACTCGGGCGACTTGACGTCCTCGAGATTGATGCCGCCGAAGGTCGGCGAGATCCGCGCGACGGTGTCGACGAAATCGTCGACGCCCAGCGCGTCCACCTCGATGTCGAACACGTCGATGTCGGCGAACCGCTTGAAAAGGACGCCCTTGCCCTCCATCACCGGCTTCGACGCGAGCGGGCCGATGTTGCCGAGCCCGAGCACGGCGGTGCCGTTTGAGATGACGGCGACGAGGTTGCCCTTGGTCGTGTAGTCGTAGACCGTGTCGGGGTCCTTCGCGATCGCGAGGCACGGCTCGGCGACGCCGGGGCTGTACGCGAGGGCGAGGTCCTCCTGGGTCCGGCAGGGCTTCGACGGGACGACCTCGATCTTCCCCTTGCGGCCGCGGGAGTGGTACTCGAGAGCTTCTTCGGGCGTTCGCCGCCGCATGGGCTTATTTCGTCGCGAGCTCGTCGCGCAGCCGCTTCACCGCCTCGAGGGCCCCGGCGACGGGCACGGCCTTCGCCGCGCGGTCGCGTCGGGTCACGATCTCGACGTTGCCCTCCTTGAGCGCACGGCCGCCGACGTTGACGCGGATCGGGAAGCCGATCAGGTCGGCGTCCTTGAACTTCACGCCCGGCCGCTCGTCGCGGTCGTCGTAGAAGACCTCCAGGCCGGCGCTCCGCAGCGACTCGTACAGGCCGTCGGCCGCCTCGCGCGCGGCGGCGTCCGAGGGATTGAGGGACACGATCTCGATCTCGAACGGCGCGATCGCGAGGGGCCAGACGATGCCCTCGGCGTCGTGGTGCTGCTCGACCGCCGCGGACATCGTGCGGCCCACGCCGATCCCGTACGTGCCCATGACGACGGGCTTCGTCTCGCCCTTCTCGTCCGTGAAGGTCGCGGCGAGCTTCTCGGAGTACTTCGTCCCGAGCTTGAAGATGTGGCCGACCTCGATGCCGCGCGCGATGGCGAGCGGCTTGCCGCAGCGCGGACACGGATCGCCGGCGCGGGCGGCCGCGAAGCGCGCCCACTGCTGGACGTTCGCATCGCGCCGCACGACGAACCCGGCGACGTGGAAGTCGCGCTTGCCCGCGCCCGTGACGGCGTTGACGCCGTCGCGGATCGACTCGTCCGCGATGATGCTCAGGCCCTGCCGCGGCAGCGCGTGCGGGCCGACGTAGCCGACGGGCGCGCCAGTCGCCTGCTCCACCTTCTCCTCCGACGCGAGCGCGAGGTGCTGCACGCCAAGGGCGTTCTTCAGCGCCACCTCGTTCGCCTCGAGGTCTCCTCGGAGCAGCGCGACGACGTAGCCCTGCTCCGTCTCGTACACCAGGCACTTGATCATCCGCGACGCGGTGATGCCGAGGAACTCGACGACGTCGTCGATGCCGCCCTTGCCGGGCGTCGACACCTCGACGAGCGGCGTCTCGGTCTCGTCCCGCCAGGGCGACGGCCGCGAACCGGTCTCCGCCTTCTCGAGGTTCGCGCCGTAACCGCACGCGGCGCACCGCACGACGGCGTCCTCCCCCGTGTCGGCGAGGACCATGAACTCCTCCGACGCGTTGCCGCCGATCGCGCCGGAGTCCGCCTGTACGACCGTGAAGTCGAGCCCGCAGCGCTGGAAGATCTTCCGGTACGCGGCGTCCTGCGCGGCGTACGAGCCGTCGAGCCCCGCGGCGTCCGCGTCGAAGGAGTAGCCGTCGTACATCAGGAACTCGCGGCCGCGCATCAGGCCGAAGCGCGGACGAATCTCGTCGCGGAATTTCGTGCGGATCTGGTAGAGCGTGACCGGCAGCTGGCGGTACGAGGTGACGCCGGAGCGCACCATGGTCGTCACCGCCTCCTCCGCCGTCGGCGCGAGGCAGTACTCGCCCTCCTTGCGGTCGGCGAGGTGGAACAGGATGCTCTCCTGCTCGTACCGCGCCCAGCGGCCGCTCTCCTCCCACAGCTCGCGGGGCTGGAGGATCGGCAGCTCGACCTCGAGGCAGCCAGCCCGATCCATCTCCTCGCGGACGATCCGCTCGGTCTTGCGGTGGGCGCGGAGGCCGAGTGGCGTCAGGGAGTAGATGCCGGCGGCGACGCGCCGGATCATGCCCGCGCGCGTCAGCAGGATGTGTGAGATGGCCTCCGCGTCGCCCGGCACCTCGCGGACGGTCTGGAGGAAGTACTTGGACCAACGCATTTTGAGGAGGGCAAGATACCAGAGGGAGGCGTAAGACGTGAGCAGTGCGCCGTGAGCCGAGCCGCGCCGAGTCGAACTCTTCGGCCTAAGGCTTACGGCTCTCGATGGTCTTGGCGGCCTGATCCTTCTTGCGCGGCCCGACCTTTTCCACCAATCGGAGGTTGGACCGGAGCTGCTGCATCATCCGGTCCTCGATCCCCGAGCCGCGCGCCGCGGTCTTGGCACGGGCGAACGCGACCTTCGCCTCCTCGGCGCGGCCGGCCGCCAGATACGCCATTCCGAGGTGATGGAACGTGGTGGGCGCCGGCGCCCGTTCGCTCGAGCGGCGCAGCGACTCGATCGCGCGGTCGTACTCGCGCCGCTTGTAGTGCACCCAGCCGAGCGCGGCGAGCGGATAGGGCTTCAGCTCCTCCGGCGCGGCGGCGAGAGCACGGCCGGCGTAGTCGAGCGCCAGGTCGAGATCCTCGCCCGACTCGGCGAGGCTCGTCGCGAGCTCGTAGTAGCCGACCGCCTGCGCGGTCTTCGAGGAGTGCCCGTCGAGAAACTCGCGCAGGAACTCGGCGGCCTCGCGCGGGTGGCCCTCCGCGCGCAGGGACTCCGCGAGCGTCGAGCACGCGGCGGCGGCGACGACGTCCTCGGGATCGCTCGCGAGGACCTCGCGGCACGCGGCGATCGCCTCTTTCCAGCGCCCCATCGACGCGCAGAGGAGCGCGAACGAGACGCGGATCGTCGGATTGAGCGGCTCGGCGCGCATCGCCTCGCGGTAGAGGTCCTGGGCCCGCTTGAGCGCGCCCTTGGCGGCGCTCTCCTCCGCGTCGCGGAACGCGGCGGCGCCGGGACCGTCCACGCGCGGCAGCGCGTATCCCCGGCGGCCCTGCAGAAGCCTCACGGCCTCCTGGTACTCGAGGCGGCGCGGATTCTTCTCGAGCGCCTGCTGGAAGCACTCGAGCGCGCGCTTCTGCCAGTTGCGCTCGAGATAGCAGAGGCCGAGCTGGAAGACGGCCTCCTCCGACTCCGGCGCGAGGCGGCGCGCCTCCTCGTAGTGCGGAATCGCGCGCGACAGCTCGCCGCGCTCGCGAAGCACGTTGCCGAGGAGGATGTGCGCGGACGGCACGGGCGCGGCGTCGATCGCCCGCATGAGCTCCCGCTCCGCCTCCTCCCAGCGCGCCGTGTGCGCGTAGAGCGTCCCGAGCGCGAAGCGCGGGAGGAAGGCGTCGGGTCTCTTCTCGACGGCCCGCAGCAGAGCGGACTCGCCTCCCGCCGTGTCGCCCGACTCCGACGCGGCGATCCCGCTGTAGACGAGCGCCTCGAAGTGCTCGGGGTCCGTCGCCAGGATCTTCTTGAAGTACGTCGCGGCGCGCTCGAGCTCGCCGGACGAGAAGAACGTCTCGGCGAGGTAGAAGCCGAGCTCGACGTTCTCGCGATCGGCGCGGTAGAGGTCCTCGAGCACGCGGATGCCCCGATCCGCGTCGAGAGCCAGGATCGCGAACTCCGCCTCGCGGAGCTTCTTCAGGAACCCCTCGCGGTCGGGCGCCGAGGAGCGCGCGACGATGCGGTCGCGCCGCTCGAGGAAGCGGTCCTTCTTCTCGACCGCCTGCATGCGCTCGTCCATCTTCGATTCCCAGAGGTCGACGACCTCCTCGGCGCGAACGGCGCCGCGGCGCTCGAGCGTCTCCTGGAGCGCGAGGATGCCCGTGTGGGCGACGAAGAGGTTCTTCTCGAGGTGGCCCATCGACTCGAAGAGGGACTTGACCGCCTCCGCGGTGCGCTTGACGACGTCCTCGAGGGTGGAGATCCGCTCGAGGAGGTGCTCGTCGAACGGGATCTCCTCCTGCGGCTCGCCGGACTCCTCGACGACGCCCACGCCCGAGAGGACGAGGAGCTTCGAGTTACAGCGGGCGCAGAGCTCCTCGTCGTCCGAATTCTTGAGGCCGCAGACCTGGCAGTACATGGTCAGTCCGGCAGCCGGCGGTCAGAGCTTCGCGCGATCACGCCGTGTACTCGTAGAAGCCCTTGCCCGTCTTCCGGCCCAGCCAGCCCGCGTCGACCATCCGGACCAGCAGCGGGCTCGGCCGATACCGCGGGTCGCCGAAGCCCTCGTGCAGGACCCGCATGATCGCGAGGCACGTGTCGAGGCCGATGAAGTCCGCGAGCGTCAGAGGACCCATCGGATGGTTCATCCCGAGCTTCATGATGCCGTCGATCGCATCGCGCGTCGCGACGCCCTCGCGGAGCGCCTCGACCGCCTCGTTGATCATCGGCATCAGCACGCGGTTCGACACGAAGCCGGGCAGGTCGTTGCAGAAGATCGGCGTCTTGCCCATCCGCTTCGCGAGCGCCTCGACCGAGGCGGCGGTATCGTCGGAGGTCGCCATCCCGCGGATCACCTCGACGAGCCCCATGACCGGCACGGGGTTCATGAAGTGCATCCCGATGAAGCGCCGCGGGCGCTTCGTCGCGGCGGCGAGACGCGTGATCGAAATCGAGGAGGTGTTGGAAGCGAGGATCGCGTCGGGCTTGCAGATTCCGTCGAGCCGGCCGAAGAGCTCCTTCTTGACGGACTCGTTCTCGACGATCGCCTCGATCACGATGTCGCAGCCCGAGAGCGAGGCCGCGTCGGTCGACGTTTGGATCCGCCCGAGCGCGGCCTGCCGGTCCTCGGCGGTGCGCTTGCCCTTCGAGACCTCGCGCTCGAGGTTCTTCTCGATCGCCGCGCGGCCCTTGTCGACCAGCGCGGCCGCGACGTCGACGAGCACGACGGGCAGTCCGGCGGCGGCCGCGACGTGCGCAATCCCGCCGCCCATCTGGCCGGCGCCCACGACGCCGACGGACTGTATGTCCATGTGGAGGCGACTCTATTGCGCGACGACTGGCTAATCAACCGACGCGAACGCGCAGCAGGAACGCGACTTGCAGCCGTCGGGTCTGTCTCTCATGTCCGCGCGTCGAGCGCGGGCTAAATAGCTATTCGGAATCTCGGCGAGCCGAACCGCGAAATCAGCGCAACGCCCACTGCGACGATCGACGCGATCGACCAGACGAGCGCGCCGACGAGCGGCACGAGCGAGGTCGCGCCGAGCACTGCGAAGCCCGCTGCGAGCGCGGCCGGGCGGCGCGCGGGCACGACGCTCTTGAGCAGCTTCTGTCCGAGCAGCAGGAACAGCGCGACCATGCCGAACACCTTCGCGACGACGGCAACCGCGCCGAACGCGAGCGCCAGCGGGACCGCGATCGACGACGGGAGGAGGGCGAGCGCCGCGCCGGCGCCGAGGAAGATCGAGAGCACGCCCAGCGCGCCGGCGAGCAACGACCCGGACCAGTCCTCCTCCGCCGACATCGCCGCGCGCGCCAGCGGCGACGCGAACAGCCACAACAAGGCGAGCGCGACCGCGAGCCAGAGCGAGAGCGCGATCAGGTGCAGCCCCGAGAACACCGCGCCGTCGAGTCCCTTGCCCTCCCAGGGCGCGCGCCGCATCTCCGAGAGATAGAGCCGAAGCAGCGAGCCCGGCGTCGAGACGCGTCCCTCGACCGGCAGCGCCGCGCCGGCCGGAGCCTCCACGTCGCCGCCGAACACGAGCACGTCGCCCGCGACGGATCCGCCCGGCGCGAACGACACGTTGCCGCCCCAGACGATCACGTCGCCCGAGACGCGCGCCGCGATGCGCACGTCCGCGAGGATCGCGACGACGCGGCCCGGCACTCCCTGCGAGACGACGACGTCATGGCGAACGGACGTGATGGAGCCGGGTTGTGCGATCGCGCCGCGCGGGGGAAGGAGGAAGACGAGGAGCGCGGCGGCGAGGAGCGTCGGAATGCCGGCGAGCCGCATGCGTGGAGTCTGGCGCCGCTCGCCGCGGCGTGGAGTCTGGCGCCGCTCGTCGCGGCAAAGAGTCTGGCGCCGCTCGCCGCGGCAAAGAGTCTGGCGCCGCTCGCCGCGGCGACCGCTCATCGGCGGGCCGTGGCTCGCGAGAGGACGCGCCGCAGGCCGAGCGAGATCGGGAGCAGAAGCGCGAGCGCCGCGATCCCGAGGACGCGGTCCGAACGCAAGCCGTCGGAGAGTGCCGTCAGCGCGTTGGGCGCCAGCCGGAGGAGGTCCCGGCTCCAGTCGGCCGCCGTGCGGGCCAGCCCCGCCAGCGGCAGCGACGCCGCCGCCCAGAGCGAGACCTGGTCCGTCGCCCGGAGGGCCGGCAAAGCGAGGAAACCCACCCCGGAGACGAACAGGCCGCCCGTGAGCAGGACAGGCGCGTTCCAGAGGGCGTAAGTCCGGCGCTCCCGACTCGAGAAGGCTCGCAGGCGGTTGACCCGTTCCCAGAGCCCTCCCGGCGCTTCGAGGCCGCGGAAATCCCCTTCCAGGGCTCCGGAGACGCTGCGTGCGGCGTCGATCGAGGCCTGGCACGGTACGCAGTCCCGGGCGTGGGCAGCCGCGTCGGCCGCGAAGACGGGCTCGGCGCCGGAGGCGATCGCCTCGGCGTCCAGCGGGTCCAGCGGTCTCGGGCATGCCTTCACGGGGTCACCTCTCCTGCCAACCTTTCCTTCAATACGACTCTGGCGCGAAAGAGTTTGTTCTTGACCGTCCCGAGGGGCATCTTCTTGACCTCCGCAATCTCCTCATACGAAAGACCGGCGAAATGGCGCAGGGCAATCAGCTCCCGAAAGTCCGGGGGCAGCTCCTGGATGGCCCGGCTGATCGCCTTGCCCCGCTCGACGTTTCGCAGCTCCCCGTAGGGGTCCAGCCCGGCCGCCCGCTGCTCCGGCACGCCGGCGGGCCCGCCCGATTCCGGCTCGGGTGACTCGAGGGGAACGGTCCGGGGACGGCGCTTGCGAAGGTGATCGATGGCGGCGTTTCCGGCGATCCGGAACAGCCAGGTCGAGAACTTGTAGGCCGGGTTGAACCGGGCCAGCGCCTGGAAGACCTTCAGGAAGACCTCCTGGGACAGGTCGAGCGCGTCCTCCCGGCTGCCGATCATCCGGGTGACGTGGGAGACGACGCGGACCTGGTAACGGCGCACCAGGAGCTCGAACAGCTCCTCCTCGCCGCCCAGCACCCGTCGGACGAGCTCGTCGTCCTCGAGGTCACCCGCCTTCTGCTCCAAGCCTCGGCCCGTTTCCGGGGACGCTCGAACCGGCCCGCCGGGCCGCCCGCGCCGCCCTGCTAGAATTCCCGCCGCCAATTTTAGTGGACCGGGCCCGCGCCACCCCGTTCGGGCAGCCGTCCGCGAGCACCGGAGGAGAATCCGTGAGCACAGTCGCCGAGCCCCAGTTTCCGACGATCGGATCCCATCCCCAGGGCACCGACTCCGCGAATCCCTTCGAGGAGATGATGTCGCGGTTCGATCTCGCGGCCCAGAAGCTCGGGCTCGACCCCGGGCTCTACAAGGTGCTCCGCGAGCCCGTGCGCGAGACCAAGGTCTCGATCCCCATCGCGATGGACGACGGCAGGATCGAGGTCTTCGTCGGCTACCGGGTGCTCCACAACATCGCCCGCGGCCCCGGCAAGGGCGGCATCCGCTTCGACAAGAACGTGACGCTCGACGAGGTCCGCGCGCTCTCGGCCTGGATGACGTGGAAGTGCGCGGTCGTCAACATCCCCTTCGGCGGCGCGAAGGGCGGCGTCATCTGCGACCCGCAGAACCTCTCGCGCGCCGAGCTCGAGCGGATCACGAGGCGCTACACGGCCGAGCTGATGGACCAGTTCGGGCCCGAGAGGGACGTGCCCGCTCCCGACATGGGCACCAACCCCCAGACGATGGCGTGGATCATGGACACGTACTCGATGCACGCGCGTCACACGGTCACCTCGGTCGTGACGGGCAAGCCGCTCTCGCTCGGCGGCTCGCGCGGCCGCGTCGAGGCGACGGGCCGCGGCCTCATGCTGATCGCGCGCGAGGCCGCGCCGCTCAAGGGGCTGACGCTGCAGGGCAGCCGGATCGTCGTGCAGGGCTTCGGCAATGTCGGCTCGATCGCCGCGCGCATGTGCCACGAGGCGGGCGCGAAGGTCCTGGCCGTCTCCGACATCGCGGGAGGCATCCACAACCCGAACGGGATCGACGTCCCCGCGCTCATCGCCCACTATGAGAAGGGCCGCACATTCGAAGGCTTCGCCGGCGTATCGAAGGTCACCAACGAGGCGCTGCTCGAGCTGGACTGCGACATCCTGATCCCGGCCGCCAACGAGAACCAGATCCGGCAGAAGAACGCCGGGAACATCAAGGCGAAGATCATCGTCGAGGGCGCGAACGGTCCCACGACGCAGCGGGCGGACGAGATCCTGAACGCGAACGGCGTGATGGTCGTGCCGGACATACTCGCGAACGCCGGCGGCGTGACGGTGTCCTACTTCGAGTGGGTGCAGGACCGCGCTGGCTTCTTCTGGCGCGAGAGCGAGGTCAACGAGCGGCTCGAGGACATCATGGTCCAGTCGTTCCGAGACGTCGCCTCGATGGCGGAGAAGTACGGCGTCAGCTTTCGGATCGCGGCGTACATGCTGGGGATCTCGCGCGTCGCCCACGACACGATGGTGCGCGGGCTGTACGCGTAGAGGATCGACTCGAAGCGCCCGACCCCGAAATCGACCGTCATCCTGAGGCGCGGAGCGCCGAAGGATCCCAGGCGTTGCGCTTCGGCTGGTCGAGTCTGGGATCCTTCGCTGCGCTCAGGATGACGGCGTAGCCGAATCGGCGCCGAGCCCTACCGTAGGGTCACCCTCGGCCTGATCTCCGGCATCTCGATCGCGAGCTTCCGCTCTAGCTCCGCGAGCGTCGCCTCCACGGGCCGGCGCCACGCGGGATCCAGCAGCGACACCGTGAGGCGGCGGCCGTCGAGCGCCGTCGGCGAGATCTTCCGCGCGAGCGGCTCGCCCACGATGCGTCCCCAGCGGGCCTGAAGCCACGTCAGCGCGACGTCACCCTTGGCGAGGCGGCGCAGCAGGCCGTCCGCGGCGGCGTCGAGCGACGAGAACGAGCCCTTTCGTCCGCCGCGTCCCCCGCCCGCCTTCATCGCCGTCCCTCCGGAGCCACCGGGCGCAGGGGCTTCTCCCCCGACAACACGCGGCGCACGTCCTCGGCGACCATCCGCGCCATCTCGCGGCGCGTCTCGACGGTCGCGCTGCCGGCGTGCGGCATCAGGACGACGCGGTCGTCGTCGAGCAGCGCCGGCGTGATCGCCGGCTCGTTCTCGTAGACGTCGAGCCCGGCGCCGCCGAGCTGGCCGCGCTCGAGCGCGCGCGCGAGGGCGGCCTCGTCGATGATCGCCCCGCGCGCCGTGTTGAGGAGGATCGCGCCGGGCTTCATCTTCGCGAACGTCTCCGCGCCGAACGCGCCGCGCGTCTCGTCCGTGAGCGGCACGTGGAGCGAGACGACGTCGGCGCGGCGGAGCAGCTCGTCGAAGGAGACCCGCGGCGGGTCGTCCGGGTCGTCGTCGTCGCGCGGGCTGCGGCCCGTCGCTATGACGGTCATGCCGAACGCCTTGGCGCGGCGGGCGACGGCCTTTCCGATCCGGCCCGGCCCGAAGATGCCGAAGACCTTGCCCTTCAGATCGCGCCCGAGCAGCAGGTCCGGCGCCCAGCCGGCGAAGCCGCCCGCGCGCACCATCCGGTCGCCCTCGATGATCCGGCGCGAGATCGCGAGCAGCATCGCCATCGTCAGGTCCGCGGTCGCGTCCGTCAGGACGTTCGGCGTGTGCGTGACCCAGATCCCGCGCGCGGCCGCCGCGGCGCGGTCGATCTGGTTGACGCCGACCGCGTAGCTCGCGACGATCTTCAGCCGGTCGGCGGCCTCGATGACGGCGGCCGTGACGTGATCGTCGACGAGACAGACGAGCGCGTCCACCCCGGGTACCTCGGCGGCGAGCTCGTGCTCCGAGGGGCTGTAGCCCAGGATCCGCAGCTCGAAGTCGGCGCGCAGCGCCTCGAACGGCTCGGGCAGCTCGCGGGTCGCGAGCACGACGCCGCTCATCGCCGCGCGCGCTGCATCATGTAACCCAGGACGAAGATCCCCGCGCCGACGCCGAGGATCATGAGCTCCCGCCGGGCGTCCTTGCCCATCACTCCGACGAAGAAGGCCGATCCCGCGACCACGAGACCCGCGAACTGCACCAGCCGGGCGAGGGCGTACATGGGAGAACGAACGGTATCAGGGATTCCCAGCGCGCGGGGACGCCGCACCGGAGGTCGTGGCGCCGCGTTCCCGCCGAACGTTTCTCGCGCGACAACCAGAAACCAGAAACCACGTGCCTCGAGACGCTACCGCTGTTCCTCGCCGACGGTCACGCGATAAATCCGATCCCCCTGCTCGATCCGCATCACGACGTCCATCCCCGACGCGACCTGTCCGAAGGCCGTGTAGATGCCGTCGAGGTGCGGCTGCGGCGCCTGAGTCGCGAACCACTGGCTTCCGCCCGTGTCGGGGCCGGACAGCGCCATGCCGACCGTGCCCGTGCGGTACGGCGTCGGGACGAGCTCGTCGCGGATCTCCCAGCCCGGCCCGCCGTTACCCGTGCCCGTCGGGTCGCCGTCCTGGACCACGAAGCCCGGCACGACGCGGTGGATGCGCGCGCCGTCGAAGTACTTCTTGTCGGCGAGTGTCAGGAAGTTGTCGACCGTCATCGGTGAATCGGAGCCGCCGAGGCGGACGGTGAAGACGCCCTTCTCGGTCTCCACGCGCGCGACCCACGGCCGCCGCGCACGGGCCGCGATGGCCGCGTAGTCGGCAAGCGTGCGCTGCGTCAGGTACTCGCGGAGCGGGAGGGACGCGGGATCCGCGTGGAAGGTCTTCACCAGCGCCTTTCGCGCGAGCCTCGAGACCAGCGTCGACGGGTGCTTGTACGCGGCGTCGACGACCTCGCGGGCGCCCGGATCGTCCGGCCGCGCGGACGCCGCCCCGATCGCCTCGATCGGGACGTCCGGCGCGGCGTCGCCGGCGGACTGCACGACGGCGTCGCGGAAGACCGGCCACGGCGTCTCCGCGTCGAGTCGGGCGAGCGCGTCGAGCGCGGAGGCGCGGACGCCCGCGTCGGGGTCGGCGAGCGCGGCGTCGACGAGCGGCCGCGCCGCGCGGACCGCGTCGGCGGTCTTCAGGCCATCGAGCAGCTTGCCCCGCACGACGGCCTCCGGGTCGGCGGCGAGCCGCCCGCGGGCCGTCGCGGCATCGTCGGGCGCGAGCGAGGAGAGCGACTCGGCCGCCGCCGCGCGCAGGAACGGGTCGGGGGACCCGATCGCCGCGTCCACGAGGGTGGCCGACTGCTGCGGCACCGCCGTCATCAGCGACTGCAGGGCCGCCTGCTGCCGGCGGCCGCGTCCCGCGGAGGCGACCGTCCAGAGCCGGCGGAAGGCGTCGCGCTCGGAGGCGTACGCGCGGAGAAGCTCGAGCGCGGGAACCGCGAGGTTCGAGCTCACGTCGGAGGAGAGGGCGATCACGCGCTCGCGCCGCTCGGCCGGCGGCGCCGCACCCGCGTTCTTCGCGAGGATCTGAGAGAGCGAGGACATCGAGAAGATCGCGACGGGGCCCGTGCTCTCCAGCGCCGCCGAGAGCGGCGGAATCGACTCCGGCTTCCCGAGGACGCCCAGAGCTCGCGCGCACAGCGCCGCGGCGGCGGCGTCCGGATCGCGCAGGCACGCCGTCAGCGCCGGCAGCGACGCCTCCTGCGGCTTGCGAGCGAGTGCGTAGAGGGCGGCTGTCCGAACGCGCGGATCGCCGTCGGAGGCGAAGCGCAGCGCGGCCTCTGCGGCGTCCGGCGTCGCGAAGCGCCAGAGCGCGCGCAGGAACGCGGCTCGCGGCTCGGGCGCGGCCGCCGCCGGGATCGCATCGATCAGCGCGCGACGTCCGGTCTCCTGCTCGAGGAAGCCGAGGGACCACGCCGCCCGCGCCGCGACGCGCGGCTCGGGATCGCCGAACAGCGGCACGAGCGCTGTCGTCAGACCCGGCTCGCCGAGGATGCCCGCGGCGAAGGCCGCGGCCTCGCGGACCGACGCGTCCGGGTCGGCGAGGAGCGGCCGCACCAGCTCGGCGCCGCGCGGATCGCCGATGCGCCCCGCCGCGAGGACGGCGCGAGCTCGCACGGTGGGGTCGGAGGATCGTGCGGCCGCCTGGAGCACGCCGGCGTCGTACGCGCGGCGGTCCTCGAGGGACATGAGCGCCGGCCGCGCCTCGTCCAGCGTCGCGTAGGGCCTCGGAGGCGGCGTGGGGACGACGGCGGGCGTCTCCGGCGCGGCGGCGGGCATCGGATTCGGCGGCGGATGGGACGCGCAGCCGATCGCGAGTGCAAGCGCGACGCCGCAGGCGAGCCGCAACATATTAGCGATCGCTAATGTATTCGCCCAGCTCGAGACCCGAGACCTGAGACCGGAAACCTCGCTCCTACGCGCCAACGAGCAGCCGGTCGCCGAGGATGTGCGGCAGGCCGGCCTTGTAGATCTTGTCGCGGGCCTTCTCCGCCGAGTAGTCGACGCGGTCGAACAAGACGACCCGCTCGTCCGCGTCGTAGATCGCGTAAGACGCGGCGGGGTTGCGGTCGCGCGGCTGGCCGATCGAGCCGGGGTTGACGAGGTAGCGGATCCCCTCCTTGAGCGGGTAGCGCACGCGGTCGCCGCGGATGAGCTCGACGAGGATGCCGTGCGGCTCGAGCGCGAAGACGCAGGGGATGTGGCTGTGGCCGAAGAAGCAGACCGGTGCTTCGGTCTCGCGGAACGAGAGATAGGCGTCGTAGTCCGTGAAGATGTACGCGTCCTCGTCCCGAGGCGAGCCGTGGCAGATCAGGAAGGCATCGTCGACGGTGGCGGGGCCGAGCGGCAGCGTCTCGAGGAACTTGCGGTTGCGCGGCGTGAGCTTCTCCGTCGTCCACCGCGCGGCCTTCAGCGCGACCGGGTTGAACAGGTCGCCGGACTCGACGCCGCACACGACCTTGTCGTGGTTGCCGCGGATCATCAACTTTTCGCGGCGCATCGCGCGAATCCGGTCGATGACGTGGTTCGGATTCGCTCCGTAACCGACGAAGTCTCCGAGGACGACGATCTTGTCGAACCGCTTCCGGCGCACGCGCGCCAGCACGGCCGCGAGTGCCTCGTCGTTCGAGTGGATGTCGGACAGGATCAGGTAGCGCATCGACCCTTTCACCCGGAGAGCTCGAGGCGGTCCTCGAGCGCGATCAGCACGCGGTCGGCCGTCTCGTCGACGGTCTCCGAGCCGTTCAGTGTTACGCGAACGGCGGCCATTCTATAGAAGGGCAAACGGGCCGCGAAGAGCGCCTCGAGCTGCTCCGGGCCGGTGAACAGAGGCCGATCGGTCTTTCCGGAGAGCCGCGCCCGAACGAGCTCGAGCGGCGCGTCCAGGAGCACCGGCACGCCGAGGCGCGCCATCGCGCGGCGATTCGGCTCCGACACGAACGTCCCGCCGCCGGCCGCCACGACGGCGTCCGGCAGCGACTCCGTCCCGGCGAGAAACGCGGATTCCCGCTCCCGGAACGCCGCCTCGCCCGACTCCTCGAACAGCGCGCGGACCGTCTTGCCGGAGGCACGCTCGATCTCCGCGTCGAGATCGACGAAGAGGCGGCCCAGGCGCTCGGCGACGCGCCGCCCCACGGTCGTCTTGCCCGCGCCCATGAAGCCGACGAGGTAGACCCGCCCGCGGACCCGCCGCCGCCGCGCGGCGTCGAGCGCGCGCCGCGCGTTCTCCTCGATGCGGCCGCCGGCGAGCAGACCGCCGATCATCGCGGCGGAATCCGCGCCGGCATCCCAAACGTCGTCGAGCCGCTCCGGCGTGATGCCGCCGATCGCCACCAGCGGCCTGGCGCGGAGCCGGGCGCTTTCGGCCGCAGCGGCGAGCTCCTCGAGCCCCCGCGCGCGCCGGATCGTCTTCGTGCCGCTCTCGAAGACGGGTCCGAAGGCCACGTAGTCGGCGGCCGGGTCGGCCATCGCGCGCGCGGCGTCCGCGGCCGAGTGGGTCGAGACACCGATCACCGCGCCCGGAGGCAGGATCGCGCGCGCCCCGGACGCCGGGAGGTCGTCCTCGCCGAGGTGCACGCCGAGGCCGGAGGCGAGCGCGACGTCGGTCCGGTCGTTGACGAGCGCGAGCGCCCGCGGGGGCCGCGCGAGGCCGGCGAGCGCGTCGGCCTCGGCGAGGAGCTCGCGGTCCGGCATCGCCTTCTCGCGCAGCTGAACGCAGCGGATTCCGACCGCGAGCAGCCGGCGGGCGATCTCGGCGTGGGACGCGACCCCGGACACCCCGCGATCCGTGATCGCGTAGACGAGCGGAAGCGTCAGCGTCAGCTTACGGTTTTCGGCTCACGGCCCGCCGGACTAGGCCGCCGTCCGACTGAACCGCTCCATGAAGTGCGTCGACAGCCGGCCCGCGATGAAATCCGGCTCGTCGAGGATCCGGCGGTGCAGCGGGATCGTCGTCTTCACGCCCTCGACGACGAAGAAGTCGAGCGCGCGGCGCCCGCGGCCGATCGCCTCCTCCCGGTCGCGCCCCCACACGATGAGCTTCGCGATGAGCGAGTCGTAGTACGGCGGGATCAGGTAGCCCTGATACGCCGCCGTGTCGACCCGCACGCCGAGGCCGCCCGGAGGATGGAACACGGCGATGCGCCCCGGCGACGGCTGGAACGTGATCGGGTCCTCCGCGTTGATGCGGAACTCGATCGCGTGGCCGCGCGGCGACATGTCGCGGTCGGCGAACGAGAGCGGCGCGCCCGATGCGACCGCGATCTGCTCCTTGACGAGGTCGAGCGCCGTGACCTCCTCGGTGATCGGGTGCTCGACCTGGAGCCGCGTGTTCATCTCCATGAAGTAGAACGTCCCGTCGCGGTCGAGCAGGAACTCGACCGTCCCGGCGTTCACGTATCCCACCGAGCGCGCGGCCGTGATCGCGGCCTCCCCCATGCGGCGGCGCAGGTCTTCGTCGAGCACGGCCGACGGCGCCTCCTCGATCAGCTTCTGATGGCGCCGCTGAATCGAGCACTCGCGCTCGC
>DATBBK010000220.1:0-3491 GCA_036271035.1 Thermoanaerobaculia bacterium | reverse complement strand
GCGGTCGGCTTCGCGAGCCTGCCCGCGCCGACGACCGGCGGCGCCGTGGTGGGCGGCGGCCTCTTCGAGTACGCGGGCGGGGAGTCGGTCTGGACCGCGTCCTTCACCTCGGCGGGCGCGGGCGCGCTTCGCCTCCACCTACGCCGCGCTCAGCTGCCGCCCGGCTCGCGCGCCTACGTCTACTCGGCGGCGGGCGAGGTTCACGGGCCGTACACGTTCGAGCGCGAGCTTCCGCCCGAGGGCTTCTGGACCAACACCGTCTTCGCCGGCGAGATCTTTCTCGAGGTCCACGTGCCGGCGGGCGCGCACGACGCCGCGCTGTCGGTCGACGCGGTCGTCCACCTGGAGCACCCCGGGTTCGCGCCGTCGTCTTCCTCCTCTGCGGCGCGATCCGATGCGGCCACCGCGCGGCCGAAGTCCGACGCGTGCTTCATCGACGTCTGGTGCGTGGCGCCGTCGGACTTCCCGAACGTCGACGAGGCCTCGGACGCGATCGGGCAGCTCACCTTCATGGATCAGGGCGGAGCGTTCGTCTGCTCGGGCGGGCTCATGAACGCCTCGCCCGCGACATTCGTCCCGTACCTGCTCACGGCCAACCACTGCTTCGACAACCAGGCCTCCGCGACGTCGCTCGAGGCGATCTGGCAGTTCCGAACGTCGTCGTGCAACGGGATACAGCCGGACCCGGGCCAGTTCCCGCGCACGCTCGGGTCGACGCTGCTCGCGACCTCGAAGGCGAGCGACTTCACCTTCGTCCAGCTCTCGCACGATCCGCCGACGAACAGCGTGTTCCTCGGCTGGGACACGACCGACTACAGCCACGCGGGCGGCACGATCCTCTATCGGGTGAGCTACCCCGGCGGCGAGGCGCAGGTCTTCACGAAGGAGCAGATCAGCGCGGTGCCGACGCCGGCCTCGTGCGACGACGCGCCGCAGGGCCTGTTCCTCTACGAGAAGGACATCGAGGGAGGCACCGGAGGCGGCAGCTCCGGGTCGCCTGTCTATCTCGCGGACCTGAGCGTCGTCGGCCAGCTCTTCGGCGCATGCGGCCTGAACCCGAACGACGATTGCGACGTCACGGAGAACTCCAGCCTCGACGGCGCGTTCCGCGTGACGTTCCCGTCGGTCGCGCCGTGGCTGCAGCCGGCGACTCCGGGCGTGCCGTGCGTCGTGGACGCGAACACGCTTTGCCTCAACAACGGGCGGTTCAAGGTCACCGCCGACTACGCGAACTCGAAAGGGCAGACCGGCAGCGGCACCGGCGTCGCAATCACGGGCGACACGGGATACTTCTGGTTCCGGGACCCCACGAACATCGAAATCGTCGTCAAAGTCCTCAACGCCTGCACGCAGAGCACCCCTCGCTACTGGGTCTTCGCCGGCGGGCTCACGAACCAGCACGTCGTGCTGACCGTCGTCGACACGACGACCGGCGTGATGAAGACGTACGAGAACGCGCTCAACACGCCATTCGTGCCGCTCCAGGACACGAACGCGTTCGTCTGCCCGTGAGCGCGGGCTCCAGCCGGAGCCGCGCCGCGACGAACCCTTGAGCATCGCCGTCCTCGGACCGGCGCCTCCGGACCGGGGCGGCATCGCGCGAGAGACGTCGCGCCTCGTCGAGGAGCTCGGCCGCCTCGAGGACGTCCTCTGGCTGACGTTCTCGCGGCGATACCCGCGGCGGCTCGACCCGAGGCGGTTCGACCGCTTCGAGAAAGACGCCGAGGCGCCCGCGATCGCAGTGCCGATCCTCGACTGGGCGAGCCCGCGGTCCTGGCGCGACGCCGCGGCGCGGGCCGCCTCGGAGGCACGGGACGGGCTGCTCGTCCCGTGGTGGACGGCGTTCTGGGCGCTCCCCGTCCGCGCGGTGATGCGCGCGGTGCGCCGTGCGTCGCCGCAGACGCCGCGCGTGCTGCTCTGCCACAACGTCGAGGACCACGAGGGCGGCGCCGGGCGCCGGCTCCTCGCGCGGGGCGCGCTGACGGCGGCGGACGCGTACGTCGTGCACGCGGAGGCGGACCGCGAGAGGCTCGCGCGCATCGCGCCGAAGCAGCCCGTCCTGCTCGTCCCTCATCCGGTCGAGGCGTTGCCGCCGCGCTCGCGCGAGGACGCGCGCCGCCGCCTCGGCCTCGAGATCGGCGACGCGCCGCTCGTTCTCTTCCTCGGGCTCGTCCGCCGCTACAAGGGCGTCGACCTGCTGCTCGACGCGGCGCCCGCGATCGTGCGGGAGGCGGGCGCGCGCGTCGCCGTCGTCGGCGAGGTCTTCCCGGACGCGCTCGATCTCTCGAAGCGCGCGGCGGCGAGCCCCGTGAAGGAGAGCCTGATCTGGAAGGACGAGTACGTCGGCGAGGAGGAGATGCGCGACTGGATGGCCGCATGCGACGCGGCGGTGCTTCCGTACCGCACGGTGTCGGGCAGCGGCATCGCGGCGCGGGCGTTCGCGGCGCGCCGGCCGGCCGTCGCCGCGCGCGCGGGCGGGCTCCCGGATGTCGTCGTCCCGGGCGCGACGGGGGAGCTCTTCGAGCCGGGCGACGCGGCCGGACTCGCCACTGCCGTGCGCACAGCGCTGTCGCGGCCGGCGGGCTTCTACGAGCCGGGACTCGCCGCGGCGGCGGACCGCGCGTCGTGGCCGCGTTACGCGGAGGCGATCCGCGATTTCGTGCGCGGAGTGAGCCGCCCTTAGGCCACCCCTGTCATTCCGAGGAGCGGAGCGACGAGGGATCCCTTTCCGATCCCCCGCATCGCTGCGCTCGGGATGGCAAAGGGGGGAATACTTGCCCGATATACTCGCCCGTCGATGAATCTGGATCTGTCGGAGGATCAACAACTCCTCCAGAGCTCCGTGCGGGAGTTTGCCGAGGGATCGGTCCGGCCGCGGGCGGCGGTCATCGATCAGACGGGCGAGTTCCCAAAGGACCTCTTCCGCGCGGCCGGAGAGCTCGGGCTCGCCGGAGTCGCGGTGCCCGTCGAGTACGGCGGGTCGGGCATGGACACCGTCGCCTACGCGATCGCGGTCGAGGAGATCTCGCGCGTCTGCGCGAACATGGGTGTCATCCTGTCCGTCAACAACTCGCTCGTCTGCGATCCGATCGAGAAGTTCGGCAACGATGATCAGAAGAAGCGCTTCCTGACGCCGCTCGCGCGCGGCGAGAAGCTCGGCTGCTTCGCGCTGACGGAGCCCGACGCGGGCTCGGACGCGGGCAACCAGAAGACGCGGGCGGTCCGCGAGGGGGACTCCTACCGGATCACCGGCCAGAAAGTGTTCATCACGTGCGGGCAGGCGGCGGACCTCTGCGTCCTGTTCGCGATGACGAATCCCGAGAGGAAGACGCGCGGCATCTCGGCGTTCATCGTCGACGCCAACGCGGCGGGCTTCGACCGATCGAAGCACCAGGTGAAGCTCGGCGTCAACGCGTCGGGCACCGTCGAGATCTTCCTGACCGACGTTCGCGTCCCGGTGGCGGACCGGCTCGGCGAGGAGGGCGACGGCT
>DATBBK010000219.1:0-42564 GCA_036271035.1 Thermoanaerobaculia bacterium | reverse complement strand
AGCCCCCGACCCAGCACCGGCTTCTTTCCCGCGCTCATCGGCCGTTTCGGCGCAGCAGCTCGCGGCCGAGCTCGAGATACGCCTCGGCGCCGCGTGACTTGATGTCGTAGGCGAGAGCGCTTTTTCCGAACGATGGGGCTTCTCCGAGCCGGACGTTCCGGGGGATCACCGTGTCGAACACCTTATCTCCCAGATGACGGCGGATGTCCTCGACGACCTGTTTTCCGAGGTTAGTCCGCTCGTCATACATGGTCAAGACGATCCCCTCGAGCCGAAGGAGCGGGTTGAACGAGTGTTTCACCCGCTCGACCGTTTCGAGCAGCTCCGTCACTCCTTCGAGGGCGAAGTACTCGGTCTGCATCGGCACGAGCACCGAGTCGGCGGCCGTCAGGCTGTTGACCGTCAGAAGCGAGAGCGACGGCGGGCAGTCGATCAGGATGTCGTCGAACCGTTCCCGGATGGATCCGAGGGCGAATCGCAGGCGCGCCTCCCGGTCTGGCAGCGGGACGAGCTCGATCTCGGCGCCGACCAGGTCGCGTCCGGACGGCAGCAGCGAGAGATTCACGGAGGACGTTTCCCGAATCGCACCGGTCGCGTCCCCGGACAGGAGAGCCCCGTAGACCGTCTCCCCCGGGCCCCGCTTGTCGATCCCCAGGCCGGACGTCGCATTGGCCTGCGGGTCCATGTCGACGAGGAGGACCTTGCGGTCGAAGGCCGCCAGGGCCGCCGCCAGGTTGATCGCGGTGGTCGTCTTGCCGACGCCGCCCTTCTGGTTTGCGACGGCGATGACCCGGTTCATGGCGGCGGATTATGGTTCAGGAGGGCCGGCGGGAGGCGGCCTTCGACCGGTTCCCCATGGATATCCGGTCTCGCGCCTGCGGTCTTGCGTTGCCCGCGGGGCGTCTGCGCGGTTCCTCTTCACCGAACCGAGCTCGGCTCGAAGCGCAGAAGCTCCCGGAGCGAGGGCGAGCGCCGACCCGCGCGCCGATGGTTCCACGTGGCACGCCCCTAAGCCCGCTATGGGCCCGGCTTCTCGAAGACGGCCACCACCTTCGCGCGCGACCCGGCGATCGGAAGAGTCTTCGTGAGCCGCAGGACCGAAAGCTCGCCCGCGAGCGCGTCCGGCTCGGTCGTCCAGGCCAGCAGACGCCCGCCCGGACGGAGAAATGCCGCCGGCCCGAGGAGCGCGCCGAGCGATCCGACCGCACGCGTCGTCGCGACGTCGAAGGACACGTCATGGACGTCCTGGAGCCGAGCCGCCCGCACAGTCACGTTCGGAAGCGGCAGCGCCCGAGCCGCGTGCCGCAGAAACGCGGCCTTTTTGGAAGTGGGCTCGACGAGCGTAAACGCGGCCTCGGGTCGCAGAATCGCGAGTGGAAGTGCGGGGAAGCCGGCGCCACTGCCGATGTCGATAACGCTTTCGCCATCAGCAATTAGCTCGATCGCAGGTAGGGATTCGAGCGCGTGCGCGACGAGCTCTTCGGGCGTGAGGCGGCCCGTCAGATTGATCCGCTGTCGCCAGGCATCCAGCTCCGACAGATAGCGGGCGAGCTGGTGCGCGGACGCGCCCCGAATGGCTTTGGCGCGCGCGCTTGCGAGGAGCCGCGCGAAGCGCTCAGGCGGTTGGGGAAACTCCGCGCTCGCGGGATCGCGCGACATGAGCCGAGATTACCGCCACCGCGGCGGGCGTCACGCCGGGGATGCGCGCCGCCTCGCCGATCGTTCGAGGGCGCCGGCGGCCGCACTTCTCAACGACCTCCCGGGAGAGTCCCGGCACGCCGTCGTAGCGGAAGTCATCCGGGATGCGACGGCTCTCGAACGGCTTGAGCCGCTCGAGCCGCTCGAGCTCCCGCCGGATGTAACCGTCGTATCGTACTTTAGACAGGAGGATGCGCCGTTCCTCCCGCGTGAGCGGCGTAAACACGCCCGGCTCGAGGCCGGCGATCGCGTCCGGGTCGACATCCGCGCGCTGCAGCAGCCCGAAGAGCGTCGTCGGCGCGTCGAGCACGACGCCCGCGGCCGCGCGAATGCGCGCCCGCTCGGCCTCGCTCGGATTCACGCGATGCTCGCGCAGCGCCGTGACGGCGGCGGCGATCCGCCGCTCGCTCCCCATCGCCGCGTCGTGCTCCGCCTCCGACACGAGGCCGAGCCGCCGGCCGTATGGCACGAGGCGCGGTAGGACCGTGTCGACTCCCAGGAGCAGCCGATGCTCGGCGCGCGACGTGAAGAGGCGATAGGGCTCCTCGAGGCCGAGGCGCGTCAGGTCGTCGATCATGACGGCGGCGTACGCCTCCGAACGCTCGAGCACGAACGGCTCCTCGCCACGGACGGCGAGCGCGGCGTTGACTCCGGCGATCAGCCCCTGCGCGGCAGCCTCCTCGTAGCCGGACGTGCCGTTGATCTGCCCGGCGAGGAAGAGGCGATCGAGGGCGCACGACTCGAGCGTCGGCCGCAGCTGGTCGGGAAACGCGAAGTCGTACTCGACGGCGTAGCCCGGCCGGATCATCCGGGCCGTCGAGAGGCCCGGCACGAGCGCGAGGATCGCCAGCTGCACGTCCTCGGGCAGCGAGGTCGAGAGTCCGTTGACGTAGATCTCCTCGGAATCCCAGCCGTCCGGTTCGAGAAAGATCGTGTGCTCGGCCTTGTCGGCGAACTTCACGACCTTGTCCTCGACGGACGGGCAGTACCGCGGTCCGATCCCGGCGATCGCGCCCGAGTACATCGGGCTGCGGTGCAGGTTCTCGCGGATCAGCGCGTGGACCGCGGGGTTCGTCGCCGTGCGCCAGCAGAGCGCCTGCCGCTCGGGCAGCGATCCCGGCGGCGTCCGGAACGAGAACGGCACGGGCGGCTCGTCGCCCGGCTGGGGCTCGCACGCCGCGTAGTCGACCGAGTCGCGGTGAACGCGCGGCGGCGTGCCCGTCTTGAAGCGCCCGAGCCGGATCCCGAGCGACCCGAGCGACGCCGAGAGCCCGCGCGACGCCGCCTCGCCGACGCGTCCTCCCTCGGTGCGGCGCTCGCCGGTATGCATGAGGCCGTTCAGGAACGTGCCGGCCGTGACGACGACGGCGTCCGCCTCGATCCGTTCGCCCGACTCCGTCGCGGCGCCGGACGCGCGGCCGGCCGCGGCGTCGACGAGGATCGATTCCGCCATGCCCTCGAGGACGTCGAGACCCGGCGTCGCCTCGAGCGCGGCCCGCGCGAGCGTGGAGTAGCGGGCGCGGTCGCATTGCGCGCGCGGTCCCCATACGGCGGGCCCGCGCGAGCGGTTGAGGATGCGGAACTGGATGCCCGCGGCGTCGGTGAGGCGTCCCATGAGCCCGCCCAGCGCGTCGATCTCGCGCACGAGCTGGCCCTTCGCGAGGCCGCCGATCGCCGGGTTGCACGACATACGTCCGATCGACGCCGCCGAGGCGGTGATCAGCGCGGTGCGCCGCCCCATGCGCGCGGCCGCGTGCGCGGCCTCCACGCCCGCGTGCCCGCCGCCGACGACGAGGACCTCGTACTTCACGGCGCGGATTGTCTCTCAGTCCTGTGGGCGCGAGCCGCGCCCGTCGCTACATTGTAATACAAAGTACTTTGTACTAGGCTCGCAGGACCGTGCCGAGCCGTCCGATACGACGCGTCAAGCTCATCCTTCCGGCGCTGACAGAAGCGACGAGCCCGTTCTGGCGCCCGATCAAATACTCGCTGTTCCCGCCCCTCGGCCTGGCGACCCTGGCCGCCTACCTCGATCCTGATCTCGAGATCACACTCCAGGACGAACATGTCGAGAAGCTCCAGCTCGACGACGATCCCGATCTGGTCGTCATCCAGGTCTACATCACCAACGCGTACCGCGCCTACCGGATCGCGGAGCACTATCGGGCGCGCGGGGCCTACGTCGCGTTGGGAGGCCTCCACGTCACGTCGCTCCCGGACGAGGCCGCGCCGCACGCGGACACGATCTTCCTGGGACCCGGTGAGGACACGTTCCCGCGGTTCCTGCGCGATCTCGCCGCAGGGACAACTCTGCGCCGTTACGAGTCGGCGGCGCGCACGCTCAGCGGACTGCCGCCGATCCGCAGAGACCTCATCCGGCGGGGGCTCTATCTCGTACCGAACTCGATCGTCGTCTCGCGAGGCTGCCCGCACCACTGCGGGTTCTGCTACAAGGATGCGTTCTTCGCCGGAGGCCGCTCCTTCTACACGCAGCGCGTGGACGCCGCCCTCGCCGAGATCGCGCGGCTCCCCGGCCGCCACCTTTACTTCCTGGACGACCACCTCTTCGGCGACCCCCGCTTCGCGAGAGATCTGTTCCGAGGCATGCGCGGAATGGGACGTGTCTTCCAGGGCGCGGCCACCGTCGACTCGATCCTCCGGGACGACGTCGTCGAGCTGGCCGCGGCCGCCGGACTGCGCAGCCTGTTCGTCGGATTCGAGACGCTCTCTCCGAAAGGCCTCGCGGTCGCGGGCAAGAGCCAGAACCTGGGTCGGAGCTACGAGGACGTCGTCCGGCGCCTCGACGATCTCGGCATCATGATCAACGGAAGCTTCGTCTTCGGACTGGACGGGGACGACCGCGACGTCTTCCGCCGCACGGTCGAGTGGGGGATCCGCAGCGGGATCACGACCGCCACCTTTCACATCCTCACGCCGTACCCGGGAACCGCCCTCTTCTCGGAGATGGCCGCACGGGAACGTCTCCTGACGCGTAACTGGGATCTCTACGACACGCGGCACGTCGTGTATCGGCCGGTCGGCCTTTCCGCGGAGGAGCTGAAGCGCGGCTATGACTGGTCCTACCGGGAGTTCTATCGCTGGAGTTCCATCTTCCGAGGCGCATCGGCTCACCGCTCCGCGAAGCACGCCGTCAAGCACGCCGCCTACAGCGCGGGTTGGAAGAAGTTCGAGCGTGCGTGGAATCTCGTCATCCGACTGCAGCAGCTCTCCCAGATGCGGCCGGCTCTGGAAGCCGTTCTCTCGCCGGTCGCGCGGGACCCGCGGCAGCCCGAGGCCGTCCCTCGCGACGCATCGGTCGACGGGACGCGCGCGTCCCTCCGCGGGTCGCCGTCTCCATGACGGCTCGTGGCGCCGGCCGCGGCGCAATCCCCGAGATACGGCGCGACAGCCGGGGCTTGCCCCCGCCTCTTTGAGCCGTCATCCCGAGCGCTAGCGAAGGATCCTGTCCCCGGCAGGCCCTTCGCCGACGGCATCCACGGCGCGCAACGACGGGATCCCGCGTCGCTGCGCTCCTCGGCATGACGCGTCCGGAGCTTCGCTCTGACTCGTCACTTTCCGATGCAGAAAGTCGCAAACACGCGCGCGAGCACGTCCTCCGAGGTCGTGTCGCCGACGAGGTCCGCGATCGCGGCGAGCGCGTCCGTGCAGTGCGCCGCGGCGTACTCGGGCGAGTCTCCGAGCGACAGCGATTCCCGCGCCGCCGCCGCGGCGTCGCGCGCGCGCGTCGTGAGCTCGTGCTGTCGGAGCGACGCGAGCGCCTCGGACGCCTCCTCGATCGCCACGCCCGACGCGACGCACTCGGAGAGCCAGCCGCGGAGTCTCGCGCCCGCGTCCTCGGCGAGCCCGCAGAGCGGCTCCGCGTCCGGAGCGATCGCGCCGAACGCGCGGTCGATCTTGTTGGCCACCACGACGCGCGGCTTGTCCAGGCTCGCGAGCTCCGCGGCCTCCGCCTCCGAGAGTCCCTCGGCCGCGTCGTAGACCCAGACGATCGCGTCGGCGCGCTCCGCCTCCGCGCGGGCCCGCGCGACGCCGAGCGACTCGACGAGGTCGTCGGTCTCGCGCAGGCCGGCCGTGTCCACCACCGTGACCGGAATGCCGCCGAGGTCGAGCTCCGCCTCGAGCGCGTCGCGCGTCGTGCCGGGCACGTCGGTCACGATGGCGCGCGCCGATCCGGCGAGCGCGTTGAAGAGCGTCGATTTGCCCGCGTTGGGCCGGCCCAGGATCGCGACGCGGGCTCCGGCGGTGAGCAGGCGCCCCGCGCGATAGCTCGCGGCGAGCAGCTCGAGCGCCTCCTCGGCGGCGCGGAGGCGCGACGGGACCTGCTCGCCGACCTCCTCGCCGGCGTCCTCCGAGAAATCGATCGCGGCGGCGAGCCCGGACGCCGCCTCGAGGAGATCCTCGCGGACGCGCCGGAACCGCTCGGACAGCGCGCCCTCGAGCCGCGCGAGCGAGGCCCGGGCCGCCCGCGGCGTCCGCGCCTCGATGAGCTCGCCCACCGCCTCCGCGCGGAGCAGGTCGAGCTTCCCGGATCGGAAGGCGCGCTCCGTGAACTCCCCCGCCCGCGCCGGCCGCGCGCCGGCCGCGATCGCCGCCTCGATCACGCCCGCGATCACCGCCGGGCTGCCGTGCACCGACATCTCCGCCACGTCCTCCCCCGTGAACGACGCGGGCGCGGCGAAGAGCGTCACGAGCGCGCGGTCGAGCGGCTCACCTCGGGCACCGCGCAGCTCGGCGAGCCGCGGCGTTCGCGGCTCCGGCGCCGCACTTAGCGACGGCGCCAGAGCGGAGAGGATCCGGCGCGTTTCGGGACCGGTGAGGCGGACGACCGCGATCGCGGAGCGTCCGAAGGGAGTGGCGAGGGCGACGACCGTGTCGAGCCGGCTGAAGTCAGCGGGAGGCATCGGTCACGCCGCGTTACCTCTTCAGCCGCACCTCGACCCGTTTCATGAAGCCGTCGCCCTCCGACTCGGTCTCCACGTCCGCCTCCTCGGCGAGCGCGATGTGGACGAGGCGGCGCTCCCAGGGCGCGAGGGGCGGAAGCAGCTGCGGGCGCCTCGAGCGGCGCACCTCTTCGGCGGAGTTGCGCGCGAGCTCCTCGAGCGCCTCCTTGCGATGGGCGCGGAAGCCCTCGGCGTCGAGCCGCGGGTGGACCGGAGCGCCGATGCGCTTCGAGGCGATGCGTCCGACGAGGACCTCGAGGCCCGTCAGCCCCTCGCCCTTGTTCGCGAGCAGAGGCTCGACGTCGTCGCCGAACAGCTCGAAGAGGAGCTCGTCGCCGTTCGACTCGCGGCGCCGGATCTCGACGAGCAGGCCCGCGGCGGACAGGAGCTCGGTCAGCGTCGACTCGACGGCGGAGACGGCGTCGGCATCGGTCGCGCCCGGCTGAGCCGGCTCGCGGCGCGCGCCGCCCTCGTGGGCCGGATTCTGCCGGGACTCGCGGGGCGCGCGCGCGGGTGCGGGCGGCCGGGCGTCCCAGGTCTCCTCGTCGTCGTCGCTCGTCTGGCCGGCGGACGCGCTCTCCTCGTCCGTCGCGTCGCGGTAGACGACGTGTGTCGGCCGCGCCGCTGCGGACGCCTGTTCGCCGCCCGCCGGCTCCTGAATCTCGATCTCGACGACCCGGCCGCCCCAGAACGACTTCTCGTCCCGGATGACCGTGTAGGTGATCGACTCGGCGGGCCGATTGAGCGCCTTCGCCGCCGCCTCCACCGCCTCACGCTCGGACTTCGCTTCGTATCTCATGCGCGTATTCGACTCAGGCCCGCGCCTGCTTGAGCGCCTTCGCGCCTCGCCGCGGCGGAGTCGGGTCGTCCTCCTTCACGATTCGGTTCATGACGAGCTGCTGCACGATCGTCAACAGGTTGGAGAAGAGCCAGTACAGCACCAGACCCGAGGGCATGTCCTTCAGGAAGAACCCCCAGATCACCGGCATGAACATGAACATCTTCTTCTGCGCGGGATCCAGCGTCGACGGCGTCATCGCCTGCTGCGCGTACATCGACAGGATCATCAGGATGACGAGCACGTAGCTCGAGTCGATCGCCGAGAGATCCTTGATCCAGAACACGAAGGGCGCGTGGCGCAGCTCGATCGTCCTCGACAGCACGTTGTAGAACGCGACGAGGATCGGCAGCTGCAGCAGCATGGGCAGACACCCGCTCATCGGGTTGTAGCCCTCCGCCTGGTAGAGCGCCATCAGCTCCTGGTTCATCTTCTGCCGCTGCGTCGCGTCGGTCTTCGCCTTCTTGTACTTGTCCTTGATCGCGTTCATCTTCGGCGAGAGCTTCTGCATCTTCTTCATCGAGGTGTAGCTCTTCGCTGTCAGGGGGAAGAGGGCGAGCCGGATCACGAACGTGACGAGCAGGATCGCGACGCCCCAGTTGCCCACGAACGCGTAGCTCTTCTTGAGCATCCAGAGCAGCGGTCCGGCGAGGATCCCGTACCAGCCGAAGTCGACGGTGCGCTCGAGCCCGAGCTTGTAGCTCGCGAGGAGCGAGACGTCCTTTGGACCGATGTATGCCGAGCAGTCGAGCCGTCCGTCGCCCTTGAGACCCGTGGCGAGGACCGGCACCGGCTTCTCGCCGGCGGTCGTTCCGGGGAAGAGGAACACGCGCGCCTCGGTCGGAGAGCGCGTGATGAGCGCCTGCAGGAAGTAGTTGTCCTCGACGCCCGCGAATCCCTTCGCGGGGATCGGCCAGGTCTCCTCCTTCGCCTTGAGCGGCGAGACGAGCTCGAGGCGGCTCGCGGTCGCGGCCACGGCCGAGGCCGGCATGACGTAGCGGGAGACCTGTTCCTTCTCGGCCGGGTTGCGCAGGCCCGGACCCGCGAGCAGATAGAAGCTCGGGCCCGATACGGCGACGCGCACGTCGAAGAGGTAACCCGCGTCGACCGAGATCTCCTTCGACACCGACAGCGTCCCGTCCGACCATCGCAGCCGGACTCCCCGCTCGCCGGTCCGCTCGATCGCGAAGAGCGCGGCCGCGATCTTCTTCCCCGCGTCGGCGTTGGAGGGGAACTCGAGCGCGAGCGGACGCGGGCCGGAGGGCAGCGCCCGCACGAGCTCGAGCGGACGGCCCTGTTCGTCCTTGTACTGCTTCAGGATGAGCGACGAGAGGACGCCGCCGCGGTTCGAGAAGGTCGCGCGGAGCACGGGATTCTCGATCGTCTCGGTGCTCTCGGACTCCGCGGCCACGGCGGGCGCGGCCACGGGGGCGGCGAGCGTCGCGGGCGCGGGCGCGTTGGATGAGCCCGACGGTCCCGGTGTCGCCGCGGAAGTCGCGGCCACGGCCGTCGGCACGGCGGCCGGGGGCTTTCGCGGCGGCTTGGGCGCGAGCCACTCCCAGAGCAGGAGGACGCCCAGTGACAGACCGGCGGCGAGAAGGAGTCGGCGGCTTTCCATCGTCAGGCTCTCAGGTCCGGTCCACGCTCACGGAACCGGGTCGAATCCGCCGCGGTGGAACGGCTGACACTTGAGCAGCCGCCGGATCGCGAGCGCTCCACCGCGGCCGAGGCCGTGCCGCTCGATCGCCTGCCTCGCGTAGACGGAGCAGGTGGGTTCGAAGCGGCAGGCGCGGGGCAGCAATGGCGAGAGGAATCTCTTGTACAGCCCGAGCAAACCGGCGGCGGCCCGCGAGGGCGCGCTCATCGCGTCCGACGGCCACGCGCCGCCCGAGCGACCGTGTCGAGCACGTCCGCGCGGATCTCCCGAAACGACGCGCCCGCCGAGGACGGCCTCGCGTGAATCACGAGCGATCGCGCCGAGGCGGGCAGGGCGGCGCGCTCGCGCCGGAAGATCTCCCGCAGCCGGCGCCGGACGCGATTGCGCATCACTGCGTTCCCGACGCGGCGCGGCACCGAAATGCCGAGCCGGCATCGGTCGGACCCACCCTTGGCGTCGGACGCCTCGCCCGTCGAGAGGAAGACCTGAATGAATCGACCGGACGCGCGCGCCCCGGAGGCGTAGCACTCTTCGAATTCCCTGCGTTTGCGGAGGCGGTCGTCGCGGGAGAGAGTCTCCGCGGCGGCCGGGCCCGAGTTCACACCGTGAGTCTTTTGCGCCCCTTGCGCCGACGCGCCGATATAACGGCGCGGCCCGCTCGCGTCCGCATCCGCACGAGGAAGCCATGGGTGCGCTTGCGGCGCCGGTTGTTGGGCTGAAAGGTGCGCTTCATAAGGAGCGCGAATCCTAGGGCCGACCCGTCAGGAAGTCAAGGAACCCGGGCGAGGGGCGGGAGACGGCCGGGATCGGGCCCGGGCGAACGTCGCGTTTGCGGCCGAGGTCGGTGAAGTCCGGTCACCTTGCAAAGCGGAGAGGCGTATACTCCCGCCCCCCAAGTTACCCACAGGCTTCCACAGCTGTGGATAACCTGTGGAAATCCTGGCGCGCGGCGCAGCGAGGACGATGACCGAGATCTGGGCCTCCATCCTCAAGCAGATCGAGGGAAAGCTCGACGGGAAGGAGCTGAAAACCTGGTTCGGCCCGACGCGGCAAATCGCCTTCACGCCCGACGGTGAGCGCCCGCAGCTGACGGTTTCGGTGCCGACGCGGGTCTTCGCGGACTGGATCGAGTCGCGCCACGGCGAGCTCCTGACGCGCGAGGCGCAGGCGGCGGGCTTCCCCGGCCTCGCGATCCGCTTCGAGGCCTCGAACGCGGAGGCGCCGCTGCCGATGCCCGCGGGAACCGCTCCCGCGCCGCCCGCTCGCGGCCTGGTGCTGAACCCGCGGTTCACGTTCGAGACGTTCGTCGTCGGCTCGTCGAATCAGTTCGCGCACGCGGCGGCGCGCGCGGTCGCCGAGTCGCCCTCGCGCTCCTACAATCCGCTGTTTCTGTACGGCTGGGTCGGCCTCGGCAAGACCCACCTGATGCACGCGATCGCCCACGAGGTGCTCCGCCGCGAGCCGGACGCGCGCGTCCTCTACCTCTCCGCGGAGCGCTTCCTGAACGACCTCATCAACGCACTGCGGTTCGAGCGGATGCACGAGTTCAAGCGCCGCTACCGCGAGCTCGATGTGCTGCTCATGGACGACGTCCAGTTCATCGCGGGCAAGGACTCGACCCAGGAGGAGTTCTTCCACACGTTCAACGCGCTCCACGACGCGCAGAAGCAGATCGTCCTGACCTCCGACGCCCTGCCGAAGGAGATTCCGACGCTCGAGGAGCGGCTCCGCTCCCGCTTCGAGTGGGGCCTGATCGCGGACATTCAGCCGCCCGACCTCGAGATGAAGGTCGCGATCATCCGCAAGAAGGCGGCGGCCGAGAAGGCGGACGTCCCCAACGACGTCGCGATGTTCATCGCGGGGACCGTGAAGTCGAACGTCCGCGAGCTCGAGGGGAGGCTGAACCGCGTCCTGGCGTTCTCCTCCCTGACCGGCAAGCCCATCTCCGTGGACCTCGCGCGGGAGACCCTCAAGGACATCGTGGGGACGGAGGACAAGCGGGCGGTGCCCGCCGAGATCCTCAAGTCCGTGGCCTCCCACTACGGCCTGCGGGTCTCGGACATGAAGGCGAAGTCGAACGCCAAGCCGGTCGCGTTTCCCCGGCAGGTCGCGATGTACATGTGCCGGAAGCTGACCGAGCTCTCCTATCCCGAGATCGGCCGGCTGTTCAACGACAAGCACCACTCGACGGTCATGCACTCTGTCGAGAAGATCGAGCGCATGCTCGAGGATGACGCCGATTTCCGCAGGGTCGTCGACGGTCTGATGCAGCCCTACCGCTGACGCGGCGCGAGCGCATCGCGAGTTTTCCTCTTCGGTGTTTTCCACACGCGCGTCGCGTCGTCGCGCGAGGCCTCGATCGCGGATTAAGCGGAAGAGACATCCACAGACGCGACGCTCATTTTGATACGGTATCTATTGACTTTTCTGAGCATCCGCAATTTTTGCGCGGCCCTATTATTGCGGTTAAATGTGATAGACTTTTTTCTCTGTCCGGAGGGCATTTACACGCATGGAATTGACGGTTCGGCGAGGGGATTTTCTGAATGAGCTCACGCTCATGCAGGGGGTCGTGGAGAGAAAAAATACCATTCCGATTCTCTCGAACATCCTCCTCAAGGCCGCCGATGGACACCTCAGCTTCACGTCGACCGACCTCGACCTGACGCTGCTCTCCCAGGCGGAAGCGAGGATCACGCGGCCGGGAAGCGTCACGGTCCCGGCGAGGAAGCTCTTCGATCTGATCCGCAACCTTCCGGAAGCGGACGTCGCGCTGAAGCTGATGGACAACCACTACCTCGGCGTGACGTGCCAGCGGTCGAGCTTCCGGCTCGTCGCGCAGCCGGCCGAGGACTTTCCGACGGTCCCGAAGGTCGAGGCGAAGAAGGGCGTTTCCTTCCCGCTGGACCTCTGGAAACGACTGACGCGTAAGGTTTTGTACGCCGTATCGGCGGAGGAGACCCGGTTCCAGCTCATGGGCGCGCTCCTGAAGGACAAGGGCAAGGAGTTCGAGCTCGTGGCGACCGACGGGCATCGGCTGGCGCTCATCGACTTCCCGAAGGAGGACGCGAAAGCGGCGTTGCCGAATGTCCTCATTCCGAAGAAGGCGCTCTCGGAGATCTTGAAGATGGACGGCGGCGCGGATGCGCGCGTCGAGATTCGCCACTCCGAGAACCACCTGCTCTTCACCGTCGGCAGTCGCCAACTGGTCGCGCGCCTGCTCGACGTCAACTTTCCTGACTACGAGAAGATCCTCTCGAAGAACAACGACCGTGTCGCGAAGGTCCCGACGGCAGCGTCACAAGCCGCGATCCGGCGCGTGGCGCTCTTCTCCTCCGAGCGCTCGCGCGGCGTGAAGTTGTCGTTCGAGAAGAACACGCTGACCGTCGCGTCGGCGAGTCAGGAGCTCGGTGAGGGGACGGAGTCGCTCGACATCGCCTTCGACGGCGAGCCGATGTCGATCGGCCTGAACGCCCAGTACCTCCTCGATTTCCTCGAGGAGGCCGAGTCCGAGACCGTCCGGCTCGAGCTGAAGGACGAAAACACCCAGTGCCTGTGTCAACCGGAGGGGGGTATCGAGGGCGCCTCTCGGTACCTCTACGTCGTCATGCCGATGCGCCTCTGAACGGCCAGCGAGACAGGATCCTCTTGCACCTTTCCGAACTCTCCAGCCAGGGCTTCCGAAATCTCTCCTCCGTCCCCGTCTCCTTTGGAGAGGGTGTCACTTTGATCGCGGGGGAGAACGCCCAGGGCAAGACGAACGTCCTCGAGGCGGTGGCCCTCGTGTGCGGCCAGCGCTCGTTTCGCGGCGCCTCGCCCGCGGAGATGAGCCGCGACGGCGAGTCGTTCTCCGTCACGGCCGAGGTGTGCGGCCGCACCGGCGCCGATCGCATCGGCGTGTCGTGGTCGCGGCAGGGCGGACGCGTGTTCGAGCGCTCCGGCAAGACCGCGACGTTTCGCGACATCTCGGCCACGGCGCCCGCCGTGTTCCTCGGCCCGGACCACCGCGCGCTCATCGCCGGCTCCCCCGTCGTGCGGCGCCGATTCCTCGACCGCCTCGTGCTCGGCGTGCGGCCCGCGGGCGGCGACGACCTCGCGCGCTACGCGACCGCGCTGCGCGAGCGAAACGCGCTCCTCGCGCGGGAGCGGCGCTCGCGCGTCGCTCCCGAGCCGGGGGAGCTCGAGACGTGGACGGAGGAGCTCTGCGCCGCCGGCGCGGCGGTTCGCCGCCATCGGCTGGCCGCGCTGCGCGCGTGGGAGACGGACTTTCTGGAGCTCGCTTCCGAGACGGCCGGCGACTACGCCGACATCCGGGTCGCGATCTCGGCCGAGGACGACTCGGTCGAGGCGCTCCGCACCGAGTTCGAGCGCGTCGCGTACGTCGAGCGCCGCCGCGGGTACTCGCTCGCCGGGCCGCACCGCGACGATTTGAAATGGTCCCGACGCGGCGCGCCGCTCGCCGCCCAGGCGTCGTCCGGCGAGATCTCGCGCACGGTTGCGATCGCCAAGCTCGCGGAGTGGCGCGCGGTCGCGCGCGCCGGAGGCGAGGCTCCCCTGTTCGCCGCCGACGACTTCGACGCGGGACTCTCCGAGGCGTGGGCCGCCGAGTTCCTCGAGCGTCTGCCCGAGAACGCCTCGGTTCTCCTCACGAGCGCCGCGCCGCCGCAGCGGTTCGGGCGTCGGCTCACCGCCGTCCTCGAGATGCGCGCGGGCCACGCCTCGCCTCCGCGCGCGCTTCGCGCCGTGACGGCCTGATGGGATTGGAATGAGCAGCACGGCATATACGACCGACTCGATCAAGCTCCTGAAGGGCCTGGAGGCCGTTCGGAAGCGCCCCGGCATGTACATCGGGGACACCGACGACATCTCGGGTCTGCATCACATGGTGTTCGAGCTCGTCGACAACTCCATCGACGAGGCGCAGGTCGGCTACGCGGACCACGTGTCCGTGACCATCCACGCCGACAACTCCGTGACGGTCGAGGACAACGGCCGCGGCATCCCGGTCGGGATGCACAAGGAGCACAAGCGCGAGACGCTCGAGATCATCATGACGGACCTCCACTCCGGAGGTAAGTTCGACGACAACTCCTACAAGGTGTCGGGCGGACTGCACGGCGTCGGCGTGTCCGTCGTGAATGCCCTCTCGAAGAGGCTCGACGTCGAGGTCCGCAGAGAGGGCAAGGTCTGGCAGCAGTCCTACGAGACGGGCAAGCCGACCGCGCCGATCAAGAACGTCGGCACCTCGAAGAAGACCGGCACGAAGGTCACCTTCTGGCCGGACCCGAAGATCTTTTCGGTCACCGAGTTCCACTTCGACAGCCTCTCGCAGCGGCTGCGTGAGCTGTCGTTCCTCAATCCGGGTGTGGGCATCTCGATCGTCGACGAGCGAACGGAGAAGAAGCACGACTTCGCATACGAGGGCGGAATCCGCAGCTTCGTCGAGCACCTCAACAAGGCGAAGCAGCCGATCCACGACAAGGTCATCTTCTTCCAGGACGTCGAGGGCGGAACGGGCGACCCGAAGCGCGACGCCGACAAGGAGCGCGTCGAGGTCGCGCTGCAGTGGAACGAGGGCTATGCCGAGACGCTCTTCACGTTCACCAACACGATCAACAACCGTGACGGCGGCACGCACCTCGAGGGCTTCAAGACGGCTCTGACCCGCGCGATCCAGAAGTACGCCGAGGCGAACGGGCTCACGAAGGGCCTCAAGGAGACGACGCTCTCGGGCGACGACTGCCGCGAGGGCCTGACGGCCGTCATCTCCGTCAAGGTCAAGGACCCGAAGTTCTCGTCGCAGACGAAGGACAAGCTCGTCTCCTCCGAGGTGAAGACGTGGGTCCAGCAGGTCGTTTACGACAAGCTGGGCTCGTACCTCGAGGAGACGCCGCGCGTCGGCAAGAAGATCGTCGAGAAGATCGTCGAGTCCGCCCGCGCGAGAGAGGCCGCCCGCAAGGCGCGCGAGCTGGTCCGCCGCAAGGGCGCGCTCGACTCGGGCGCGCTGCCGGGCAAGCTCGCCGACTGCCAGGAGAAGGACCCCGCGTTCTCGGAGCTGTTCATCGTCGAGGGCGACTCGGCCGGCGGTTCCGCCAAGATGGGCCGCGACCGCCGCTCCCAGGCGATCCTGCCGCTGCGCGGCAAGATCCTGAACGTCGAGAAGGCGCGGCTCGACAAGATGCTCGCGTCCGCGGAGATCCGGACGCTCATCACGGCACTCGGCGCGGGCATCTCGACGGACTTCGACGCCGCCAAGGTCCGGTACCACAAGATCGTGATCATGACGGACGCCGACGTCGACGGCTCGCACATCCGGACGCTGCTGTTGACGTTCTTCTTCCGCCACATGGCGACGCTGATCGACAAGGGATTCCTCTACATCGCCCAGCCTCCGCTCTACAAGGTCACCGAGAACAAGAAGGAGTCCTACCTGAAGGACGAGAAGGAGATGTCCAAGTTCCTCCTCGGCCGCCTCGGGGAGGACCGCACGCTCTCGTCGGAGATGTCGGGCACGACGGTCTCGGGGACGAAGCTCGCCGGGCTCCTCGAGAAGATGGAGGAGTACCGGGGGCATGTCGGCAAGCTCGGCCAGCGCGGCATTCCCGAGGGGCTGCTGCGCGCGCTGCTCGATCGCGGCATGACGAGCAAGGCGGAGTTCTCCGAGAAGAAGAGGGTCGACGATCTCGCGAAGGTGGTGCGCGCGTTCGGCGTCGAGAAGGCCGAAGTCGTCGCGGACGAGGAGCACTCCGGCTGGGCGCTCGAGACCACGCGCAAGGTCAACGGCGTGCCGCGGTCCGCGCGGATCGACGCGGAGTTCGTCGGCGCGTTCGAGTTCAAGCGGATCAAGGAGACGGCGAAGGCGATCGGCGGATTTCTCGACGGCCCCTACGTCGTCACGCGCAACGGCGAGACCGCGAAGCACGAGACGCTCTCCGCCGTCGTCGACGCGGTGTACGAGTCCGCCAAGAAGGGCCTCGTCATCAACCGCTACAAGGGCCTCGGCGAGATGAACCCCGAGCAGCTGTGGGACACGACCATGAATCCGGAGACGCGACGGCTTCTGCAGGTGGCCGTCGAGGACGCGGTCGAGGCGAACGAGGTGTTCTCGATCTTGATGGGAGACGCGGTCGAGCCGCGGCGCGAATTCATCGAAACGAACGCGCTGAACGTGAGGAACCTGGATATTTGACACGAGGCCGTAGCGGCGGGGCTTCTTCCCGCCCGCGGTCGGCCGCCAGGGCCGCCGTGCGGCCCGCGAAGAGACGATGGCCAATCTCCTGACGCCCGAAGAAAAGCTGCCGGTCACGATCGAGGACGAGGTCCGACGGTCGTACCTCGACTACGCCATGTCCGTCATCATCGGACGGGCGCTCCCCGACGTGCGCGATGGGCTGAAGCCCGTGCACCGCCGCTGCCTCTACGGCATGTGGGAGCAGGGCAACCTCCACAACAAGCCGTATCGCAAGTCGGCGCGCATCGTCGGCGACGTCCTGGGCAAGTACCACCCGCACGGCGAGAGCGCCGTGTACGACTCCGTCGTCCGCATGGCGCAGGACTTCTCGCTGCGCTATCCGCTCGTGGACGGGCAGGGCAACTTCGGCTCCGTCGACGGCGACAACGCCGCGGCGATGCGCTACACCGAGGTGCGGCTGACGCGCCTCGCGGCGGAGCTCCTCGGCGACGACATCGACAAGGAAACGGTCGACTGGACGCCGAACTACGACGGCTCGCTCGTCGAGCCGATGGTGCTGCCGGCCAAGTTCCCCAACCTCCTCGTGAACGGCTCGACGGGCATCGCGGTCGGCATGGCGACGAACATCCCGCCGCACAATCTCTCCGAGGTCATCGACGCGACGATCGAGATCATCAAGCACCCCGACGCCACGCTCGGGCAGCTCATGAAGAAGCTCCCCGGGCCCGACTTCCCCACCGGCGCCTTCATCCACGGCGCGCAGGGCATCCGGGACGCCTACAAGACCGGGCGCGGCACGGTACAGGTGCGCGCCCGCGCGATGATCGAGAAGGCGGCCCGCGGCGACAAGGAGTCGATCGTCGTCACGGAGATCCCCTACCAGGTCAACAAGGCGAAGCTCATCGAGCGCATCGCCGAGCACGTCAACGACAAGAAGATCGACGGCGTCGCGGACCTGCGCGATGAGTCCAACCGCGAGGGCATGCGGATCGTCGTGGAGCTGAAGCGGGGCGAGAACGCCCAGGTCGTGCTCAACAAGCTCTACGCGCTGACCCCGATGCAGTCGTCCTTCGGGATCATCTTCCTGGCGATCGTGGAGAACCAGCCGCGCGTCTTGCCGCTGCACGATCTGCTCCGGCACTTCATCGACCACCGCAAAGCGGTCGTCATCCGGCGCACCCAGTTCGACCTGAGGAAGGCCGAAGAGCGCGCGCATCTCTTGCGCGGCCTCGCCCTCGCGCTGGCGAACCTCGATCAGGTCATCAAGGTCATCCGCTCGTCGAAGGATCCGCAGGAGGCGAAGGCGCGCCTCTCCGCAGAGGTCTCGATGACGCGGTCGGCGCTCGAGAAGTTCATCGGCAGCTCCCTCGGCGACGAGGGCGGCAAGGGCACCCAGGTCCTCCGCCTGGACGAGGTGCAGGCCCAGGCCATCCTGGACATGCGCCTGCATCGTCTGACCGGCCTCGAGCGGGACAAGATCGTCGCGGAGTTCAAGGAGGTCCTGGCGCTCATCGCGAAGCTCCGCGAGATCCTCGGCTCCGAGAAGCTCGTGCTCGAGATCATCGTCGACGAGCTCCAGCAGATCCGCAAGCAGTTCGGCGACGAGCGGCGGACGGAGATCGTGGCCGAGGCCACGGACATCGACATCGAGGATCTCATCGTCGAGGAGGACATGGTCATCACCGTGTCCCGCGGCGGCTACATCAAGCGCTCTCCCCTGTCGCTCTACCGCGCGCAGCGCCGCGGCGGCAAGGGCCGCATCGGCGCGACGACGAAGGAGGAGGATCTCGTCGAGCACCTGTTCGTCGCCTCGACGCATGCATACGTGCTCGCGTTCACCTCGCGCGGCCGCATGCACTGGATCAAGGTCTACGACATCCCGCAGCTCGGTCCCGCGACGCGCGGCAAGGCGATCGTCAACCTGCTCAGCCTCGGCCCGAACGAGCGGATGGTCGCCATGGCGGCGACGAAGGACTTCCCCGAGGACCGCTACGTGATGTTCGCGACGAGACTTGGCCTCGTGAAGAAGACGGCGCTGTCGGCGTACTCGAACGTCCGCTCGGGCGGCATCATCGCGATCAACCTCGAGGAGGGCGATTCGCTGTTGTCGGTGCGCATCACGAACGGCGAGGACCAGATCTTCATCGGCACGCGCCAGGGCCAGGGCATCCGGTTCTCCGAGAAGGACGTCCGGCCCATGGGCCGCGACACGACGGGCGTCATCGGCGTCACGCTCAAGAAGGACAACGACGAGGTCGTCGCGATGGACGTGGTCGACGCGAAGGCGCACCTGCTCTCGGTGACGGAGAATGGCTACGGCAAGCGCTCCGAGGTCGAGGAGTACCGCTACCAGGGGCGCGGCGGCTCGGGCGTCATCAACCTCAAGGTCACGGAGAAGAACGGGCCTGTCGTCGGGATCAAGTCGGTGACCGACTCGGACCAGCTCCTGCTCATCACCGAGCGCGGCCAGCTCATCCGGATGAAGGTCAACGGCATTCGCGAGACCGGCCGCGCCGCGCAGGGCGTGCGCGTCATCCAGCTCGAGGAGGGCGATCGGGTCGTCGCCGTCGCGAAGCTGGCCGAGAGCGAGGACGAGGACGAGACGCAGGCCGAGCTCCCGGTGTCGCCGGACGCCGCGCCGCCGGCCGAGGCGGGCAAGGCGCGGGGCAAGCCGGGCAAGAAGGGCGAGGCGGACTTCCTCGGAGACGACGAGGAGTAGGGCCGGCTGTCTGCGTTTAGCTCCCCGCATCCCCCTCTCCTCTAGGACACCTTCGCCCTTCCGCTCACCGAAAGGCTAGAACGAGGGAGAGCGTCGGGGGGCGACTTCCCCTCTCATGTGACGCCGAGACAGACGCCGGTCTCACGACCGGCGTCAAGCTCGTCGCTGTCTACTGCGGGGGTCTGCCTTCGGTGGTCGGCTTCACGGTCCGCGAAGCGGACCGCTAGAGGTCCGAGTTATAGAATCCCGCCTCCATGCGTTTTTTCCTCGACAGCGCCAGCACCGAGGAGGCCCGCCGGATCAAGGATCTGGGCCTTCTCGACGGGATCTGGACGTCGCCGAGTCTCGCCCGGGTGGCCGGGGTCGACTACCGCAAGGTGATCCGGGACCTCGCCGGCATCACCGACGGTCCGGTCCTCGTGGAGCTCGAGGCGGAAGACACGAAGGGCATGTACAAGGAGAGCCGGGAGCTCGCCAAGCTCGGCAAGGACGTCGTGATCCGGCTGCCGCTGCGGCCCGAGGGCATGCGCGTCGCGCGCCTGCTGGCGCAGGACCAGGTCGCCGTCTGCGCATCGGACTGCTTCTCCTCGTCGCAGGCGCTCATCGCCGCCAAGGCGAACGTGAGCTACGTCGCGCCGGCCGTGGGCGCGCTCGACGACGTCGGCACGATCGGAATGGACCTCGTCGAGCAGATCATCCGCGTCTACGACAATTACGGGTTCCAGACGCAGATCGTGGTCGCCGACGCCCGCAACCCGATCCACGTCCTCGACGCCTCGCTCATGGGCGCCGACGTCGCGGCGTTGCCCGGCTACGTCATCGAGCAGCTCTTTCGCCATCCGCTCGGCGAAGGGCTGCGGGCAGAGCCCTCGTGAAGATCTCGGCCGATCGGATCCTGTACCTCGCGCGCGCGATCCTGAAGAGCCTGAAGGACAACCGCAATCTCGAGCAGAAGGCCGACGACGAGACGGTGCGCCGCGCCGTCGTCCGCGAGCTGACCGATACGTTCGGCGAGCTCGACGCCCTCGAGGAGAAGGTGAAGGCGGCGCTCGCGAAGAGACGCAATCTCTCTGAGAAGGACCGCGATTTCCAGTACGGACGCGCCCTCGAAGAGGAGCTCCGCAAGCACGGGGCGTAGATTGGTGAGCCGGCATCTCCAATATAATCAGTAGTTAGCAGATACTGGCGGAAGCGGACAGTTTCCCGGTACAATTGGCCCGCTCATGAGCCAATTGGATCCCATCCAATTCGAGCTGGATCGCGGGGCCGCGACTCCCCTCTCCGATCAACTCTCCGACGCGCTGCAGCGCCGCATCGAGGACGGTCTGCTTCCCCGCGACAGCCGCCTGCCGACGACGCGCGAGCTCGCCGCCTCGCTCGGCATCAATCGCGGCACGGTGCAGGCCGCGTACCGGCGACTGGGCGAGAAGGGACTCGTCGAGGGCCGCGTCGGCAGCGGCACGATCGTGCGAGGCGGCGCCGCGATCGAGCGCGTTCCGTTCCGACTGTCGGAGCAGCTCTCGCATCGCGCCGCGACGCTTTCGGACGAGCCGCGGGCCGCCGTCGCCTCGCCGCTCGTCGCGGACTTCTCGCGCCTGACCCCGGACGAGCGCTTCTTTCCGTTCGAGGAGTTCACGCGCACGCTCGCGGAGACCTGGGGCAGCCGCCGCGATCTCTGGCAGTACGCGCCGCCGCTCGGGCTCGACGAGCTGCGCGTCGAGGTCGCGCGCCGCCTGCGCGAGCACGGCATCGTGCGCACTCCCGAGGAGATCCTCGTCACGAGCGGCGCGCAGCAGGGGCTCGATCTGCTCTTTCGCACCTTCACGGACCCGGGCGACCTCGTTGCGATGGAGTCGCCGACGTACTCCGGCGCGCTCACCCTCGCGCGCCTGTCGGAGGCGGCGATCCTGCCGCTCGAGATGGACGAGGAGGGACCGGACTCTGCTCCGCTGCGCGGCCGCCGCGCGAAGCTCGTCTACGTGATGCCCGAGCGGCAGAACCCGACCGGCGTGACGATGGGGGAGTCTCGGCGCGCCGCATTGCTCGAGGCGGCGCTCTCCGCGGGCGCGCTCGTCGTCGAGGACGGATACGAGGAGCCGGAGTCCGGATTCTCGCCGCTCGCCGCACTCGAGCCCGAGCGCGCGGTGTGGCTGGGCACGCTCTCGAAGGATCTCGTGCCGGGCTTTCGCATCGGCTGGATCGCCGCGCCGCGGCCGATCGTGGAACGGCTCGCTCGCGTGAAGCAGGCCGCGGATTTCCAGACCCCCGTGCCGCTACAGGCCGCCGTCGCCGCGTTCTTGCGCGCGGGATCCGACCGCCAGCTTCGCGCGGCTCGAGCCGCGGCGGTCGGGGAGCGGACGTCGGCGATGGGCCGCGCGCTGCGCCGCGTCCTGCCGCAGCTCGAGTGGTGGGGCGGGGAGGGCTCGAACCCGCTCTTCTGGCTGCGCCTGCCCGCGGGCGTCTCGGGCCGGCGCGTCGCCGAGGCGGCCGCCGCGCGCGGCGTGGCCGTCGCGGCCGGGCAGGACTTCGACCCGCGCGGCGAGGACCGTCCCGAGCTGCGCCTCTCGGCGTCGCGCGTCGAGACGTCGGAGATCGAGCCGGGAATCGATCGTCTCGCGGAGGCGGTCGCGGAAGTGGAGATGCGTTCCAGCGCGGCGCTGTCCGCGCCGGTGGTCTAGGAAAACGGGAAGCACGGAACGGAGGAAGTCGTGAACACGAGCGAGAGCTTTCGACTGAAGGTCGGTCTGGCGGAGATGCTGAAGGGCGGCGTCATCATGGACGTCGTCAACGCGGACCAGGCGAAGATCGCCGAGGCGGCCGGCGCGGCCGCCGTCATGGCGCTCGAGCGGGTGCCGGCGGACATCCGACGCGACGGGGGAGTCGCGCGCATGTCGCCGGTCTCCAAGATCCGCGAGATCCAGCAGGCGGTGTCCATCCCCGTGATGGCGAAGTGCCGCATCGGCCACATCGCCGAGGCGCGCGTGCTCGAGGCCCTGAAGGTCGACTTCATCGACGAGTCCGAGGTCCTCACGCCCGCGGACGAGGAGAACCACGTCTACAAGCACGACTTCACGATCCCGTTCGTCTGCGGCTGCCGCAACCTCGGCGAGGCGCTGCGCCGCATCGGCGAGGGCGCGGCCATGATCCGCACGAAGGGGGAGGCGGGCACGGGCGACATCGTGCATGCCGTCAAGCACCTGCGCGAGGTCTGGCGCGAGATCAAGATGCTGACGCAGCTTTCGAAGGACGAGCTCATGGCCGCCGCGAAGAAGCTGCAGGCGCCGTTCGAGCTCGTCGTCGAGGTCGCCGAGAAAGGCAAGCTGCCGGTGCCGAACTTCGCCGCCGGCGGAATCGCGACGCCGGCCGACGCCGCGCTGTGCATGCAGCTCGGGGCCGAGGCGGTCTTCGTCGGATCGGGCATCTTCAAGTCGGATGATCCGGAGAACCGCGCCCGCGCGATCGTGAAGGCCACGACGCACTGGAAGGACGCTCACGCGCTCATGGAGGCCGAGGAGCAGCTCGGCTCGGGCATGAAGGGCATCGAGGCCGCGAGCCTGTCGGAGGACGCGCAGCTTCAGACCCGCGGCTGGTGATGCGCGCCGTAGGGCGGCCGAGGCCGCCCGCGCGCATCATCCCGAGGAGCGTCGTGCCGCGGAACGGCGCGCGGAAGAGACCGCGACGAGGGATCCCGTCACTGAACGACGGAGCGAATACATTAGCAATGACTAATATGTCGGATCGGCTCACGGCTTACAGCTCACGGCTCACGCCCGGCAACGGCGTCGCCGTCCTCGCGCTCCAGGGAGACTTCGAGGCGCACCGCAAGGCGCTCGCCGAGGCCGGCGTCGAGAGCTTCGAGGCGAAGCGGCCGCGGGATCTCGGGCACGCGTCCGGGCTCGTCATCCCGGGCGGCGAGTCGACGACGCTCTGGAAGTTCTTCGAGGCCGAGCCCTGGGAGGAGGCGTTCGCCGCCTTCGCGCGCTCCGGACGGCCGATCCTCGGCACGTGCGCCGGCGCCATCGTGCTAGCGCGCGAGGTGTCGAACCCGCCGCAGCGCGGCCTCGGCCTGATCGACATCGGCATCGAGCGCAACGCCTACGGGCGCCAGGCCGACTCGTTCATCGCCGACGTCGCGGCGCCCGCGCTGGGCGGGCCGCTCTCCGCCGTCTTCATCCGCGCGCCGCGTATCCGGCGCATCGGCTCCGGCGTCGAGGTCCTCGCGACGCACGGAGGCGAGCCGGTGCTGGTGCGACAGGGCAACATCTCCGCGGCCACGTTCCACCCCGAGTTGACGTCCGACCGCCGCCTCCATCGCGAGATCTTCGCCCCGGCCTCCGAGCGGAGATCGGCTTGAGCGCGCCGAAGGCCGCGGCCGACGACGCACGGTTCGTCCGCGCGGAGGATCACGACGGCGTCGCCGTCCTGACGCTCGACCGCCCGAAGGCGAACGCGTTCGGGCCGGACCTCGTCGCCGAGGTCTCCGCGGCGCTGACGTCGCACGAGCGGTCCCGCGCCGTCGTGATCGCCTCGGCGATGCCGGGGATGTTCTCGGCGGGCTGGGACCTGCCGCTCCTCGTCGATCGCGAACGGAAGGCGATGGAGGCGTTCGTTGGCGCGTACTGCGATCTCGTCCGCCAGATCTTCGTATTCGGGCCGCCCGTCGTGGCGGCGCTGCCCGGTCACGCCATCGCGGGCGGGCTCATCTTCGCGATGGCCGCCGACGAGCGCATCGCCGCGGAGGGCTCCGCGAAGTTCGGCCTGTCGGAGGTCATTCTCGGCGTCTCCGTGCCGCAGTGCCTGATGGAGCCGTTCCGGCACGTGGTCGGTCCCCGCGCCATGGAGCGGCTCGCCGCGACCGGCGAGAACGTGGACGTCCCGGCGGCGCTGGCGATGGGCCTCATCGACCGCGCCGTGCCGCGCGAGACGCTCGTCGACGCGGCCGTCGAACGAGCGCGTTTTCTGGCGGGCCTCTCGGCGCCGGCGTACGCCGCGATCAAGCGGCGCTCGCGCGCGGCGGCCGTCGCCCGCTTCGACCAGGCGCGCGATCACGACCCGTTCCTCGACTTCTGGTTCAGCGAGGAGGGGCAGCTCCGGATCCACGACATGGTGGCGAGGCTGAAGGGGAGAGGCTAGCGGACGACAGCGGGTATCGTTCGCACGCGATGCCCGAGTCTTTGTTTCGGCTGGACGAGCCTCTCCTCGAGGACGTTCTCGCCGCGCTCGAGATCTCCGCGGCGCCGCCCGGACCCGGCCTCCTCTCCGCCCTCTTCGCGCGGTTCAACGCGCGCGTGCCGTTCGAGAACGCCAGCAAGATCGTCCGTGACGCAGAGGTGGCCGATCCGGCAGAGAAGCCCCGCATGCCGGACGGCTTCTGGCGCGACCATCTCGAGCTCGGCACGGGCGGGACCTGCTTCGCGCGCGTCGCCGCGTTCGACGCGCTCCTGACCTCGCTCGGCTTCTCCTGCCACATCGCGCTCGGCAGAGTCCGCGTGGACTTCGATCACGCGGCGCTGCTCGTCGACACGCCGGCGGGCACGGTGATCGCGGACGTCGGGTTCCCGCTGCCCGCGCTTCTTCCGGCGCGTCCGGGCGTCGTCGAGACGCCGGCCTCCGACCTGCGGCTCGAGGAGAGCGGGCGCGGCTGGCGAGTCGTCTACGACGGAGGAGTGCCCGAGGGGCCGCGCGATCTCGAGATCTTCTCCGCGCCGATTCCGCGCGAGGAGCTCGCCGCCCGGTGGCGCGCCACCTTCACACGCGGCGCGACGTTCCTCACGAGCGTGGTCCTGCGGCTCGATCGCGGCGAGCGGCTCGTCTCGTTCGCGCGCGGCGAGCTGCGCGTCGACGACCGGCATACGCGACTGACACTGCCGTTGTCGGCCCCGCGCGCGCGGGCGCTGTCGGAGGCCTTCGGAGTCGACGAGGCGATCCTCGCCCGCGCGCTCGAGATCGCGGGCGATCCGCCCCCCGCGGTCGCCGCGCCGACGCTCACCGCCTACCTCGAGAGCTCCTCCGGCGCGGACGCGGCGTTCGCGGCGATCGCGACGGCGGGCGGCTACCGGCGCCTGCTGGAGGGCCTCGGCCGCGTCGAGACGGACGAGGCCGCGCCGGACGGCTTCCGGCTCGCCGTCCGGCCTGAGGCGCCGCCGTCCGCGGGGGAGGCGGCACCGACGCTTTCGGAGACGGTCCGGGTCCGGCCGGCCGATCGGGCCGTCGACGTCGTCCGCGAGGGCGCCGGCACGCGCGCCGCGTTCACGCTGCGCGCGCTCCAGCGCAATGGTCAGAGCTGGCTCGTGCGCGAGGCGCCGGTCTCGGCTCCGGCGGACGCTCTGCTGCGCAACGACTCGCTGCGAGGGCGGCTCGCGGGGACGTTCGCCGCGGATCTGCTCGGCTGGGCGCGGCTGCTCTAGCCGCTAGAACCGGAAGCTTCTCTCCGACTCGAGCAGGTGCAGCCGCGGCTCGTCGAGCGCCTCGATCTCGCGGCGGATGCGCGAGAGCGACGGCGGCTTCATGTGGTACAGGTACACGGGCACCTTCGGCGGCGCCTTCGCGAGCTCCGCGGCGACGAGACGCGGCGTGAGATGGCAGGACGCGCGTGCGACCTCCGTCTGCGTGTCGGAGAACGACACCTCGAGGAAGATCGCCTTCAGCCGCGCGGCCCGCGCGGCGCCGCGCCAGAGTCCGACGGTCGGCATCGTGTCGCCCGAGAACAACACGGACGCGCCCGCGTTCGCGACGAGATAGCCGTAAGCCGGCACGATGTGATCGACGGGGAGCGGCGTGAATCGCACGGCGCCGGCCCTCCACGGCTTGCCGGCGGGGATCTTCCGGTACACGACGGTCGGCTCGCGCCGCGACGGAAGCCGCGAGAAGTCCGGCCACGCCGAGTCGTTGAATATGTCGCGTCGGAGCGCCGCGATGACCGGCGCGGGCGCCGCGATCTCGAGCGGCGTGTCGCGGCCGTAGAGATTCTCGATCAGAAACGGCAGCGACGCGACGTGGTCGAGGTGCGCATGCGTCAGCACGACGCGGCGGATGCGTCGCTGAGCGGAGAGCGGAAGGGCCTCGGTCAGGGCGCCGGCGTCGAGCGCCGTCTCGCCGTCGATCAGAAACGTCGTCATCCGGTATCCCGGCGCGGATCCACCGAACGGACCGAGCACGCGAATCGCGAGTGATTTGCGGGACGGCACTGCGGAAGATTTTAGGCCAGCGCGGCGGAGAGGGTAAGCGGGAAGGCGTTCGCGAGCCCGGAGGGAAGCGGGAAGCGGGAAGCCGGAAGCGGGCCGACGACTCGCAGTCAGCCTCTCGCGAAAAGAGGAGGCTTTCGCCTCCTCCCGCCGCCGAGGGCCGGTTCTCCGGCTGACAGCCCTAGAACTCCGGCCCGATGTAGAAGAAGAGCTTGAAGTCGGTCAGCTGGTGCTTGACGTTCCACTGCCGGGCCATGTCGAAGTGCAGCGGCAGCCCGAGGAAGTTGACCTGCATGCCGAATCCCCAGTCCGCGAAGCCGCCCTGCACGCCGTTACACGGCGCGCCGGCGCCGCACAGCGTGTAGTCCTTCCAGAACTGCCAGGGCTGATTCTTCAGCGCGGCGCCGCCGACCTCGATGAATGCCTTCCCGCGGATGCCCTGGAAGCCGAGGATCGGCGTCGCGAGGAAGTCGATCAGGGGGAAGCGGTACTCCAGGTTGAAGAATCCGCCGGTGTTGCCGAACAGGCCGTAGACCGGGATCGTGCGCAGGGTGTCGATGCCGCCGAACGAGACGACGTTCGGCAGGCTGCCCGTCGCGCGGAATCCGTAGAGCCGCATCGCGAGGAGAGACCGGCGAGTGATCTTGATGTAGTGCCGGAGGTCGAGCGTCGTGTCGAACGAGAGCGTGTTGCTGTCCTCGCCGGGAAGAGTCGTGCCGCTGACCCGGTACGCGTACTGAATCCCGAGCGAGAGCCGGCGGCCGGAGATCGGCCCCCACGCCTCGTACTGAGTCGTGTCGCCGACGACCTTGACGCCGACCTGCGGGTAGTTGTTGTTCGTCGGGATTCCGACGATGCCGCTTCCGCTCTCTCCCTCGACCCAAACCGGGTACTGGTCGTACTTGCGGGAGATGAAGCCGACGCTGCCCTCCAGCCGGTAATGCCGGTTGATCGGATAGGCCGCGAAGACGTCGCCTCCCGTGAAGCGGTACGCGTTCTGTGTTCGGACGACCTGACCGGTCGAGTTGTTGATGGCCAGGTAGTAGTAGCGCTGGTCGTACGCCTCGATTCCCTTCTGCATGCGTTGCGACATGTCGGTGTACCCGAACCGGAAGTCGGTGAACGAAGAGACCGACTGCAGGACCGCGATGAAACGGCGGTCCCCGAGGTTGTCCCCGAAGACGAGGATCGTGTTCGAGAGAAACGTCTGGTCGGACGCGACGCCGACGAGGATCTGCGCGTCCTCCAGGTAGAGCTTGCGGCTCGGCTTGCGCTGGATCTTCTCGGGGTCGACCGCGACCTGGATCGACGGCTCGAACGGCGCGATGGCCTGGGGTCCGGCCGGCGACGGCGCCGGATTGAGCTCCGCGAGCTTTCGGAACGGCTTCTTCGCGTCGGTCACGTACAGCGTGAATCCGCGTTTGTAATAGGCGGAGAAGACGAGCCGCTCCGAGCCGTCGCGCGCGAAGAGAACGGCGGGGGAGAAGCAGCCGCCGACGACGTTCGTGTAGAGGTTCGTCTCGCCGTTGTCGAGGTTGATCGAGTAGATGTTGAAGATCCCGCCGTCGCGGTTGGACGTGAAGAAGAGTCGCTTGCCGTCGGGCGAGACGGCAGGATCCTCGTCGTCCCACTCGCCGTACGTGATCTGCTCGCGCGACTCGGGGATGCCGGGGTGGAAGCGGAAGATCTTGGCGTTCGTGCCCTGGACCGCCGAGTAGTAGATCCACTGGCCGTCGGGTGAGAAGGTCGGCGCGAAGTCGTAGGCCTCGTCCTGGGTCAGCGGCGTGACCGTCTTCTTCTCGATGTCGAACGAGTACAGATCGGAGCGCCCGCCTTTCATGCCGCGGAACACGACCTGCTTGCCGTCGGGGGAGAACGTGGGATTGAGCTCCTGGTCGATTCCAGGCATCGCCTGCATCAGCTGGATCTCGCCGTCGAGGGCGTTGAGCAGGAGCAGCTCGCGGCCGCGCTCGCGGCGCACGAAGAACGCCACCGTGTTCCCGTCCGGCGAGACCGCGAGGTCGACGCCGCCGACCGGTCCCGTCGTGAGCCACTGCGCGACGATGTACTCGTACTTGGTCTTGAAGCCCTTCGTGAGGTTGCGGAAGAGCTTGCGCTCGCGGCTCGAGAAGACGACGACGTTGGCGTCCTGGCCCAGCGTCGAGATCGCGGCGCCGAGGTCGCCCGAGGGGAACGGCCGCACGGACAGCTCCGCGGAGCCCTCCTCGGAGAGGCGGACGCGGTCGCCGAAGTCGATCGGCTCGCCCTTCTCGGTCAGGATCTTGATGTAGCGCTGGCGCAGGAAACGCCGGAACCGGATGTCGAAGTCCTCGGCCGAGACGTTGAACGTCCGCTTCAGGACCCGATCGATGTTCGGCCCGAGCGAGCCGCGGTACTCGAAGACGAAGTCGCGAACGCCGTCGCGGCCCCACTCCGACTCCATGAAGTCGAAGACGGCGTGCCCGAAGCGATAGGCGAAGAACCCGTAGATCTGGCGTTCCGCGATCTCGGGCACCTGGTCGGCGAGGACCGCGTCGCGCAGCACCATCCGATCCTTCGCGTCCTCGTCGTTCGCGAAGTACGACGCCATGCCCTCCGTCAGCCACTGCGGGGCGCCGGAGGTGTACGCGCGCAGGAAGTTGCCGCCGAACAGGATCTCGAACTGGAAGACGTGCGTCAGCTCGTGCGCGACCAGTTTCTGGAGCTGCGCGTCGGGGACGTCGATCGGCAGCACCATTCGGTTGCGCGTCGGCAGGGCGAACGCGCCGATGTTCTCCGGGAGAAATCCCGGCATCGTGTTCGTCTGCTCGAACTCCGAGTGGGTGCCGTAATAGATGATGTTGATCGGCTTCGGGATCTGGAAGTTGAGCGCGCGGGAGATGTCGTCGTAGGCGCTCTCGGCGTACGACGCGACCTTCTGCAGCGACGGCTCCTCGCGGTCGTAGAAGTAGATCGCGAAGTGGGTCGACTTGTAGATCTGCCACTTGAACGTGTCGTACATGATCTTGTTCTCGCCGAAGTACGTGCTGTACGGCGAGACGATCTGGGCGGGCGCGGACGCGGCGGCGCCGACGACGACGAGAGCGGCGATCAGAAGTGCTTTCTTCATGGGTGTGGGGAGACTCGGCTAGTTGCCGAAGATGTAGCGCTCGGCCTCGCGGTCCCGGGCGACGAACGTGTTCAGAATCTGGTTCTCGAGCGAGAAGAGGTTCTCGAACAATCCCTGCAGCTCGTCGGCGCGCCGGCTGGAGAGCTGGCGGAAGTCCTTGAACTCGTCCTGCAGGAGCTTCTCGCCGGTGCGGCCGTCCAGGACGAGGAACACGATGTCGAAGAGGAAGCCCGTCTGCTCGACGTAGACCTGGCGGTAGTAGGTGCGGCCGTCGATCGGAGACGTGTACTCCTCCGTCTTGTAGCCTGACCGGTCCTCGACCTTGAACTCGAGGCTGCCCGACACGACGATCTCCGAAGTCGTCTGCGCGCCGACCGCGGTCCAGAACTCCCGATCCTTCGCGAGGTCGGTCAGGTTCTGCGTCGGTAGCTTGAGGTCCGCCGGCGTGATGACGATGTCGAACTTCGTCTTCTTCTCGAGCTGCTTCTTCAGGAAGCGCTGGAACTCGCCCTGCAGGTCGACGTTCGCGAGGCGCTTGTCCTTCGCCTTCTCGGCGTCGGTGACGACGATGAACGGCGCGAGCGCGATCCGCTCGTTGCCGCGCAGCGGAAGCCGCGGCTTCAGGGGCAGCTTGAGCTTGACCTGATCCACGCTCGCGAACGCGGGCGCGGCGATGCCGGCGAGCATCGCGAATGCGGCCAGCGCGGCGAGCGCGCGGCTCCATGTACCTCTACGGAGCACCGGCGGCCTTTCCCGAGCTCTTCGTGTACGACGTGTAGAACTCCGCGAAGCGCGCGTAGTTGCGGCGGATGTAGTTGTTGTTCGGATCGAGCTCGAGCGCGCGCTTGTACTCGGTGAGAGCGCGGGCGAAGTCGCCGTTCGCCTCGAGGGCGACGGCGAGGTTGTTGTGCGCGTGCGCGTTCTCGGGCTCCTTCGTGACGGCCTGCTCGTAGCGGAACGCGGCCTCGCGCCACAGGCCCTTCTTCGCGACCGCGGAGCCGAACGCGAGCTGCGTCTCGGCGCGATCGGTGTGCTTGTACGACGTGCATGACGCCGCGACAAGTACAAAGAGGAGAACCGATGCGCGCGCTTGTCTCAACCTCTCCGTTTCCTCCCCGTCGGGGTCGCTATTATAGGTTTCCTGTCGAATGGGAATCGGGGAATTGTCGCCCCGCCGCCGGATGAAAGTTCCCTTAAAGCCATGACGGGCGATTCCGTGGCGCGTCGCGCCGCGCTGTCGTGGGCCCGCCGCCGCGATCCGACTCCGCAGCGGCTCTGGCCGCTCCTGCGTTCGCGGGGTCTCGAGGCGCTGCTCGAGGCGCCCGAGGACGCGCTCGCGGAGTGGCTCGGATCGCGGGAGCGCGCGCGGGCGCTGCGGCGTTCGGTGGACGACGCGGACGCGGAGCACTGGGCCGCCGAGATCGAGAGGCGCGGCGTCCGCGTGATTACGGCATTCGACCCGGAATACCCGCGCCTGCTCCTCGAAATCGCGGATCCACCGTTCGCGCTCCACGCATCCGGTTCGTTGGATCGGCTGCGGCTCCCCGCGGTGTCGGTGGTGGGCTCTCGAGAGGCCACTCGCTACGGCCGCGACGTGGCGAGGCGCCTCGGCGGTGAGCTCTCCGCGGCGGGAGTCGCGGTCGTGTCCGGCTTCGCGCGCGGGGTCGACGCCGCGGCGCACGAGGCCGCGCTGGAAGGGCCGGGCGGGACGATCGCGGTCCTCGGCTGCGGGATCGACGTGGACTACCCGCGCGAGCACCGGCGCCTGCGCGAGCGCGTCGCGGCGGCGGGCGGCCTCTTCCTCTCCGAGCACCCGCCGGGCGAGGAGCCGCGGCCGCAGAACTTCCCGATTCGCAATCGCATCATCGCGGGACTCGCGTCGGGCGTCGTCGTCGTCGAGGCCTCGCGGCGCTCCGGCTCTCTCATCACGGCGCGGCTCGCCGCGGACTTCGGACGCGACGTGTTCGCGGTGCCGGGATCCATCTTCTCGGAGACGTCCTCGGGCGCGCACGCGCTCCTGCGCGACGGAGCGATCGTGTGCACGGGAGTCGAGGACGTGCTCACGGAGCTGTTCCCGGCCATCGGCGGGCTCGGCGGAATCGATCGCGGCGCCGTGGCGCACGGCGATGTCGCTGCGTTGCGCAGCGCTGATGTCGCCGCGCTGCGCGAGCTCTCAGCAGAGGCGAGGCGTCTGCTCGAGACGATCGCGCGCGACGAGCCCGTCTCCGCGGACGAGCTCTCGCGCTCGCTCGATCTGCCGGCCGCCGCCGTGCTCGCGGGACTCTTCGAGCTCGAGGGCGCGGGGCTGGCGGTCGCGGTGGAAGGAGGACGCTACGGAATCCGGCGGCCTTGAGCGGGCGTATTTCATGCGGTCGAAGGCGCCGCGCGCCGCGGCCGAAACGCCTGAGCGGTTGCCGCTTACAGCGCCATCCGAACCGTTCGGGAATGCGTCCACGTTAACGCTGTACGAAATCGCGCAGTTTGCGCTTTCCATATTCTTGTGAGAGGGTCCACCGCCCCGAATGCCTAAGTCCATCGTCATCGTCGAGTCTCCCGCCAAAGCCAAGACGATCGAGAAGTTCCTCGGCAAGGACTTCAAGGTCCTCGCGTCGTACGGCCACGTTCGGGATCTGCCGCGCAAAGGCCTCGGCGTCGACCGGGAACACTCGTACGCGCCGACGTACGAGCTTCTCCAGGGCAAGGAGAAGACGATCAACGAGCTGAAGAAGGCGGCGAAGACGGCCGAGAACGTCTACCTCGCCGCCGACCCCGATCGCGAGGGCGAGGCGATCTCGTGGCACCTCCAGCAGACGCTGAAGCCCGGCGCGGGCAAAACGATTTTCCGCCGCGTTCGATTCAACGAGATCACCAAGAAGGCGGTCCTCGCCGCGATGGAGGCGGCCGGCGAGATCGACGGCAGGCTCGTCGACGCGCAGCAGGCGCGGCGCATCATCGACCGGCTCGTCGGCTACGAGGTCTCGGACCTGCTCTGGAAGAAGATCTGGCGCGGGCTGTCCGCGGGGCGCGTCCAGACCGTCGCGCTGCGCATCATCTGCGAGCGCGAGAGCGAGATCGAGGCGTTCGTTCCGATCGAGTACTGGACGGTCGACGCAGAGCTGGTGGCGGCGGAAACGCCGCCCGGAGCAAAGGAAGCTAGGGTCCCGCCGGTGCAGTTCACGGCGCGTCTCTCGACCTTCGACGGCGAGAAGCTCAAGTTCGACGGCAACGATCCGCGGCTCGCGAACGAGGCCGCCGCGACGCGCGTCCGCGAGGACGTCGAGAAGGCGTCGTGGAAGGTCTCGTCGGTCGACACCTCCGAGCGCCGGAAGAACCCGGCGCCGCCGTTCATCACGTCGCAGCTCCAGCAGGCCGCCGCCCGCCGCTACGGCTTCGCGGTGCGCCGCACGATGCAGATCGCGCAGCGGCTCTACGAGGGCCGCGAGATCCCGGGGCGCGGCACGGTCGGCCTGATCACGTACATGCGCACGGACTCGACGCGCGTCTCCGAGGACGCGCTCCGCGCGGTGCGAGACCACATCGGCGATAAGTACGGCAAGGAGTCGCTGCCCGAGTCCGCGCGGCACTTCAAGAGCCGCCGCGACACGCAGGACGCGCACGAGGCGATCCGCCCCACCTACCTCGACCTTCCGCCCGACGACGTCGCGAAGCACCTCGCGGCCGACGAGGCGAAGCTGTACCGGCTCATCTGGGAGCGCTTCGTCGCGTCGCAGATGACGCCGGCGGTCTACGACACGACGTCGGCCGAGATCACCGCGGGCCGCGCCGTCTATCGCGCCTCGGGCTCGACGCTGAAGTCCGCGGGCTACCTGGCCGCGTACGGCGTGTCGGCGGAGGAGGAGGAAGACTCCGACAAGGACTCGCCGAAGCTGCCGCCCCTCGCCGTCGGCGAGCCGCTGAAGCTCCTCAAGCTGGCGCCCGAGAAGAAGGAGACGCAGCCGCCGCCGCGCTTCAACGAGGCTTCGCTCGTGAAGTTCCTCGAGGAGAACGGCATCGGCCGGCCGTCGACGTACGCCGAGATCCTGCGCAAGATCGAGGAGCGCCGCTACGTCCACAAGAGGGACCGCCGGTTCATCCCGACCGCGCTCGGCCGCACCGTCATCGAGCTTCTTATCCCGTATTTCGACGACTTCTTCGAGACGTCGTACACCGCCCGGATGGAGGAGGCGCTCGACGAGGTCGAGGAGGGCAAGCTCTCCTGGATCAAGGCGCTCGCCGAGTTCGACAAGACGTTCACGCGCGACCGCAACCGTGCGCTCGAGGACATGCAGTCGAGCAAGGCCGGCATCCCGCTCGGACAGGCGAGGAAGCTCAAGCTCTCCGTCGTCCCCGACATGGACGAGAAGTGCCCGAACTGCGGCAAGAAGCTGAAGATCCGGATGGGCAAGAACGGGCTCTTCGTCGCGTGCTCCGGGTATCCGACGTGCACGTTCACTCAGGACATCCCGGACCCCGAGGAGGACGCCGTCGACATGACGGAGCTCGAGAACCGGACGTGCGACGAGTGCGGCGAGCCGATGAAGGTCCGCCAGAGCCGGACGGGCTCGACGTTCCTCGGCTGCACGGCGTTTCCGAAGTGCCGCAACGTCGTCAACATCGCAGTGGCGGGCGGCAAGGCGGAGGCGAAGCCGGACGAGCCGACGGGGGAGAAGTGCCCGCGCTGCGGCCACGATCTCGTGAAGCGCTACGGCCGCTTCGGCGCGTACGTCTCGTGCTCGAACTACCCGGAGTGCAAGTACAAGCCGCCGAAGCCGATCCAGGACACGGGCGTCCGGTGCCCGAAGGACGGCGGCATCATCGCGGAGCGGCGGGGCCGCTTCCGGCCGTTCTACGGCTGCGTGAACTATCCCAAGTGCGACTTCGCAATCTCGGTGCGGCCGATCCCGGAGCCCTGCCCGCAGTGCGGCAACCCGTACCTGCTGCACCGCGTCCGCAAGTCGGGCGACGTCTTCGCGTGCGACAAGGCGGGCTGCGGATTCGAGAAGCCGGCCGGCGCGATCCCGCCGCTCGTGGAGATCATCCCGGAGGCGAAGGACGAGCCGGCCGAGCCGGTCAAGGTCGCGGCGGGGCGCGGAGCGAAAACGGCAAAGGCGGCGAAGGCGCTCAAGGCGGCGCGGAAGCGGCCCACGAAAAAAGCGTCGTAGCGCGCGCCGTCATCCCGCGCGATAGCGAGGAATCCGGTCACCGGCAGGCCTACGAGACGGGAACCCGGGTCGGCCCGGCGGAACGACGCGGCGAGGTCCTAGACGCTTTTAGCCGTCATCCCGAGCGATAGCGAGGGATCCAGTCACCGGCAGGTTAACGAGACGGGGCGCGGTATCCGTTCCGGTTCAGTCCGGGGATCCTTCGGCGCTGCGCGCCTCAGGATGACGTGCCCTGAGAACCCGGCATCCATTCCGTTCAGTGCCGGGATCCTTCGGCGCCGGGGCGCCTCAGGATGACGTCCTGTGAGGACGCGGTTCCGTTCCGTTCAGTGACGGGATCCCTCATCGCGTTCTCCTCGGGATGACTGTATGGCGAACGCATGCGCGTTCGCCGCACAGTCAGTTCTCCCCGTCCGGAACGTTCAGGAACCGGCGGAACGGGTCCTTCCACGGGAACGCCTGTGCGTAGCGCCACAGGCGGTCCGTCAACGGCGGCTTCGCGGCGGGATTCTTGAAGCACTCCTTGCAGCGGGGGAGCTGCGCGAAGTCGCCGGTTCGGAACCCCTCCTCGATCGTGGCCAGAAACGGCGAGCGCGCGATCTCGGCGATCGGCGTCTGGCGCACGTTGCCGAGCTTCTGCGTGCCATCGTAGTCGTAGCAGCAGTGCGTGACGTCGCCGTTGCAGAGGATGACGAACCACTGGTACGGCGTGCCCTGGAAGCACCCGTAGTACGCCTGATGCAGCTCCGTGACCTCGGACGTGTCCAGCCCTTCGCACGTCTTCTGGATGATGGTCGCCTGCGGGTACTTGTCGAGGCGGAAGAACTCGCGGAACGACTTGACGGACTCGTCGTGCGTCTGCGTCGTGATCATTCGCTGGATCTCGACGATGATCTTCCTGCCCTTCGACATCTCGAGGAAGCGGCGGATGTTCTCGACGACGACGTCGAACTTTCCGCCCTTGCGCACGATCGGGTAGATCTCGGGCTTCAAGGTGTCGATGCAGATGCGCAGCTTCGAGAGCGAGGAGTCGAGGATGTCCTTCGCCCACTGCTCGCTCAGCAGCGTGCCGTTCGTCGAGACGCACACGCCGGGGAAGAGGTCGATCGCCTCGCACAGCCGCTTGTAGAGAAACGGCTCGCCCATCTCGTGGAGGTACTTCATCGGAAGCTTCAGCTCGCGCATCTGGCGCGCGACGTCCTCGACCATGTCGAACGGCGCGTCCTCGAACGGCCGCGTCAACACGTCCATCGGGCACATCCCGCAGCGCAGGTTGCAGCGCGACGTCAGCTCGAGCATGTACTTGAGCGAGCGGAGGCGAAGCCCGTCCTTGCCGCGGCTCATCCTCTGTGGCCTCCGGCCGGGTCCGTCCGTTTCCGCTCGACGCCCGCCATCGCCGCCAGCACGGGCAGCGCGTTCGCGCGGTCGAAGAGGATCATCGTCCGCGCGTTGCACTCGTGCGTACAGCGGCACAGCCGGTCGTGTTTCTTCTCGACGAACGCGCGCGCCGCCTCGGAGTCGCGGATGCGCGACCAGTCGTAGCCCGCCTCGCGGACGTTGCCGAGCACGTCGCCGATCAGCTCGCAGCCGTGGATGTTCCCCTCCTCCGTGAGCACGTACTCGCGCTCGCCCGCCAGGCAGAAGCCCTCGAACGGGCCGCCGCGCGCCTGCCGGGCGATGTATTCGAAGCGCCGCCGGTTGACCTCGCGGCGCGCCCGCGTGCGCGCGCCCTTCCAGCCGCCGCGCGCCTCGTCCGGAGGATAGCGCGCGTCGACGCGGCGCGACAGCCGCTCGTAGAGGTCGAGGTCGAGGCCCTCCTTCACGGAGGGATCGAACGGCTCGCCGCGCACGAGCCCGATCGCGTGGTGGTTCGGACGGTAGCGGTCCCAGACGAAATCGCAGAACGCCTCGATCTCGGCCTGGTTGTCGCGCATGAAGACGGTCGTCACGCCGGCGGTCAAATTCGGCAGGCGGCGCGACACCGCGACGAGCGCCTCGAGCGTCGCGAGCGCGCGGTCATAGAGGCCGGGAACGGCGCGAACCTTGTCGTGGAAGTCGCGGAAGCCGTCGATCGAGACCGTGACGCCGAGCGAGAGCTCCGGCGAGAAGGAGCAGATCTTCTCCGCCGCGCGCGCGACCTCGTCCGGCGAGAAGCCGTTCGTCGGGATCGACGCCGAGAAGAAGCCGCAGCGCTCGAAGTAGATGCGCATCAGCTCCGGGAGGTCGCGGCGCAGAAACGGCTCGCCGCCCGAGATGAGCAGCAGCCGGATCGGCGGCAGCGTCGCCGCGAACCGGTCCACCTCCGCGAGCGTGAGCTCGTTCTTGCCGGCGTTGATCGGGTAGAAGCAGTGCGCGCAGCGTGCGTTGCAGACGGACGTCACGAAGTGCGTCCACTGCGCGATCGCGTCGCCGGGCGCGATCCAGTCGCGGGCGAGGGCGAGCGCCTGGGAGATCCGGGTCATGCGCGGGCTCCCTTGACGGGCGCGTCGCGAACGCCGCTGGCCTGCGGTTGCGCCGCCGGATGCGAGCGCGCCGCGCGGCGCGCCTCGTGGAAGCCGTGGATCCGGGCGATCTCGCCCTGCACGAGCCACGGAAACAGCGCGATCGCCCGGCCCGCGTGCCCGGACCGCGCCATCCGCCACAGCGTGATCCACAGGTGCGGGAAGAGCCACAGCAGCGCCGGATGGCGCACGAGCACGCGTCCCGGCCGGTCGTAGCGCGAGCGCGTCTCGTAGATCGTCACGCCGCACGCGACCTGCTTCTCGCGGTACGCGCGCGCATCGAGCCGCTCGTGGCGGTGGGTCACGACGATCGATGGCTCGTACCAGAGCGTGCCGCCGCGCTCGAGCACGGCGAGCGCGAACGCGGTGTCCTCGCCGGTGTTCGACTCCGGAAAGCGCACCGGCCCGATCGCCGCGCGCCGGTAGACGATCGCCATGGTCGGGATGTTGCGCTTCGCTCCGGGTGTCCCCGCGATCCACTCGGAGTGATTCATGTAGTAGTCGAGCTCGCCCCAGCGTCCCGGCCGGCCGTTCGCGATCGCGCCCCCGACGCCGACGACCTCCGGCCGGGCGTCGAGGACGGCGCGCGCGCGGGAGAGCCAGTCCGGCGGCGCGACGGCGTCCGCGTCGAGGAACGCGACGAGCTCGCCCGAGGTGGCCTCGAGGCCCGCGTTGCGCGCGCCGCCCGCGTTCCGTCGCGACGCGTTCCGGATCACGCGCGCGCCCGCCGCCCGGGCCGCCTCGGCGGACGCATCGGTGGAGACGTCGTCCACGACGATCACCTCGAACGGGGGCTCCGCCTGCCCGAGGGCCGACCGGATCGCGTCCGGAACCGTTTCCGCCGCATTGCGGCAGGGGATGACGACGGAGACCTGCATGGAATTGAACAGTCTATCGGTTCAGGCGGGCTCCGCCCGGAGCAGGATCCGGTACCGAAACAGCCGCCCGATCCACGGCACCGGCGCCAGGGCCCTCTCGATCCAGCGCACCACGGGAAACGGAGAGGTCGAATACGTCATCTCGAGCAGCCGCCAGCCTTCCGCCTCGATCAGTCGACGGATCTCGCGCGGCCGCCGTACGGCGATGTGCTCGGGAAACTGCTTCAGCCCGAGGTCGTGCGCCTTCAGACGCTCGACGTAGTGCTCGCGGTTGGGCGTGTACGCGGCGAGAAAGCCGCCGGGCTTGAGCGCGCGGCGCAGCGCGCGGAGCATCGCAACCACGGTCGCGTCGTCGACATGCTCGATCAGGTCGAACGCGCCGGCGACGTCGATGGACGCGTCCGGGATCGGCGCGAGCTCCGCGACGTCTCCCTCGACGAACCGCACGTTCTCGAGCCCGCGCCGCGCGCGCTCGGTCTCGGCCAGCGCGACGGCCCGCGGCGAGGCGTCGATGCCGACCGCCTTGCGGACGCGCGGCGCCAGGAGGAAGCAGACGTCGCCGCGCGCGGAGCCGAGATCGAGGAGGACGCGCTCCGACGGCGGCGGCGTCGAGCCCGCGAGCGCGAGCCGCAGGATGTCGCTGTCGCGCTCGCGCCACTTCCGTGCGGTGGCCGCGAACCGCGTGACCTTGTGGAGGCCGTCGAAGTACTCGTCCGGGTAGAGCTCTGCCTCGAAGGTCACGCCACGATCTTAGGGCCGTCCCGCGCCGCCGGCACGAGATGTATCAGCCGCGGCTAATGCGTCGAACGGCCGGCCGGCTATGGGAGGGCATGGGTCTTCGCTATCCTCGGCGCCAGTTCCGAAGAATGAAGACACGATCTTGAAGGCGCCCTGGGAGAAGTTCTCGCTGCCCGCGGCAGGCAACGCGGCGTACGCGCACGGGCGCTCCGCCGAGTTCGTGCGGACGATGCGGCAGATCTTCGGCCCGCTCGTCGAACGGGTGAGCGCCTTTCCCGACGGCCGCCACGCGTGGCTCATGGCGGAGGTCCCGGGGGAGGGCTCCCTGTCCGCCTTCTTCCGCGGCCTCGAGCGCCGGCTCGAGCCGGCGGGCTCGCTCTGGGTCGTCCTTCCCAAGAAGCCCTTCGCCGAGGAGCTCGGTTTCCCGTTCCAGTGGATCGACGTCCAGAAGGCCGGGCTCGCCGCCGGTCTCGTCGACAACAAGGTCGCGGCGTTCTCGCCGCGGCTCACGTCCATCCGGTTCGTGATCCCGGTGGCCCGGCGCAAATGAGTGTCATCCCGAGCAGCGAAGCGACGAGGGACAAAAGTAGAATCCGCACCATGCTCCCCCGGAGACGGTTCGCCCTCCTGCTGATCGCCGCCCTGTTCGCGTCCGCGCTCGCCTCCGCGCGCGATCTCTCGTGGAAGGCGCTCGACGTCAAGGCGCACCTCGACAAGGACGGCTCGCTCCACGTCGTCGAGAAGCACACGATTCTCTTCACGGGAGACTGGAACGGCGGCGAGCGCATCTTCCGGATCAATCCGGGCCAGAGCCTCCACCTCGAGCAGCTTCGCCGGGTCGATCCCGACGGCAGTGTGCACGTCCTGCAGCAGTCGGAGCCGCCGGACGCCGTCGATCAGTTCACGTGGAAGGACAAGCAGACCCTGCGCTGGCGCAGCCGGCTCCCGTCCGATCCGGAGTTTTCGGGGACGGTGCTCGTCTACGAGATCGTCTACACGCTCTCCGGCATCCTCGCGAAGGAGGGCGATCGGTACCTCCTCGACAACGATTTCGCGTTCCCCGACCGGCAGGGGACGATCGCGGAGTTCTCCCTGGCGCTCGACCTCGATCCGGCGTGGAAGCCCGCCGGGCGCTTCCAGCCGGTCGTGACGCGGCATCAGGTCCGGCCGGGCGAGAGCGTCGTCGTGACGATTCCGCTCGAGTACGTCGGCGCGGGCAAGCCGTCGGACTACCGGCTCGGCTCGAGTCCCGCGCTGCGGACCGGCCGGTTCATCGTGCTCTGCGCCGCGATCGCCGCGCTGCTCTATGCGTTCTGGCGCCGCGAGTCCGGCCTCGGCCGGTTCGCCCCGCTGACGTCCCCCGAGAAGATCGACCGCGACTGGCTCGACGCGCAGCTGCTCTCGCTCGCGCCCGAGGAGGCCGGCGCGCTCTGGGACGAGACGATCGGGCCCGCGGAGGTCGCGGCCGTCCTCGCGCGCCTCTCGGCGGAGAAGAAAATCTCCACGACCGCCGAGGGCAAGAAGCTCACGATGCGGCTGCTCGTCCCGCTCGACCACGTCAAGGGCTACGACCGCGATCTGCTGAAGGCGTTCTTCTTCGGCGGCGTCACCGAGACGGACACCGACGCGATCCGCAAGCACTACCGGTCGACCGGCTTCGACCCGGCCGGCAAGATCCGGGAGGGCATCGAGAAGAGCCTTCGCGATCACGCGGAGTTCCAGGACAAGGCGCCGCGGCCCGACCGCTGGCTGCCCGCCGCGCTGATCCTGTCCGCGCTCGCGACGCTCGCGCTTTCGGTGATCGTCGCCGGCGAGAACCTGGGCACCGTCGTCGGCATCGTCATCTTCCACGGCCTCGTCTACGCGCTCGGCGCGGTGTCGGCGTGGATCTACTCGCGCCGCATCACGACCCTCGGCCCGTTCTCCGCGCTGATCCTGTGGGTGCCCGCGCTCTTCGTCTTCTTCACCTTCCAGGGGCTTCGAGACGCGCAGCGCACGGGACTCTGGATGCTCGCGGCGCTGCTCGCGCTGCGCATCGGAATCGTCTGGAGCCTGCTCCAGATCGCGATGACGAAGAACGGGCCGAAGAAGATCGCGCGCCGCAAGGCGCTCGCGTCGGCGCGCGGGTTCTTCGCTCGCGAGCTCTCGAGCCCGGCGCCGCGGCTCGAGGACGCGTGGTTCCCTTACGTCGTCGCGCTCGGACTGACCTCGCAGGCGGATCGCTGGTTCCGCGCGCACGGCGCGGCCTCCACCGCCGCGGTGGCGTCGACCTTCGGCAGCGGGTCGTCGTCTTCCTCCTCTTCGTCGTCGTCCTCGGGCGGCGGCTGGACCGGCGGTGGCGGCGCGTTCGGCGGCGCCGGCGCGTCGGGCTCCTGGGCGGTCGCGGCCGGGGCGCTCGCGTCGGGCGTCTCGGCGCCGTCGTCGTCCTCGGGCGGGGGAGGCGGCGGCGGCGGAGGCGGGAGCTCGGGCGGCGGCGGCGGCGGCGGCTGGTAGACGGTATCCGGTCGGCAGCTCCTGCCGTCCACCCCTTAGAATCGCGGGTTCCATGTCCGACGTCACCGTCATCGGCGCGGGGCTCGCGGGCTCCGAGTGCGCCTGGCAGCTCGCGCGCCGCGGCCACCGGGTGCGCCTCGTCGAGATGCGGCCCGTCGTGAAGACCTCCGCGCACCAGACCGGCGACTGCGCCGAGCTCGTCTGCTCGAACTCGTTCCGCTCCGACAACCCGCGCAACGCGGTCGGGCTCCTCAAGCGTGAGATGGAGGCGCTCGACTCTCTCGTCATCCGCTGCGCGCGAGCCGCGGCCGTGCCGGCGGGAGACGCGCTCGCCATGGACCGCGGCGTGTTCGCGCGCTCCGTCACCGAGGCGATCGCCTCGCGTCCGGAGATCGAGGTCGCGCGCGAGGAGGCGCGGGAGATCCCTCCGAACGGCTACGTCGTGATCGCGACCGGGCCGCTCACGTCGCCGGCGCTCGACGCGGCCATCGGCGCGCTGCTCGGCACGGCCGACCTCTACTTCTACGACTCGATGGCGCCGATCGTCGAGGCGTCGTCGCTCGACACGTCGAAGATGTATGCGCTCTCGCGCTACGGCAAGGGCGACGGGGACGACTACTGGAACTGCCCGCTCACGCGCGAGGAGTACGAGGCGTTCATCGCGGCGCTCCTCGCCGGCGAGACGGTGCCGGTGAAGGACTTCGAGAAGGGCGTCTACTTCGAGGGCTGCCTGCCGATCGAGGTCATGGCCGAGCGCGGGCGCGAGACGCTGCGCCACGGGCCGATGAAGCCTATGGGCCTCGCCGATCCGCGCACCGGGAAGAACCCGTGGGCGGTCGTCCAGCTGCGACAGGACGATCTCGCGCGCGAGCACTACAACATCGTCGGGTTTCAGACGAAGCTCAAGATCCCCGAGCAGCAGCGGGTCTTCCGCACGATCCCGGGCCTCGAGAACGCGGTCTTCGCGCGGTACGGGATGCTCCACCGCAACACGTACATCCGCGCGCCGGCGCACCTCGACCGCTTCTGGCGCATGCGCCGCGAGCCGCGCCTCTTCTTCGCGGGGCAGATCACCGGCGTGGAGGGCTACGTGGAGAGCGCCGCGACGGGCCTCGCAGTCGGGCTGACGCTCTCGCAGGTCCTGGAGGGCCGCGAGCCCGCGCCGATTCCGTACACGACCGCGATCGGCTCGCTGGCGCGCCACTGCTCGGAGCGGCCGCCCGAGGAGAAGTTCGAGCCGATGAACGTGACGTTCGGCCTGATCGAGGACACGTCGCACTCGCCGGTGCGCGACAAGGCGGTCCGCCGCCAGCGCATGGTGGACCGGGCTTTGGCGGGGATCGAGGAATGGAAGAAGGAGATCTCGACGTCGCCGGCGGCCGTCTTGTGAGGGGGCCGTCGGGATCGACTCTGTGGCGCCGGTCATACTGACCT
>DATBBK010000218.1:0-10810 GCA_036271035.1 Thermoanaerobaculia bacterium | reverse complement strand
CGCGAGCTCGAAGAGACCCGTGGGGATGCTCGGAGCCAGGTAGCTCAGCAGGCGCAGCGGGGCGGGCGGATCGGACGGTGGCACGCCGCGATTATCTTCCCGGCGATCCGGGCCCCGGGAGGATTCCGGACAGGATGGGAGTTTTGCCGGGATGCCGACCTGTGTGCTGCCTTTCGCGGCCCCGTTCGGCCCATACGTCTGACGAACTCCTCATTCTGCGCGGCGTTTACGCCGCGGCACGCCTTCGGCGCGAAAACTGGGTCGGCTAATACTGGCTCGGCTCCAGCGTTTGCCGCCGGACGGACCCCTGTGCTACCTTTCGCGGCCCCGTTTGGCCCATTCGTCTAACGGTTAGGACGCGGCCCTCTCAAGGCCGAAATACGGGTTCGATTCCCGTATGGGCTACCACCCGTTTCCGTCGATTTGGGGCAGCGCTGCGTCCTCGGAACGCAGCCCTGGAAGTTGTCATCCCGAGCGAAGCGAGGGATCCCTTTCGGCTTCGACCGGCTCAGCGGCGACGGTCGCGGCGTCGAAAGGGGTCCCTCGTCGCTGCGCTCCTCGGGATGACAGCGATTCCCGTACGGGCGACTCAAATCAAAGGCCTTGGGCCTCCCCTTGCATGCCGTCAATCCGTGTGTTAGATACTGAACCATATGGTTCAGTATTCGCGGGCCCGCCTCGACGCCTCGTTCGCCGCGCTCTCGGACGCCACCCGACGCGGCGTTCTGGAGCAGCTTGGCCGTTCCGACGCTTCGATCACGAACCTCGCCGAGAGGTTCCACATGACGCTCACGGGCATGAAGAAGCACGTCGGCGTCCTGGAGCAGGCCGGGCTCGTCACCACGGAGAAGGTCGGCCGCGTGCGGACCTGCAAGATCGGCCCGCGCCGATTGGAGGAAGAGACTGCCTGGATCGAGAGGTATCGCCAGCATTGGGACGCACGTTTCGACGAGTTGGACAAGGTTGTCGAGGAATTGAAACGGAAGGAGAAGGTCGATGGACGCAAGAAGAGAGAGTGAGGCCAGACCGATGAAGAACCGCACGACTGTCGAACGGAAGTCCGAGCGTGAGCTCGTCGTCACGCGAACTTTCGACGCTCCGGCGCGCATCGTGTTCGAGGCGTGGACCAAGCCCGAGCTGTTCAAGCAGTGGTGGGTGCCGAAGTCGATGGGCATGTTCCTGCGTTCCTGCGAGATGGATGTTCGTACCGGCGGCGGGTACCGTTTGGTGTTCGGCCACGATGCCTCAAAAACTGACGAGTTCTTCGGCAGGTATGTCGAAGTGACACCGCACTCGCGCCTCGTCTGGACCAATGAAGAAGGCGGCGACGGTGGGCCCGTCACCACGGTGACCTTCGAGGAAAAAGGTGGCAAGACGCTGCTGGTCCTGCACGAGCTCTATCCCTCGAAGGAAGCTCTCGACGCTGCCGGCACCGGGGCGGCGGATGCGATGAGCGAGACGTTCGAGCAACTGGACGAGCTTCTCGTCACTCTGGGCGCGAGCGCGGGACGGTCGTGAAGTCGTCGATCTCGCGGTCGGCCGCCTGGCTCGTTCGACCCCACCTCGATCGCTCGTGGCACACCATCACGGAGTGGGCACTCGGTCCTCACGGCTGACCTCGCGGCGCGGCTCGCCCCGGCCAGCCTGGCTCACCTGCTGGCCGGGGCTGTCGGGCCGCGCGGTGAAAACTCCCCATGCAAGTTGTCATCCCGAGCTGAAGCGAGGGTTCCCTTTCGGCTTCGACCCGCTCGTCGCGAAGTGGCAGCGTCGAAAGGGGTTCCTCGTCGCTGCGCTCCTCGGGATGACAGGGAAGGCTCCTCGCTCCCGTCAGGCGCGACACGGGTTCGATTCCCGTATGGGCGATCCGCCGTTCAGGAGGTCACCGGCTTGACCTGTCCCTTTGGACAGGCATAGGGTGCCACTGGAAGTCAACGCCAACAACCCCACCGACCAACGTGCTCGTTCTCAGGCGACCTCGCTGGCTCATCCCGCTGCTCTCCCTCGGAGTCGGCGTCGCGCTTCCCTCCTGGGCGAGAGCGCAAAACTGCGCGACCAACATTCCGCACGTCAACGGTCAGTGGACGACCCTCGCGTACCAGATGCCGATCAACCCGATCTCCGCGACGCTCCTGCACACGGGGAAGGTGCTGATCGTGGCCGGATCGGAGAACGATGCGCACAACAACTCGGAGGGCTCCGAGAGCTACCGCGCGGCGATCTGGGACCCGACGGGCACCACGCAGAGCAGCATCGCCGTGCAGAACCTCACCTACGACGTTTTCTGCAGCGGCACGGCCACGCTGCCGGACGGACGGCCGCTCGTCGTCGGCGGCACGTCCGACTACACGTTCACCGGCGACAACCGCGCGTCGTTCTTCGACGCGGCGACCGGAAAATTCGTCCAGTCCCAGAGCATGGTGGACGGCCGCTGGTATGCGAGCGCGATCTCGCTCGGCGACGGACGCATCATGGCGTTCTCCGGGCTCAAGCTCGGCGGCGGGACGAACAACACGGTAGAGATCTACGGCATCGGGAGCAACGGAACCGGATGGTCCAGCCCGACGACCGCGCCCTTCGTGCCCCCGCTCTATCCGCGAATGATGCTGCTGCCGAACGGCAGCGTGTTCTACACGGGACACGGGAGCGGCACGTCGAACGCGAACGGCTGGACCTTCGATCCGGCCGCGGGGACGTGGACATCGGGTGCTCCGACGACCCTCAATCGCTCCTACGGTTCTGCGGTCATGCTGCCTCTGACGGCGCCGGCTTACACGCCAAGGATCATGGCGTTCGGCGGCGGCGGCAATCCGGCGACGAGCACGACCGAGATCATCGACCTCTCCGCGTCGACACCGAGCTGGACACCGGGGCCCAACATGTCGACGGGCCGAATCCAGATGGACGCGGTTCTTCTGCCCGACGGCACGGTGCTCGCGCTGGGCGGCTCGGTGAACAACGAGAGCCCCGACGGTCCGGGCAAGACCGCGGACCTCTACCATCCCGCGACGGGCACCTTCACGTCGGGCGGCACGGCCGTCTATTCGCGGCTCTATCACTCCACGGCGCTTCTTCTCCCGGACGCGAGAGTGATGAGCATCGGGAGCAATCCGGGCTCGCGCGGCCGCTACCTCGCGGCGATGGAGATCTACACCCCTCCCTACCTCTATGACGCCAGCGACCGCCTGATCTCCACGAACCGGCCCGGCATCACCGCCGTCACGCCCGCTTCCGGCGTCCTCGGCTACAACACGCCGTTCTCGGTGACGTATACGAGCGCTTCGGCGATCGGCTCCGCGGTGCTGGCGCGCCCCGGCTCGGTCACACACGCCTTCGACATGGAGCAGCGGCTGATCGGCCTGTGCGGTCCGGCGCCACAGCCGGCGTGCAGCGCCGGAGGCGGCACGCTGAGTCTCACGACCCCTCCGAACACCAACGTCGCGCCGCCCGGGTACTACATGCTCTTCCTCCTCGACAGCGCGGGCGTCCCGTCGAAGGCGGCGTTCATACAGCTTTCGTCTCACTCCACGACGCCCCCGTCGGGCGCGATCGCGTCGCCCGCGTCCGACGTGACGATCCCGGCGGGCGGATCGGTCTCCTTCAGTACGGGCACGGCGGCGTCGACGTACTCGTGGATCTTTCCCGGGGGCTCGCCGACGACCTCGACCGCGCAGGCGCCCGGGAGCGTCACCTTCGCCGCGCCGGGCACCTACACCGCCTCTCTGACCGTGATCGACGCGAATGGAAACTCCGATCCGAGCCCGGAGACTCGCACGATCACCGTGACTCCGCCGTCGGCCGACTTCGCGATCACCGCGAGCCCGCCGTCGAAGACGGTCACGCCGGGTCAGTCGACGACGTTTTCCGTCGCGGTCGCGCCGGTCAGCGGCTTCACGGGAACGGTCACACTGACCGTCGACAGCGAGTCCGGCTTCCCGACCGGAGTGACGAGCGGGGGCTTCAGCCCGGCGTCGATCACGGGCTCCGGCTCGTCGACGCTCACCATGAACACGACGACGAGCACCGTTCCCTTCGCGCTCTCGCTCACGATCACGGGCACCAGCGGAACGATCACGCACACCGCCTCGACCACTCTGCTGGTGAACCTGGCGCCGCCGGCGAGCCTGACGGCAACGCCGGGTAACGCGCAGGTGTCTCTCTCGTGGCCGGCCTCGGTCGGGGCCAACGGGTATCACGTGAAGCGCGCCATCGCGAGCGGGGGACCGTACGTGGGCATCGGGTGCCCGACGGGACTGAGCTATGTCGACGCGGGGCTGACGAACGGGACGACTTATTTCTACCTGGTCAGCGCGAGCTATGCGGGAGGGCCCGACGCGGGCGGCGAGAGCTCCAACTCGGCCATCGCGAGTGCGACGCCGATATCGCCCTCGCCGACCCCCACGTCCACGATTCCTACCGCCACGCCGACGGCGAATCCGACCGTGAGCACTCCGACACCCACGCCGACGAGGACGCCCACCCGCACGCCGACGCAGACTTCGACCCCGATCGCGACGCCGACTCCGACTCCGACCCCGACCGCGACTCCGATCGCGACGCCGACCCCGACCCCGACCCCGACCCCGACCGCGCCGCCGGCCCCGCCCACCGGCCTGTCAGCGAAGGCGAGCGGGAAGAAGAAGATCAACCTTCACTGGACTCAGTCATCGACTTCGGGCGTCACGAGCAACGGGATCTATCGCAGGACCAGCACCGGCTCCTATCCCTCGACGCCGACGGCGACGGTCAACGCCACGACGGCCTACAACGACTCAGGGCTCACCACCCACACGACCTACTGCTACGCCGTCACCGCGTTCAACGGCGCCGGCGAGAGCGCGAAATCCAACGAGAGCTGCGACACCGCGAAATAATTCCGACAGGGTGATCCGAGAGATCGGCCCGGTCGCGGCCGCCTTCGCGAGCGAGGGGACGATGAGTCGGTGAACTTTCGGCGTTGAAGGCGCCCCAATGACTCTCCGAACGCCCGCTCAAACCTTACCTCGCCGAAGGCGTAGCAACGGGCGGAGGTCCGCATGAAGCGTGTGCTGCTTCCCGCCATCGCGCTCTTCCTCGCCGGAGTCGCAACCGTCAACGGCGAACCGGCGCCGGCCAGGCCCGTCGCGCTGAAGGCCTCGGACGGGACGAAGCTCGCGGCGAGCTACTACTCCTCCGGCGACGCCGCGGGTCCCGGCGTCCTGCTCCTGCACCAGTGCAACATGGACCGCTCGAGCTGGAACGGGCTCGCGAGTGACCTCGCCTCGCGCGGCTTCCACGTGCTCACGCTGGACTACCGCGGCTACGGCGACAGCGGCGGCAAGCCGTACACGCAGTGGACCGCGGCGGACCAGCAGGAGATCGGCGGCAAGTGGCCCGGCGACGTGGACACGGCGTTCGCGTACTTGCGCGCGCAGCCCGGCGTGCGCGGCGACGCGCTCGGCGCCGGCGGCGCGAGCTGCGGCGTCAACCAGTCGATCCAGCTCGCGCGGCGGCACCCGGAGGTGAAGTCGCTCGTGCTGCTCTCCGGTTTCACCGACCGCGACGGACGGGCCTACCTCCACGGCGCGAAGACGCTCCCTCTCCTGCTCGCCGCCTCCGACGACGACGACGGCGCCGTGCAGGGAATGGCGTGGCTCGACGCCGCGTCCGGCAATCCGAAGAACCAGTTCGTCCGCTTCACGTCGGGCGGCCACGGGACCGTGATGTTCCGCGCGCATCCCGAACTGCCGCGCGACATCGTCGCGTGGTACGAGGCGACGCTCGCCGGCAAGGGCAGCGCGGCTCTCGCGTCGGCGACGCCTCGTCCCGACACGCCCGCGATCCGCCTGCTCGTCACGATGGACGAGCCGGGCGGACCGGCCCGCGTCGCGGAGTCCCTGAAGGCGGAGCGGGCCAGGAATCCGACCTCTCCCCTGCTCGAGACCGGGCTCGTGAACCAGGTCGGCTACGCCGCCGTCGAGGCGGGAGATCCGCGCTCCGCGATCGCGATCCTGCAGCTCAACGTCGACGCGCGGCCCGCGTCCGCGAACGCGTGGGACAGCCTCGGCGACGCGCTCCTCGCGGCCGGCGAGAAGGAGAAGGCGCGGACGGCCGCGGAGAAGGCGCTGGCGCTCGTCGACGCGGATCCGAACGAGGACGCGGACCGGCGCCAGAACATCCGCGACAGCGCGCGGCAGAAGCTCGACCGGCTGAAGGCGGCGCCGAAGTAGCCCGGCGGGCTACTTCTTCGTGTCGGGCGGCGGCACGCTGCACTTGGCGACGTACTTCTCGAGCACGCGCACCGAGTCCACGTGCACGGTCTTCGCCGCGGCGTCGATCGTGCCGACCATCTCGACGTAGTCGCTCTCGATTCCGGCGCTGACCTTCGGATTGTCGACGCGGTACATCGCGTGAGCCTGCTCGTCGACGAAGACGACGGGCACGCCCTCGCTGATGCACTTGCGCGTGCACTCCTGGCCGTTGGGGCCGACCTTCTCGCCGGCCGCGACCTTCGAGCCCGCGCAGTTTTCGTCGCCGAACCATCCCTTACGGGTGACGGCGCGCGCGGCGGTGTCGGACGCATCGGCGGCGATCGCGATGAGGAGCAGGACGGCGGCGGCGGCGAGTCGTTTCATGGTGCGCCTCCCGCTTGAAGTCTACGTGCGCATCGCGCAGTTCGCGCTGCTCAATTTCGAGCGGGAATGCGCGCGGAGTGAGCCGCGTTCGAGCGCTCGAACACCGACGTAAGGAGCCGCCATGCGCCGATGGACTTCCACCCTGGCCGTCGTCCTCGTGCTCGCGCCCGCCGCCACCGCGGCGGCGCAGACGCCTGCTCCGACCACGACACCCGTTCCCGCCGCGACGACGCCGGGCGCCGCATCCGTCCCCGTGCCCGAGTCGACTCCGGTCCCGCTGCTGGATCTGCGGATGCTGCGCTTCAAGATCTCCGCCGGCGATCTTCCAAGCGCGGAGTCCATCCTCGAGACTCACCGCGCGGAGAAGGGGGACGACGCGGAGACCCTCCTCTGCCTCGCGTGGCTCGCCCGCGGCGCCGCGCTGCTCGGCGACTGGCCCGCCGCGACGCACTGGTCGAAGGAGGCGCGCGCGGTCGCGACGGCGCGGCTCGGCACGCCGCCGGTCTTCGAGGGCAACTCCGAGGCGCAGTACACGCTCGGCACCGCGATCGAGGTGGACGCACAGGCGCTCGCCGCCGCCGGGAGAAAGGCCGAGGCGATCCGGGTCCTCGACGAGAGCGCCCGCTCGCTCGAGAAGGCGCCGTACAACCTGCGCGCGCGCATCCAGAAGCGCCGCAACCAGCTCGTGCTGGTCGGATCCGCGGCGCCGGAATTCAGAGTCGAGGAGTCGACCGGAGCGCCGTTCGTATCGCTCGAGGCGCTGCGCGGGAGGCCGGTCGTGATGTTCTTCTGGTGGGAGTCGTGCGGCGACTGCCGCGCGGAGGCGCCGGCGGTGAAGCGGATCGTCGAGCGCTACGCCGGCCGCGTCGCCTTCGTCGCGCCGACTCGCGTCTACGGCGAGGACCGCGCGGCGGGAAAGGCGGAGATCGAGAAGACGTGGAAGGAGACCTACGGGATGCCGGCCGCCGTCGCGGTTCCGATCAGCGACGAGGCGATGCGCCGCTACGGCGTCTCCGCCACGCCGACCTTCGCGTTCGTGGATCGCAAGGGGATCGTGCGGCAGTACCTGCCCTACCGGATGACCGAGGAGCGGCTCGCGGCCGCGATCGACGAGCTTCTGAAGTAGGGCGGCGGCGCGCGGCCGCTACTGCGCGTCGTGAAAGATGATCCCGAGCGTGAAGCGCTCGCCGGAGCGGATGCGGCCGACGCCGTGCCGCATCCGCACCCGATAGCTGCCGCGCGCGCCGCGCACCGGCCGCACGTTCACGGCGAACGCCACTCCGTCGCCGCGCCGCAGGTGCGGCACCTCGACGCGCGACTGCATCCGCGGCCGCTGCTCCGTCAGCACCAGCTCGCCTCCCGTGAAGTCCACGCCGGGCTCCGACAGGAGGATCGCCACCTGCAGCGGGAACACGTTCTCCCCGTAGAGATCCTGGTGCAGGCAGTTGTAGTCGCCGGGCCCGTAGCGGAGCAGCAGCGGCGTGGGACGGGTCTGCCCCGCCGCGCGGCACCTCTCGAGGAACTCGCCGTGCGTGGCCGGGAAGCGCGCCACCTCGCGGAGCGCCTCGCTCCAGCGATTCGCGACCGGCGCGAGGGGCGGGTAGAGCGCCTCGCGGAGCGTCTGCACGAGCGCGGGAAGCGGCCGCGCGAAGTACTTGTACTCGCCGCGCCCGAACCCGTGGCGGCTCATCACGACGCGGCTGCGGAAGCGCGCGTCCTCGCCGTAGAGCGCGGCGATCGTGCGGCATTCGTTCTCGGAGAGGAGCGACCCGACGACGGCGCAGCCGGATCCGTCGAGCTCCTCCTCGATGCGCGGCCAGTCGAGCGCGTCGACCGCCTCGCGCTCCGCGGGCGCGCGCCGCAGGGCCGCCTTCATGCCGCGCGCCCGGGCTCGCGGGCCGCCCAGTCCTGGCGCTCCCGCCGCAGGAGCTCGCGCTTGCGCTCGATTCCCCAGCGGTAGCCCGCGAGCGACCCGTCGGCCCGCACGACGCGGTGGCACGGGATCGCGACGGCGATCGGATTCGCGCCGCACGCCGCTCCGACCGCCCGCGCCGCCGCGCGCCCGAGTCCGAGCCTCGCCGCGAGCGCGGCGTAGGTCGTCGTCTCGCCCGCCGGGATCTCGCGCAGCGCGCGCCAGACGCGCCGCTGGAGGGGCGTGCCGAGCGGCTCGAGAGCGGCCTCGAAATGGCCCGCGCGCCTCGGCTGCTCCACCAGTCGGGCCGCGTCGGCGGCCAGGCGCGAGAGCGCCGCGTCCGAATCCGCCGCGCGCGCGTTCGGGAACCGCTCCCGGATCTCGCGCTCGACGTCCCGACGCGAGTCGCCGAGCAGGATCGCGCGCACGCCGCGTCCATCGCGCGCCGCCAGGACCCAGCCGAGCTCGCTCGGCGCCGCCGCCCATCGAATCGGATCCTCCGCTCGTTTCGCTCTCACTCCCGCACCCCCTCGTCCGTCTGAAACACGGACGCGCCGCCTCAGGTTGCGCGGAAGAGGAAGTTGTTGACGTAACCCGGCGCCTTCCAGAACCGCCCCGGTCCGCGCCGCTGGTGAAGAGCGGCGTGGAACTCGGCGAGCGGCCGCGGGCCGCCCGGCCCGAAGAACGAGCCGGAGTATCCGAGCGCGGCGAGGAAGTCGAAGACGTCCGACGGCGCGCGGTCCCCGAGGTGCCGCGCCTCGCACTCGAAGAGGAGGACCGGGCGATCCCTCGCGAGGATCCCCGCGGCGCCGCGGAACACGGCGAGCTCGTGGCCCTCGACGTCCACCTTGATCAGAGCGGCTCGTCCGGCGCCCGCGAGGGCGTCGTCGAGGCGCTCGGTCGCGCACGGGATCTCGCGGCCCGCGGCGGCGACGGCGGCGGCCTCGAGCGAGGCTCCCGGCGAAGGGCCCTCCCCCGGCACCCGGAGCGTCGCGCGCCCGGCCAGATCCGACGCCGCGGCCTCGCGGACGGCGACGTTGTCCCATCCCATCGCGGCGCTCATGTCGCGGAGATAGGCCGCCAGCTCGGGCTGCGGCTCGAACGCGACGACGCGCCCGCGCCGGCCGACCGCGCGGCGCATCCACCACGTGTAGGCGCCCTTGTTCGCGCCGACGTCGACGGCGAGGTCTCCGGCGCGGAGGCTCTCGCGCAGCGCGCGGATCTCGTCGCGCTGATCGCGGAATCGCGCGCGGAGCGCGCGGAAGAGAAATCTCGCCGTGCCGGCCCGACTCATCGGGCGCTCGCTCCGCTCAGTTCGCGGCCGCCACCCGAGTCGCCTTGACGATGAATCGCTCCGGCGCCGATCCGACGAAGTAGAAGGGATAGCAGGTAACCAGCGTGATCGACGGCTCGGGGGTCGGATCGAGGACCGACACATCCTCCGGCTTGACGATCGTGACGGAAGCGACGCGGTACTGCTCGACGCGGCCGGGCAGCTCGAGCTGGATCGCGTCGCCCTGCGCGACGTCCTTCAGCCCGCGGAAGAACCCGTCCCGGTGGCCGGCGATCCCGACGTTGCCCGCCTGGCCGGGGAGTGCCGTGCCCTCGATCCAGCCCACGCCGCGGTTGAGGGCCCAGTCGCTCGAGTCGGGCAGGACGGCCGCCTCGATGTCGAGATTCGGAATGCGCAAAAGCGCGAGCGGGCCGTCGCTCCGTTCGGCCATGCTCGCCCGGTACTCGCGGATCCGTTCGGGAGACCAGAGCTTGAAGTCGGTGATCGTCGGCATCGACAACGGCGGCGCGCTCTCGGCCGGCGCGCTCTCGGCGGGCGCCGACGGCGCGCTCGGCAGGCCGGGCGCCGCCGGGACGGGCAGCGGAGGCAGCGCGGGCGCGGCCGGTGGAGCGGGTGCCTCGCGGTGGAAGCGCGCGATCTCGCTCTTCGAGCCGAAGTAGCCGGTCAGCCGCACGGCGGCGACGTACGCGAGGCACGCGGCGCCGGCCGCGAGGAGGACGACCTCGAGAGCCTTCAGCCCCCGGCGGCGCCGCGGCGCGTTCGGCCGCTCCGTGCTCGTTGCGCTGTCCATGCGGCGCCCAGTCTGCCACGGTCGAAGGCACGACGGGACATATTAGCGATGGCTAATGTTTTTGGTCCGGCTCGCGCCTGCGGCTCTACGGCGCGCGTTCAGTAGTGCCTGCCCTCCTTCTCGGAGGCGCGCCGAATCGCGGCGCGAATCCGGAGATACGTTCCGCAGCGGCAGAGGTTGTCGTTCATCGCTGCGTCGATCTC
>DATBBK010000217.1:0-68205 GCA_036271035.1 Thermoanaerobaculia bacterium | reverse complement strand
CACCGGATGCCGTGCTCGGGGTCAGTCCTTTGTTTTTCGGAGCGACGACGCGAAGGAACTGAAGTCGCACTCGTTCTGAGCTCCGAAAAATTGAGGGCTGACCCCATCGCGCGCAGGCCTGACTTGCGGGGTGTCGCGCTCCATAAGCGACTTAGTCGCCGCGGGACTCGCGGGCTCGTCCTCCTCCACCGGTGATCGAGCCCCGACTCCAGGCGATTCCGCCTACATCCCCTCCAGCGCCTGATCCAAATCCCCGATGATGTCCTCGACGTCCTCGATGCCGACCGAGATGCGCACCAGCCCCGGCGTCACGCCGAGGCGGTTTCGCTCGGCCTCCGGGATCGAGCCGTGCGTCATCGACGCCGGATGCGAGATGAGCGTCTCGACGCCGCCGAGGCTCTCGCCGAGCGAGCAGACCTTGAGCCGCTCGAGGAAGCGGCCGGCGTTCTCGAAGGAGCCCAGCTCGAACGACATCATCGCGCCGAAGCCGCGCATCTGTGTCTTCGCGAGCGCGTGCTGCGGGTGGGACGGCAGGCCGGGGTAGTGCACGGTGCGCACCTTCGGATGACGCGCGAGGTGCTCGGCAACCGCGCGGCCGTTCTGCTCGTGCCGCTCCATCCGGACGACGAGCGTCTTGATGCCGCGAAGCACGAGCCACGAGTCCATCGGCGAGAGGATCGCGCCGGAGCTGTTCTGCACGAAGCCGAGCCACTCGAGGTGCTCATTCGACTTCGCGATCGCCGCGCCGCCGATGGAGTCGGAGTGACCGCCGAGGAACTTCGTCGTCGAGTGCATGACGATGTCCGCGCCGAGCGCGAGCGGCTGCTGCAGGTACGGCGACGCGAAGGTGTTGTCGACGACGACGATCGCGCCGACGCGGTGGCCGAGCTCGGAAAGCTTCGCGATGTCCGCGAGGCGCATGGTCGGATTCGTCGGCGACTCGAGATGGAGCATCCGAGTCTCGGGCCGGATCGCGCGGCGGACCGCCTCGAAGTCGGCGGTGTCGACGAAGTCGAACGCGACGCCGAACTTCGCGAGGATCTTCGTGAAGTAGCGGTACGTGCCGCCGTAGGTCATGTTCGAGCAGACGACGTGGTCGCCCTGCTTCAAAAACGTCGAGATGGCCGTGATCGCCGCCATTCCCGACGCGAAGGCGCGCGCGCCGGCGCCGTGCTCGAGCGCCGCGAGGTTCTCCTCGAGCCGCATGCGCGTCGGGTTCTGCGTGCGTGCGTATTCGAAGCCCTTGTGCTTCCCGAGCCCTTCCTGGACGTAGGTCGAGGTCTGGTAGATCGGGAACGTCACCGAGCCCGTCGCCGGGTCGGGCGCGTTGCCGGCGTGGATGCAGAGCGTGGAGAAGCCGGGCGCCTTCTTGCCGCCGTCCGTCTTCGTGTCCTGAGGCTTGGTCTCGACTTCGGTCGCCATCGTGAAACTCCTAAGCGGTGAAGACTATCGCGCGCGCCTGGAGGCCGTAGGGGGCCGGGCTTGCCCCCGCCCGCGGAGGTCGCAGCGGGCGGCGGTAAGGGCCGCTACTTCGCGAAGATGCCCTGGTCCGGATACCGCTCCGAGCCGTCCGGGAACAGCGTGACCACGGTCTTGCCCGGTCCGAGCCGCCGCGCGATCTGCAGCGCGGCGAAGGCCGCCGCGCCCGACGAGCCGCCCGCGAAGAGGCCCTCGTCGCGCGCGAGAGTGCGGCACGTCTCGAACGCGTCGGCGTCCGGGACCGTGACGATCTCGTCGATCAGGCTCCGATCGAGGATCGGCCAGATCTGCGACAGCCCGATGCCCTCGACGTCGTGGTGTCCGGCGGGGCCGCCGCCCAGGATCGACCCCTCCGGCTCGACCGCGACGCGCAGGATGCCCGGGTGGATCGTCGAGAGGTAGCGCGCAACGCCCACGAACGTCCCCGTGGTGCCGACTCCCGCGACCCACGCGTCGATGCGGCCGCCGATCTGCTCGGCGATCTCGGGTCCGGTGGTCTCGAAGTGGGTTCGCGGGTTGACGGGATTGTGGAACTGGTCGGGGAGGAAGGAGCCGGGGGTGGAGGCGGCGATCTCCGTGGCGCGGGAGACCGCGCCGGCCATCATCCCCTCCGCCGGCGTCCGCACGACCTCGGCGCCGGCGGCGGCCATCAGCTTCGCCTTGACCGCGCCGTAGCCCTCGGGCATCACGACGATGCATCGATACCCGCGCGCGGCCGCGATGACGGCGAGCGCGACGCCCGTGTTCCCCGAAGTCGCCTCGACGATCGTGCCGCCGGGCTGGAGCAGCCCGCGCTCTTCCGCGTCGTCGATCATCCCGCGCGCGATCCGATCCTTGACGCTGCCGCCCGGGTTGAAGCACTCGAGCTTGGCGAAAAGGCGCGCGGCGCCGCGCGCGAAGCGCGGCAGCTGGACGAGTGGAGTTCCGCCGATCGCGCCGGAAACGGCGGTCGCCGGGCGGGCGATCTCCGAGGGGGAAGACTTGACGGCCAAAGTCGGGCTCCGATTCAAGATAACAAAAAAAGCCCCGGCAAATGCCGGGGCTTGGTGACCGTGAAAAAGCGGCTCAGTAGGCCTGCTGGGACCGGCGAGCGGAGTAGCACTCGCGGCAGTAGACCGGCTTGCCGTTGGTGGGGTTGAAGGGAACCTGCGTCTGCTTGCCGCAGCCGTCGCAGGTCACGTCGTAGAACGTGCGCTCCCGTCCCTCGCCCGACGCGGCCTTGCGCTTGTCGCGGCAGACCTTGCAGCGCTTGGGCTCGTTCGTGAAGCCCTTGCGGGCGTAAAACTCCTGATCGTCGGCCGAAAACAGAAACGTGCCACCGCAATCGACGCACGTGAGGTTCTTGTCCGTGTATTGCTGCATCATGGAAGTAACAGATCTCCTGGGTTTAATCCCCTGGGCCGCGGCGGGCAATCCGCCGTGGCGATAAAACGTTGAATCTCTTTCTTGAGTATTCGAGGTGAGACGGCGCCCCTGCGCCGCACGCAAGCTTTCTCTAGGACCGCCCCCCTTTCGAATTTACGACGGACGCCTCCCCGCGAGGACGTACGGATGGGGGATGGAAAAACATAAATGAGTCGATTGGGGTGTGCGGGGCGTTTCTTAAAGCTGGCGGAACGTAGCACGCAATTTCCACGGCGTGCAAGGGCTATTTGGCAGACTTTGCAAAGCCCACCAGATCTGTCACGCCGCCTGCGCGAAATACCCCTTTGCCGGCAGGTACTTACACCGGTCGCGGCGATCGGCCACCGGGGAGGCCGGAGACGCGAGGCGGGCGCAAGCGAGACGACGTCGATCCGGTTGTGCGTCGGGCGGATGCGCGGTCGTACAAGATATTAGCAATCGCTAATGTGTCGACGGCGCGCGCGTTTCGGTTTGCGCCTTGTGGAGCCGAGCCGAGCCGAGCTATGTCCCGATGACGCCCGTCACCGGCGACGACGCGGTCGCGTAGCGCCTCTTCGCGATGCGTCCCGCGAGATACGCATCGCGTCCCGCGCGCACAGCGTCGCGCATCGCGCGCGCCATGCGAACCGGATCCTTCGCGCCGGCGATGCCCGTGTTCATCAACACGCCTGCCGCGCCGAGCTCCATCGCGACACACGCGTCCGACGCGGTGCCGACTCCGGCGTCGACGATGACGGGCACCGACGCGCGTTCCATGATGATCGAGAGGCTGTTCGCGTTCTGGATTCCCAGCCCGGAGCCGATCGGCGCACCGAGCGGCATGACCGCGGCCGCGCCCGCGTCCTCGAGACGCTTGCAGACGATCGGATCGTCCGACGTATACGGAAACACGACGAATCCCTCCGCGACGAGCGTCTTCGTGGCGGCGAGCAGCTCCTCGTTGTCGGGCCAGAGCGTCTCCTGGTCGCCGAGAACCTCGAGCTTCACCCACTCGGAGAGCCCGACCTCGCGCCCGAGGCGCGCCGCGCGCACGGCATCCTCCGCGTTGTAGCAGCCGGCCGTGTTGGGGAGCAGCGTCATGCCCTTCGGGATGTAGTCGAGCAGCGACTCCTTGCTCTTGTCGGTCAGGTTCACGCGGCGCACGGCGACCGTCACGATCTCGGCGGCGGACTCCTCCAGCGCCTGCTTCATGAGCGGGAACGTGGCGTATTTGCCGGTGCCGACGATCAGCCGGGACGTGAACGTCCGGCCGCCGAAGACGAACGGCTGGTCGGCCGTCGACGTTCCGGCGGCGGGTGTGTCGAGAGTGGTGGTCTCCATGATCAGTTGGTTATATCGCTTCCGGGCCCCACCCCGAGCGAAGCGAGGGATCCCTTTCGGATCCAGAGCTCGCCATCGAAAGGGATCGCTCGTCGCTCTGCTCCTAGGGATGACAGAAAGGCGGCGCGGCGGCTCAGCGGTGCCGCAGCGTATCCCACTCGCCCTCCCCGTCCGGCCTGGGGCGGGACGCCGCGAGGGGATCCAGGAGGAAAACGTTGTCGAGCAGCCGGGTCTTCCCGAGCCGCACGGCGGCGGCGAGAGCGACTCCGGGAGCGATCCGCTCCGCACGCGCCATCGTCTCCGAGTCGACCGCCTCGACGTAGTCCACCGCCAGGCCCGCGGCCTCGAGCTGCCGGAGCGCGTCGACCTCGATCAGCCGCGGGTCGGTCTCGCCGTGGAGGGCGCGTCCGCGCGCCGCGAGCAGCGTGCGGGAGAGATCGGTCGCGCGCCGGCGCTCGTCGGGCGAGAGGTACGCGTTCCGCGACGACATCGCGAGTCCGTCCGGCTCGCGCACGGTCTCTCCGACGACGAGGCGGATCGGGAAGTCGAGGTCGCGGATGAGCCGCCGCACGACGGCGACCTGCTGCAGGTCCTTGCGGCCGAAGACGGCGACGTCGGGCAGCGTCTGCAGGAACAGCTTCGTGACGACGGTCGCGACGCCCTGGAAGTGCCCGGGCCGCTTTGCGCCCTCGCCGCCCTCCGAGACGCGCGCGATCTCGACGCGCGTCGAGAAGTCCTCGGGGTAGAAGGACGCCGGATCGGGCGCGTAGAGCACGTCCGTGCGCTCGTGCTCGAGCGCGCGCGAATCCTCGTCGACGCGGCGCGGGTAGCGCGCGAAGTCCTCGTTGGGCGCGAACTGGAGCGGGTTGACGAAGACGGAGGCGACGACGAACGGCGCGTGCTGACGCGCGAGTCGGATCAGCGAGAGGTGACCCGCGTGCAGAGCGCCCATCGTCGGCACGAGCGCGACGAGCCGCCCGCCGCCGCGCGCCTCCCCGACGGCGCGACGCAGGGATTCCACGGTGCGGACGGTGATCATGGGCCTGATTCTATTTTTGGACGGCTCGCACCGTCTGGATGCCTGGTCACTTTGGGCTCCGGAGCTGTTTCGCCGTCATCCCGAGCGTTAGCGAGGGATCCCGCCACGGGCAGGCTTCGAGCCGACGGCATCCGTGGCGCGACGAGTCCGTGATCCCTCGTCGCTGCGCTCCTCGGGATGACAATGCGCTTCGCGCGCAGAAGTCAGTTCACCCGTCTCAGTGTCGGCCGCGCGCCGGTGAACGACTCCTCCTTCGACGGGAAGCCGCCCGACTTGACGTCCTTCACGAACGCGTCGGCTGCGTCGCGGATGACCGCGGAGAGGTCCGCGTAACGCCGCACGAACTTGGGACGGAAATCTCCGGCGAGCCCCATCACGTCGTGGAAGACGAGCACCTGCCCGTCGCAGTGCGGCCCCGCTCCGATCCCGAGCGTGGGGATCGGCAGCTCTGCGGTGATCGTCGCGGCGAGCGTCTCCGGCACGCACTCGAGCACGACGGCGAAGCAACCCGCCTCGGCGAGCGCCTGCGCGTCCTCGCGGATCTCGCGCGCGGAGTCCTCCTCGCGCCCCTGGACCTTGAAACCGCCGAGCTTGCGGAGGGACTGCGGCGTCAGCCCGAGGTGACCCATGACCGGGATGTCCGCGGCGAGGATCGCCTGCACCGCAGGCAGGATGCGGCGTCCGCCCTCGACCTTCACCGCGGCGCAGCCCGCCTCGGCGAGGAAACGGCCGGCGTTCTCGACCGCGCGCGCGGGATCGGTCTGGTAGGAGAGGAACGGCATGTCGCCGACGACGACAGCGCGCTTCGTCGCCCGCGCGACCGCGCGAGAGTGGCGCACCATCTGGTCCATCGTCGCGGAAAGCGTGTTGGGCTCGCCGTAGACGGTCATCTCGACCGAGTCGCCGACGAGGAGGATCTCGACGCCGGCCTCGTCGAGCAGGCGCGCCGAGGGCGCGTCGTAGACGGTGAGCATCGAGAGCTTCTCGCGGCCCTTGGCGGCCACGATCGAGGGGATCGAGAGGGGCTCCCCCTGCGGCAGGTCGGACATCGTTCGCTCCTTGCCTCTCGGTCGACGTCCCCAACTCTCAGGGGATCGCCGCCGAAAAGGGCGAGGGGCGAATTATAGCGTGGGAGGCGGCCCGCTCACTTGCGCGTCATCCTGAGGCGCGAAGCGCCGAAGGATCCCCGGATCGTCCAGCCGAGGATGCCGATTCGAGTCGCGGATCCTTCGCTTCGCTCAGGATGACGCGCGTATTCGAGGGCCGCCGGTCGCGCTTCCAGCGCCTACCTGGTCTCCGCCCCCGCCTTCACGTAGTACTGCACGCCCTTCTTCGCCTTCTGGATCTGCGCGACCAGATCGTCGAAGTCGGCGCTGCGGTGGACGAAGTCGATCTCGTTGGTGTCCACGACGAGGAGCGGCGTCTCCTCGTAGTGGTAGAAGTAATAGTTGTAGGCCTCGATGAGCTGAGCCAGGTACTCCGGCGTCACGGCCTTCTCCAGCGTCCGCGTCTTCTTCTTGATCCGCTTCAGGCACGTCTCGAGCGAGCCCTGCAGGTAGATCACGAGGTCGGGCTTTCGCACGGACTCCGACAGGAGCGTGTAGAGCTTGTCGTAGATCAGGAGCTCCGCGTCGTCGAGGTTGATGCACGCGAAGATCTTGTCCTTCGGGAAGTGGTAGTCGGCGACGACGAGATTCGTGAAGAGGTCGATCTGCGCGATCTCCTGCTGCTGCTGATAGCGCGAGAGCACGAAGAAGAGCTGCGTCTGGAACGCCGACCCCTTCTTCTTCTTGTAGAAATCGGACAGGAACGGATTGTCGACATCCTCGAGAATCTTCGTGCCGTGGAAGTGCCGGGCCAGGAGCTCGACGAGCGACGTCTTGCCGACGCCGATCGGGCCGTCCACGGCGACGTGCCTCAGCTTCACGTCGCCTTCGGATTTGATCATCGGTGCGGGATTCTAAGGCTTGACGCAATCGGCGTCATCCTGAGCGCAGCGAAGGATCCCCGGCTCGACGAGCGAGCGGCTGGGAGGCCTGGGATTCTTCCTTCGTCGCTTCGCGCCTCAGGACCTCTACGCTCCTCAGGATGACGCGATATCCCCTCGTTCAGGCTCTCGTCAGAACCTGCGCGATCCCGCATACCGCCAGCGTCACCGACACGAACCCGTTCGCCGTGAAGAACGCGGAATCCACGCGCGAGAGGTGGCCCGGCCGGACGATCGCGTGCTGGTAGACGAGCGCCGCGACGGTCGCGGCGATGCCCGCCAGGAAGATCGCCCCGCCGCCCGAGAGCCGCCAGACCGCGAGGAGCAGGATGACCATCGCCGCGTGGAACCCGGCGGAGATCCACAGCGCGTTCCGCGCGCCGAACCGCGCGGGAATGGAGCGCAGACCGGCGGCGCGGTCGTGCGACTCGTCCTGCAGCGCGTAGATGACGTCGAAACCGGCCGTCCAGAACAGAACGGCGAGGCCGAGCAGCACGGGGAGCCAGTCGATCGAGCCGCGGACCGCGATCCACGCGCCGACCGGAGCGATCCCGAGGCAGAGCCCGAGCACGAGGTGCGACAGCGAGGTGAAGCGCTTCGTGTAGGAGTACGTGAGCAGCAGCGCGAGCGCGACGGGCGAGAGCAGGAGCGTCAGCCGGTTGAGGCTCGCGGCGGCGGCGAGGAACAGGACGACGGAGCCGGCCAAAAAGACGCGCACGAATCCGACGGAGAGCGCGCCGGCCGGCAGCGCGCGCGAGGCGGTGCGCGGGTTCGCGGCGTCGAGCCGGCGGTCGGCGAGCCGGTTGTGCGCCATCGCGGCGCTGCGCGCGCCGACCATCGCGAGCAGGATCTTCAGGAGCGTCGCGGCGCGCGGCCAGCCGTCCGCCGCGAGGAACGCCGCGAGCAGCGCAAACGGCAGCGCGAACAGCGTGTGCGAGAACTTGATCATCTCGAGCGTCGTCCGCAGCGGCCGGAGGACGCCCGCGGGCGCGCTCACCGGCGTCGCCGGGTGGTTCGCGCGGAGCCGGCGCGCGGCGCGCCTCCGCCCCATACGAAGGCGTCGCCGGCCGGGGCGAGGCCGAGCCGCCGCGCGGTGCGGACGCACCACGCGTCCAGGAATCGTTCGGGCGTCGGATCGTCGATGTAGAACGCCGGCAGGGGCGGCGCGACGACCGCGCCCGCGAGCGTCGCGAGGCGCATGTTCTCGATGTGCACGAGGGAGTACGGCGACTCGCGCAGCGCGAGGACGAGTGGGCGCCGCTCCTTCAGGCAGACGTCGGCCGCGCGCTGGAGCAGATCGCGCGCGATTCCGTGCGCGATCGAGCCGAGCGTGCCGCCGCTGCACGGCACGACCGCCATGCCGGCCGCCGGATAGGAGCCGGATGCGATCGGCGCGCCGACGTCGGCGTTCTCGTGCAGCACGACTCGCCGGGCAGCGGCGCGGGGCACCCGGAGCGCCGATAGGAAGGCGGCGGGGGAGTCGATCGCGGCGTCGAGCTCGGTCCGCGCGACGCGGAGCGCCGCGTCGGAGACGACGAGATGAAGCCGCGACAGCCCGCCGGATGAGAGCGCGATCTCCGAGAAGCGCCGCGCGAGCACGGTGCCCGATCCGCCCGAGACGCCGAGGATGATTTCGAGGTGCGCCGCCGGCGGCATCCGGCGGAGTCTACACGGCACACCGACAAGAAAACGGACACCCGACAAGTTGCGTTGACGGCGCCGGCGCGGCGCACCTCGCGCGCGAAACACCGCGGCGGCCGGCGCGGGCGTCGAATTTCTTGACGGTCCGCGACTCGAGCCGGACGCGCGGCGACGGCGCTAAGTGCTTCCCGCTCGGCCACTTCATCACCACGCCGCGTCCCGGCACGCCGCTCGCGATCCACGCCTCCTTCGAAAGGAGGTGCCGATGGAGAACGCCTGATCGTCAGGAAGCCGATGAGGACACACGAATGCAACGAAGAACTCTTTCCCGAATCTCGCTCACGTCATCGCTACGACATCGAGACATCGCAACGACTCGAAATGGAGACGCACATGACCGCATCCCGAATCCGTGTCGCCTGCCTGGCCCTGCTCCTCTGCACGGGTCTCTCGGCGCTCGCGTTCGCCGAGGACGCCGAGAAGGAGTCCGGCAAGAAGGTCAACATCAACACCGCGACGGCCGCGGAGCTCGCGTATCTTCCGCGCGTCGGCGCGAAGGTCGCCGATCGCATCGTCGAGCGCCGCAAGGAGAAGCCCTTCACCCGCACCGAGGAGCTCATGGAGGTGAAGGGGATCGGGGAGAAGCTCTACGCGAGCCTCAAGCCGTATCTCGCCGTCAACGGTCCCACGACGATCCACGCCAAGGTTCGCCTCTCCACTTCTTCTCGCCGTTCCTCTCCCTCGGCGGCGAGCGAGAAGCCCTCCAACGCCGTCTCCGCGGGCAAGGGACGGTGACCGCTTCGCCCGCCCGGGGCCCGATGGGCCCCGGGCCCCTTTTCCATCGCCCGGACCGCCGCGACGCCGGCTTCACCGCTCTCGATCTGCTCGTCGGCGTGATCCTCGCGAACTTCGTCCTGCTGCTCGCGACGCCGAGCGTCCTCGACCTCCGCCAGTCCGTCGCCATCCGATCGGCCGCGCACGAGACGACCGTCGCGTTCTTCATGGCGCGCAGCTACGCCATCTCGCAGAACCGCAACGTCGGCCTGAAGTTCCGGCGCAACGGCGACCGTTACGAGTGGGCGCTCTACGCGGACCGCAACGGCAACGGCGTCAGGACGGCCGAGATCGACAGCGGCGTCGACCGATATCTCGGAGTCTCGATTCCCTGGTCGCGCAACGACGTCCTGCCGGCGATCATGACCGGCGTCCGCGTCCCCGATCCGTCCGGGTCGGGCTACCTCGACCGAATCGACGATCCGATCCGGTTCAACAGCTCCGACATCTGTTCGTTCAGCCCGCTCGGGGAGAGCACGCCCGGATCCGTCTATCTCTGGGACGGCCACGACCGCATGGGTGTCGTGCGCGTGTACGGAAGGACGGCGAAGGTCCGGATCCTCTTTTACCGGCGCGGGGAGAGAGGCTGGAATCCATGAGCCCTCCGCGAGTCATCATCGAGGGGAAGGACGGCGACGTCGCCGCCCGGCGAGTCCGCCCAGAGAAGGGATTCGCGATAGTGCGCCCCGGCGGGAACGCGCCCGCGCGCGAGGAGGCAGCCGTCGAGCCGGGCGCCGTCCCCGACGCGGCACCCGCTCCAAACGGCGGACCGAACGACGGAGGCGCCGCTTCCGACCCGGGCGTCGCCGATGACCGCGGCGGCCGTCTCGACGTTCGCGGGCAGATCGGCCGTGTGGAGGACGCGCCGCATCCGGTCGAACGCGCCGGCGCCGGCGGGGAACGTTCCGCCGCGCGCGAGCGCTTCGAGCGAAGCGCGGAGGAAATCGCCCGCGCGGCCGAGATCGGCGAACGGGCCGTCGTGTCTCACGAAGCCGATCTCTTCTCCGGAGTCGAGAAGCGGCTGCCAGAGATCGGCGACGAGCGCCCTCTCGCCGGCGGGGATCCGCTCCAAAAGCCCGGGGCCGAGAACGCAGATGCCGGTGTAGAGGAGAGGATCTGGTCCACGGACGCCGAAGGCCGTGATGCGGTCCCCTTTGGACTGAAGCGGCGTGTAGCGCTCCGGCTCCCGGTTCTGGACGACGAGAAGCGTCGCGGGGCGGCCGGAGGCGCGGTGCGCGGCGACGAGGCCGGCGTAGTCGGCGGCGAGTGCGGCATCGGAGTTGACCACCAGGAAGTCGTCCGTCGCGAGAAACTCCGCCGCATTGCGCAGAGCGCCGGCGGTACCGAGGATCTGCGGCTCGCGGAAAAACGCGAGCTGTGGCAGGCCCGGAGCCGGCTCGCGCAGGTGGCCCTCGATCTCATCGGGGAGGTGATGAAGATTAACGGCTACCTCGCCGACGCCGGCCTCATGAAGCCGGCGCAGGTGCGCCGACGCGAGCGGCACGTTGAGGAAGGGAACGAGCGGCTTCGGGATGCGCTCGGTCACGGGACGAAACCGCACGCCGCGCCCGGCGCAGAGAAGGATCGCCCTCATCGTGCCGAGGAGTAGACCGTCGTCGGGGCTGGGCTTGCCCCCGCCCGCTGGACGGCATTCATCGGCTGGATTGGAGATGACGAGCAAGCCATGCCGTCGGGCTCATCTCCCATTCGCACCCGCGGGGCGCCGTAAGGACCTTCCTCATCCCGAGGAGCGAAGTGGAGAGGAATTCTTTTCGGCGCCGAAACGGGACCCTGAAAGGGGTCCCTCGCTCCGCTCGGGATGACAAGTAATTCACGCCTTCTCCGTCTCCCAGACCATGTCCGGAGGAAGCGACGGCTGCTCCTTGCGGCGGCGCACGTAGAGCTCGGCGTACGAGTACGGGATCGCCTCGGCGGCGTCGAGGCCGAGCCGAGTCACCAGGTGCCGGATCGCCGCCGGGTCGCCCTCGATCTCGACGAACGTCCCGATCGGAGTCGCGTCGAGCGCGATCACGCAGTCCTCCCAGGTCCACTCCTCGCGGCGTTTCTCGTAGCGGAAGCGCCGCTCGAATCCGAGGCGCTCGAGGATCGCCGCCGCCTCCTCCGGGTCGTCGACGCCGACCTCTCGCTCCTCGCGGATCTTCGCTCCGGCCTGGAAGCGCGCGGGACCCTTGTAGGTCAGGATCGCGCGGCCACCGGCGCGGCGGAGACGGAGCGCGCGGCCGCTCGCGGAGAGTCGCCGCTCGCGGTCGTCATAGAGGTCGTCGACCTCGGCATGCTCCGGCGACTTCGGCGTCGCGCCGCCGTCGCGCAACCGTGCACGGACGGCCGCGAGATCCGCGGCGGGCAGCTTGATCTCGATCTCGTCCCGGCCGGTCCGGCTGCCGCTCGGAGCCGCCGGATCGGGAGGCGCGGAGTCGGCGGATCTCACGGCAGCAGACGCCGGGCGATCTCCTGCGCCTTCTTTCCGTCGACGCTCCCCTTGTGGCGCGCCATCAGCTCCTTCATCGCGAGACCGACGTCGCGCGAGGACGAGAGGCCCTTCTCGGCGATGACCGCCTTGAGCGCCGCCTCGACCTCGTCGTCGGTCATTCCCTTCGGAAGGTAGCCCTCCAGGATCGCGAGCTCCTCGGTCTCGGCGTCGACCAGATCCTGCCGTCCGCCCTTCGTGTACTGCTCGATCGAGTCCTTGCGCTGCTTGACGGCGCGGCGCAGGGCGGCGTCGACCTCCTCGGCCGTCACGTCGCGGCCGGCCTGGATCCGCTCGTTCTTGAGCGCGGCGAGGACGAGACGCAGGGTCGCGACGCGTCGCTTGTCACCGCTCTTCATGGCGGTCTTGAGGTCGTCTTCGAAGCGGGACATCTGCATGGGCGGGAGGCTATCGCAAGCGCGGCGAGGTCGACACCTCAAGGCGATGATGCCGGAGGAACAGGGCACCGGCAGGCCAGCCGGACGGCGCGTCGGAGAACCGCAGAGCGCCCCGACGTCTCGCGCCGCCGCCCGCCTGGCCGCCGTCCGCCCGGCGCCGCAGCCTGTCGGCTTCGTGACATTCTTTCTGCGTGAAGCGGTTTCTCATCGGCACCGCCGGACACATCGACCACGGGAAGACCGCGCTGGTCAAGGCGCTAACCGGCATCGACGCCGACCGCCTGCCCGAGGAGAAGCGTCGCGGAATCACGATCGACCTCGGGTTCGCCCACGCGGAGTGGGGCGGCGTCAGCTTCTCGTTCGTCGACGTGCCCGGCCACGAGCGGTTCGTGCGCAACATGCTCGCCGGCGCGGGCGGGATCCAGGCGGTCCTGCTGGTGGTCGCGGCCGACGAGTCGGTGATGCCGCAGACGCGCGAGCACTTCGAGATCGTCCGCATGCTCGGGATCCGCACCGGTGCGGTGGCCGTGACGAAGATCGACCGCGTGCCCTCGGACCTCGTGGCGGTCACGATCTCGGACGTGCGCGACCTGGTCGCCGGCTCGTTTCTCGAGGGATCGCCGGTCGCGCCGGTCTCCGCCAAAACCGGCGAGGGGATCGAAGAGCTGAAGGCGATCCTCGTCACCCTCGCCGAGACGGCCGCGACCGAGCGGGACGAGCGCCCGCCGCGCCTGCCGATCGACCGCGCCTTCTCGATCCCGGGCTTCGGTCCGGTCATCACGGGCAGCCTCGTCTCGGGCGCGGTCTCGCGCGAGCAGAAACTCGAGCTCCTGCCGGACCGGAAGCCGGTGCGTGTCCGCCGGGTGGAGGTCCACGGGCGCGAGGTCGCCGAGGCGCGCGCCGGCGAGCGCGTGAGCGCCAACCTGGCTGGCGTCGAGCTCGCGGACCTTCGTCGCGGCCAGACGCTCGCGCCGCCGGACGCGCTGCCCGTCACGAAGAGAATCCTCGCGCGGCTCGATCTGCTTCCCGGCTCGCGTGTCCTTCGCAACGGCGACCGGGTCGCGTTCCATCACTTCGCGTCGGAGTCGCGCGCACGCGTGCGCTCGCTCGCGGGTCGCGAGATCGCTCCGGGCTCCGGCGCCATAGTCGAGCTGCGCCTCGTCGAACCCATCGCCGCGGTGCCCGGCGATCGCTTCGTCATCCGCAGGCTGTCGCCCGTCGAGACGATCGGCGGGGGCGTCGTGCTCGACCCGCTGCCGGCCGCAGCTCGCGGCCGCGCGGACGCGGCGCGAACGGAGCGCCTGGCCCGCCTCGAGAGCGGCTCGGCGACGGAGCGGCTCCTCGTCTGGATCGAGGAGGCGCGCGAGCGCGGCGTGTCCGACGAGGAGCTGGCGCGCCGCGCCGGGACCTCGGCCGATGCGGTCCGCGACGCGTTGCGGGATCCCATCTCGAAGAAGGTGATCCACGTGCTGCGCCGCACGCCGGATCGCTACGTCGCCGAGGCGCCGCTGGCGCGTCTCGCATCGCGCGCCGCGTCCGAGATCGAGAGCCTGGCGTCGTCCGGAGCCGGCTCCATCGGCGCGTCGCGGCGGACGCTCCTGCAGCGGCTCGTTCCCGGCGCCGACGCGCGCTGGGCGGAGGCGATCGAGGCCGCGCTCGTCGCGCGCGGCGCCATCGTCGTCGCCGGCGAGGAGGCGCGCGCGCCGGGCCGCGACGACCTGCCCACGCCGGAGCGCGACCTCGCCGGGCGCATCGCGAAGCTCTACGCGGACCGCGGCCTCGATCCGCCGTCGCCCGCGGAGGCCGCGCTGACGCTCTCCCACCGGCAGAAGGTCGTCGAGGGCCTCGTCGCCTATCTCGTCAAGCGCGGCGCGCTCATCCGGCTGCCCGGCGGCTGGATCATGTCGAAGGAGGCCGTGGACGGCGTCGCCTCGCGCCTGCGCGCGTCAGGCCGGAGCTCGCTCGACGTCCCGGAGTTCAAGGAGATGTTCCGTCTCACTCGCAAGCTCGCGATCCCGCTGCTCGAGCACCTCGACGCGACCAAGGTCACGCGCCGCGTGGGAGACAAGCGGGAGATCGTCAAGAGCTGAGCCTAAGAGAAGGGTCCTCTCCCCTCCGCACCCGCTAGAAGGATCGCGAAGCCTGGGGACGGGCTGCGCACGGACGTTCGTCTCGGTAACGCGAGGACCGAGGATATATTAGCCGTAGCTAATATGTGCTTATGACCCGATCGGCCTCCGCAGCGCGGAGATCTGCTTCAGGTCGACCGAGTACGAGACGGTTCCCGACAGCGAGAGCTCGTTCCAGGTCGCGACCGGCGCGCCGCCCGCCATTGCGGGCTTGAGGATCCAGCCGTTCATCGCCTGGCGGAAGTACGACAGCAGGACCGGGTCGCTCACGTCGATTGGGATCGCCTTCTCGATCCGGCCCGCCTTGTCCACCTTGACCCAATACTTGACCGAGAACGTTCCCCTGTAGGAGTCGGCGGACCACGGCGTCTTCTGCGGCATCGGCGCGGTGTCGACCTCGACGATCGGCACCGTGCCGTCGGTCGGCGTCGCCGTCTTGCGCGAGTCGAGCCACGCGGTCTCGTTCGGCCAGTCGAACGGCTTCGGAAGCGCCGCGGTCGGCGCGACCGGCGTGAGCGAGAGCTGCGCGATTTTCGGCGAGCGCACTTCGACCGACAATTCGAGGCGGTATGCGCCCCACGTGTCGACGGGCTGGCCGCCTCGCCGCGCCGGAATCAGGGTCCAGCGCTGGAGCGACTTCAGCGTCTCGGCGGCGAGCGACGGAATGGGATCGCGCTCGCGCCGCGCCATCACCGCGCGTCCCGCCGGATCGACGTGAATCGACACGAAGAACCCGGACGAGACGGTCGCGTCGTTGAACGGAAGCTTCTGCGGGAGCGCGGCGGGCACCTGGGGCGTGCTGCCGAACGGATTCTCGGCGGGGAGCTTCGCGACCGAGACGACCGGCGTTTCGACGATCCGGAGCGCCGTCGCGGCCGGAACCGGCGTCGGTCCGACCGGTGGAACCGCGGCGGGAGGCGGCGGCGTGGTCCCAGGCGCCACCGAACCGGTCGCAGGAACCTCGACCGGCGGCAGCGTGACCTCGGGCGCGGGCGTCGGCGCGGGCGGCGCCTGAGCCAGAAGGCTCGCGAGCGGCAGCGCGGCGAAAGCGGCCGCGACCGTCGAGGCCCGTGTTCTCAGTCGCATGAGGCGGGGGAAGTATAGCGGGAAGAAATCGTCGCTCGGACGACCGATTTTCCGGTCCGCGACCATCGGGGCGGGGCGCATCTCTTTTCCAGACAGAGGCGGTGGACCCCGGTCCTGCGGATGACCTGCTCAGACCGGGACGCGATGGCATCAGGACCCTCTCTTACGCCGGGAAGAGGAACAGGGTCCTCCAGCTGTCCACTTGCGCGTCATCCTGAGCCGCGCAGCGGCGAAGGATCCCCGGCTTCCTCGCGGTTCTCTCGTGTCGACTCGGGGATCCGTCGCTTCGCTCAGGATGACGCACCACATCGACTCCATCCTCCGCCTGGACTCGGGCATCCCTCGCGCTCGGATGATCCGCGGACGCTGCTTCCGCTACGAAAGGAATTCCTCTGGCCTGCGGGCTGGGGATGACCGGCGAAGGCCGAACGGGTTCGCCTTCTTTGCCGTCACCGCGTGTCGACTCGCGGATCTTTCGCCTCGCTCGGGATGAGCTGCGAATGCCGAGCGAGGCGCGGCCGCGCAGGTCACTTGGCCTCGAGCCAGTTCCTCCCGGATCCGATGTCGACTGCGAGGCGGACCTTCAGGCTCGCCGCGCCCTCCATCTCCTCGACGACCACCCGCGAAACCTCCACGACCTCCGCCTCCGGCGCCTCGAGGACGAGCTCGTCGTGGACCTGGAGCACCACCCGCGCCGACAGTCCCGCCTTCGGGAGCGCCGCGTCGAGGCGCACCATCGCGATCTTGATCACGTCCGCCGCCGTGCCCTGAAACGGCGCGTTGAGCGCCATGCGCTCCGCGTTCGACCGGACGGCCGGGTTCGACGCGACGATGTCCGGGATCGGCCGCACGCGGCCGAAGAGCGTCGTGACCTCGCGCGTCTTCCTTGCGTTCTCGACGATGCCGTCCAGCGTCGCGCGCACGCTCGGGAACTGGGCGAAGTACGAGTCGACGTAGCTCTTCGCCTCGTGCGTCGACACGCCGAGCTCCTTGCCGAGGGTGAACGCCGCCATTCCGTACAGCAGCGCGAAGTTGATGCGCTTCGAGGCGAATCGCATCTCGTGGCTGACGAGGTCGGGCGCGACGCCGAAGATCTTCGCCGCCGTGGCGCGGTGGATGTCCTGGCCCTCCTCGAACGCGCGGATCAGCGCCGAGTCGCCCGACATGTGCGCGAGGATGCGCAGCTCGATCTGGGAGTAGTCGGCGACGACGAGCCTGCGGCCGGGCGGCGCGACGAACGCCTTGCGGATCTCGCGTCCGGCCTCGGTGCGGATGGGGATGTTCTGCAGGTTCGGATCCGACGAGGAGAGGCGGCCCGTCGCGGCGACCGTCTGCCGGAACGACGTGTGCACGCGCGCCTCCGCGTCCGCGAGCTGCGGGAGCGCGTCCACGTACGTGCCCTTGAGCTTGGAGATCTCGCGGAACTCGAGCAAGAGCTTGGGCAGCGTGAAGCCGCGCTCCGACAGCTCGTTCAGGACCTCGAAACCCGTCGAGGACGTCCGCGTCTTGGCCGTCTTCTTCAGGACGGGGTAACCGAGCTTCTCGAACAGGATCTGCGCGAGCTTGACGGGCGAGTTGACGTTGAACTCCTCGCCGGCCTCCGCCCAGATCCGTCCCTCGAGATCGCGGAGCTGGCGCTCCATGCGCTCGGAGATCTCGGCGAGCAGAGCGAGGTCGATTGCGACGCCCGCGAGCTCCATGCGAGCGAGCACGCGCGTGAGCGGCCGCTCGATGTCTCTATAGATGCGGTCGAGCTCCGGACGCGCCGCGAGCTCGGAGGCGAGCGGGTCTGCGAGCGCGAGCGACGCGGACGAACGCTCCGCGAGCCACCGGTCCGCCTGCTCGATCTGGTACGCGTCCGGCAGCTCGCAGCCGGCGACGCTCGCCTCCTTGTCGGCGATGAGCTGCTGGCCGAGGCGCTGGAACGCCATCGGCTCGACCTCGGAGCTGCCGACACCGGGGGAGAGCACGTACTGCGCGAGGCAGACGTCGAACATGTCGCCGGCGATCGCCTTGCCGGCTCGGAGCAGGTGCTTCTCGAGCGGCTTCGCGTCGGCCATGGCGAAGCGCGCGCCCGGACGGTCGGCCGCGCCCCAGAGCTTCAGCACCTCGGCAGCCGTGTCCTCGGCGACGACGGACTCGCTTCCGTCGGAGATCGCGAGGAGGACCCGGTCGCCGCGATTCAGGAGCGCCACGCCGGTGCGGCCGTCGGTCCGCGGGAACGCCTCCCCCGGTGCGAGCCGGCGCGCGGAGACCTCGGGCGGCCGGGCGGACTCGCCCTGGATCTCGGCGGCCAGCGAGTGGAACTCGAGGCGGACGAAGATCTCCTTGAGCCGCGACGAGTCGGGCTCCGACCGCCGCAGCGAGTTCTTGTCGAACGGGATCGGGAGATCCGTCGGGATGCCGACGAGCCGACGGGACAGCAGCGCCGACTCGGTGTTCTGGCGCAGACTCTCGCCGACCTTGCCCTTGATCTCGGCGGCGCGCTCGAGGAGCGCGGCGAGGCTCCCGTACTGCGAGATCCACTTCTTCGCCGTGACTTGCCCGACGCCCGGCACGCCGGGCACGTTGTCGACGCTGTCGCCCATGAGCGCGAGCACGTCGGCCACCTGTCCGGGCCGCACGCCGAAGAAGGTCTCGACGCCCGCCTCGTCGAGGAACATCTCCTTGCCGGTGTGGAAGACCCGGACGCGCGGGTTGACGAGCTGGAGCATGTCCTTGTCGGCCGTCACGATGACGACGTCGTAGCCGTCCGCGGCGCCGCGCGTCGCGAGGGTGCCGATGACGTCGTCGGCCTCATAGCCGGGCAGCTCGAGGATCGGGATTCGGTACGCGTCGAGGACCTCGCGGACGTCCGGGATCTGCGAGGCGAGGTCGTCCGCCATGGCGACCCGATTCGCCTTGTACTGGGCGTACGCCTCGTGGCGCTGGGTGCGCTGGGGGCCGTCCCAGGCGACGGCGACCAGGTCGGGGGAGTGCTCGCGCATCAGCTTCCGGAGCATGGTCACGAACCCGTAGACGGCGTTGGTCGGCTTGCCAGCGGAGGTCGAGAGGCGCTGGATCGCGTGGTACGCCCGGTGGAAGTTCGACATGGCGTCGATCAGGTAGAGGGTCGGGCGGGCCTCCGGCATAGGGAGCCGGATTGTATCGGCGGGGTCCGCGCGGCGGACTGAGAGGGCCGGATCGCGACGAAACGGCCCTTTGGCGCGCCTTCCAAAGATCCCGTGGGGCGGGGAGGGGCGCCGCGCCGTGACTCAGCCGCGGACGAAGCGGAATCGGCTCAGATCGTTGCGGGAAGAACGGGGTGGGCTAAAAAACAAATCGCGCGACCCGTCATCGGTGTCGCGCGATTCAATGTTCCTATTATGGAGATCGGGCACCGATGTGTCAAGAAAAATCTTTCGAGCGCCCGCGAACGTCCAAATCGTTTCTCTGCTGAAGTTATGCCGCGTCGGAACGAGCGGCGCGCGATACCCGAGACTCGAAATCGGGGACTTTCGCTAGAAGCGCTTGCGGACCGACGCTACGACGTGCGAGCGGAACCGCTGCGACGCCTCCTGGAGGACGGCCGTCTCGCGCTGCATCTCGGCGACCAGGGCGGCGTCCTCGATGCCGGACAGGTTGATGCCGACGTTCAGGAGGGCCCCCTCGCAGCAGGCGTCGAGCAGGAGGGCGGCGGCCCCGACGTCCGAGGCGGCGTTCGGGTTGCCCTTCTCCGCGAGCTCGGGGAGCGCCGCGAGAAGCCGCGCGGCGGCCCGGGCGGTCCGCATGGGTACCTCGGTCGCGCGCCGGTTGGCGAGCGCGAGCGCATGAGCGCGGGCCGCCTTCTGCTCGTCGGTGTCCTTCGGCAGCCGGCGCGCGGCGACCACCGCGTCGTACGCCTCGGAGTCCTCCCGCGAGAGCGTCACGAACTCCTCGCGGGCGAGCGAGCCCGCCTCGAGGATCGGCCGCACGGCGTCGTGCGACGCGGCGTATTTCTCCTTGGACACCGTGAGCCGTCCGACCATCTCGGCGAGCGACGCGCCCATCGCACCGGCCATCGCCGCGGCGGTGCCGCCGCCCGGCGTCGGCGTGTCGGCGCCGATCGCGGCCAGGAAATCCTCGACGGTGAGCTTCGCGAAATTCGTCATGGCCAGGCCCTCCGCGGATCAGGGGAAGGGCGCTACTCCTTCGGGATCACCGGCGCGCCGATCCGCCCGCCGACGACCACGTGACGGGCGAGGTTCGTGCCCCAATGATAGATGAGGTGGCGGTCGTCGGGGGCGTCGAGCACCACGAGGTCCGCGGCCTTCCCGGGCTCGAGCGAGCCGATCTCCGCGGCCAGACCGAGCGAGGCGGCGGCGTTGAGGGTGATGCCGGTCAGCGTCTCCTCCACGGAGAGGCCCGAGTCCAGGCACGCGTGCGCCGCGACCGCGGCGAGGGACTCCGTGTTGCAGGTTCCTGGGTTCGAGTCGGATGCGACCGCGACGGGCACGCCCGCCTCGACCAGCGCCCGCGCGGGGGCGCGGCGCGAACGCATCCACCATGCGGTCCCGGGGAGCACCACGGCGACGGTGCCGGCGCGAGCGAGCGCGCGGATCTCGGCCGCCTCGATGAAGAGGAGGTGGTCCGCGGATGCGGCGAACAGCTCGGCCGCGAGCATCGCGCCGCCGGAGCGCGCGAGCTCGTCGGCGTGGACCCGAAGCCCGAGCCCCGCGCGGCGCGCCGCGGTCAGGATGCGGCGCGACTCCTCCACGGTGAAGACGCCCTCCTCGCAGAAGACGTCGCAGTACGCCGCGAGCCCCTCCCGAGCGACACGCGGAATGATCGAGTCGACGATGATCCGGATCCACTCGCCGCGGTCGTCGCGGTACTCGGCGGGAATCTCGTGCGCGGCGAGGAGCGTCGGTACGAGCCGCGGCAGACCCGGTTCGCCCGAGAGCGCCTTCAGAAGGCGCAGCGCGCGGATCTCCTGCTCCTCCTCGAGCCCGTAGCCGGACTTCGCCTCGGCTGTCGTCGTGCCGTGCGCGCGCATGCGGGCCAGCCGGGCCGCGGTCGCGTCGCGCAGCTGTGCGTCGGAGCCGGCGCGCGTCGCGCGGACCGTCGCCTGGATCCCGCCACCCTCCGCGGCGATTGCGGCGTAGCTCTCGCCGGCGAGCCGGCGGCCGATCTCGACGCCGCGGTCGCCGAGCCAGATCGGATGCGTGTGCGCGTCGACGAGGCCGGGAATGACGGCGCGGCCGCCGGCGTCGAGCTCCTCGTCCGCGGCGCGGCCGGAGAACTCGCGGCGGTAGTCCGCCTCGGTCCCGACGAAGACGATGCGGCCGTTGTCGGCGCGCAGCGCGGCATCGTGGATGCGGTAGATGGCACCCTGGTCTCGACCGACGCGCGCGCTGTGCCCGAGAGGCGTCGCGAGAGTGCCGATGTTCCGGACCGCGAAGGAGCGAGGCGAAGTCACGGTGGCATTCTACGGATGCGGTGCGGTTCTTAACCGGATGCCGTGCCGCTGTCGACCGGATGCCGCGCAGCTCTTAACCGGATGCCGTGCGGCTGTTGACCGGATGCCGCGCTCGGGGTCAGGTGTCCGCGTTTTCGGAGCGACGACCGAACAGCGACTTGCCGCGCGCGTCAAGAGCTCCGTAAACCGGAGACCTGACCCCATCGAAGCGCGCAGGCCGGACTCGCGGGCTGGTTCGTTCCATGAGCGACTTAGCAGCCGCGGGACTCGCGGGTCGTCCTCGGAGCCTCGTGACCGGAGCCGTGATCGTCTCAAAGCGGGCGGGGGCAAGCCCCGCCCCTACGTCCCGAAGATGCGAAGGCGGCCGCGTTACCCCGCCGTCTCTTCCCGCTCGGCCTTCCTGGTCATGTACGACAGCGGCTTGTCCCTGTCGCTCTCCTCGCGGTCGAAGTCGAGGACCTGCTGGAAGAGCTCGATCATCTTCCCGAGCTGCAGGCGGAAGTTCGTGCGCTGAACCTTCAGCTCGTGGATCGCCTTCTCGATCTCGGCGGAGCGCTGGAGCGCGTGGTGCGTCAGCTTCTCGGCCGAGTCCTGCGCCTCGCGGACCACGAGCTCCGCCTCCTTGCGCGCCGCGCCGCGGATGTCCTCCGAGGCCTGCTGCGCAGAGAGCAGCGTCTGCTTCAGGATGCGCTCGCGCTCGCGATGCTCCTCGTTCTCCTGCTGGAGCGAGCGGATCCGCGTCTCGAGGTCGGCGTTCTCGCGCGCGAGGATCTCCATGTCCTCGGCCGCCTCGTGGAGGAAGTTCTGCACCTCCTGCGGGTCGAGCCCTTTCCACCGGCGAGAGAACTCACGCTTCTGAATCTCGAGCGGCGTCAGGCGAGTGCGCATTTCGGGACCTCCTGATCAGAAGGACATCGGGACGAGGAAGAGCCGCGACAGGAACACCTTGAGGAAGAGGATGAGCAGCAGGAGAAGCAGCGGCGAGAAGTCGATGCCTCCCGTGCGTCCGGGCGGAAGGATCCGGCGAAACGGCCGGAGCAGCGGCTCGGTGGTGCGGTAGAGGAACTGGACGATCGGATTGCGTGGATCCGGATTCACCCACGAGATCACCGCGGCGATGATCACGATCCACTGGATCACCGAAAGGATCGCGAAGATCACCTGGAGGACCCCCGCCATGAACGCGCTGCCGACGTTCACGCCGCGCTCCTCGTTCCGAAGAGTGCGGTACCGACGCGGATCTCGGTCGCTCCCTCCTCGACGGCCACCGCGAAGTCGTGGCTCATGCCCATGGAGAGCTCGGGGAGCGGCCGGCCGGAAGACCGCGCGAGGCGGTCGCGCAGCTCGCGCAGCGCGGCGAAGTACGGCCGCGATCTCTCGGGATCGGCGTCGTAGGGCGGGACGGTCATCAGCCCGCGCACCTCGAGGTGCGCGCAGGCCAGCGCGGCGTCAAAAAGGCGTTGCGCGTCGTCCGGCGCGGCGCCCGACTTCGACGCCTCCCCGCCGACGTTGATCTCGAGCAGGACGGGAACGACGCGCGACGTTCCTTCTCCGCCGAGGAGCGCCTCCAGGCGCTCCGCAAGTCGTTCCCGGTCTAAGGTTTCCAGCACCTGGAACCATTGTAGCGCCGTCTTCGCCTTATTGGTCTGGAGAGGGCCGATCAGGCGCCACTCCAGGCTCGGAAACTCGGCGCGGAGCGCCTCGGCCTTCGGCGCGCCTTCCTGGACCCGGTTCTCGCCGAAGCGCGTGATGCCGGCGCGCGCGGCGAGGCGCGCGACCTCCGCCGGGTGGGTCTTCGTCACCGCCATGAGGGTCACGTCCCCGGCGATGCGGCCGGACCGGGATGCCGCGGCGGCGACGCTTTCGAGGATTTCCGCGCGGCGCCTCGCGATCTCGGCCTGCCGGTCGGCGCTCATGTCTCCGGCGGTGGAGACGTCAGGCCGCCGAGCCGTCGCTCGGACTCGTCCGCGCCGAGGTTCGCGAGGCGGTCGGCGTCGACGTTCTGCTCGCGGCGCACGTGCTGGATCGAGAAGCGCGCGAACGCCTTGGCCTGCCTCAGCGCGTCGGCGAAGAGGACCTGGAGATGGGGCGCCTTGACGCGATAGCGGCCGCGCATCTGCTCGACGAGGAGAAGGCTGTCCGACTCGATCATGACCTCCGTCGCGCCCCGCGCGGCGGCGCGGTCGAGAGCGAGCAGCAGCGCGCGGTACTCGGCGACGTTGTTGGTCGCGCGTCCGAGCGCCTCGAAGTGCTCCTCGACGGGGACGCCCTCCTCCGCGTGGACGTAGACGCCGGCGCCGGCCGGTCCGGGATTACCCCTGGCGGCGCCGTCGATGTGTGCCCGGAATCTCACGGGGCATGAGAGCAGTCCTCGAAGCGAGGACGCCTCAAGAGGACTGCGGTTCGTAGTACAGAATTCGCTTGCAGCTATCGCAGTAGATGATCTCGCGACCCTGCTTCAGCGCCTGCATCGCGGCCGGACGGACCCTCACGTGGCATGCGGAGCAGGACGAGCCGACCACCAGCACGACCGCGAGGCCGTGCTTCTTGTCGACGAGCCGGTGGAACTCGGCGCGATCCCGAGGCGGTATCTGCGCCTCCAGGACCTGGATCTCCTGGCGCGCTCCGGCGAGCTCGTCGTTGATCGCGCGCTGCTCGCTGCGCCAGTCCTTCATCCGCTCCTCGTGCGCTTCGGTCTCGCCGGGGAGATTCTTCTCGCGCTCGTTGAGGTCGGCGCGGGACTTCTCGATCTCCTCCTCGAGCTCGAGGGCGCGATCCTCGGTCGTGCGGATCTGCCGCTCGACGCCGTCGATCTCGTTCAGGGCCGCCGAGTACTCGCGGCTCGACTGCACGCTCCGGAGCTGCGTCTGGTACTTCTTGAGCCTCTCGCGGAGGTCGGCGAGCTCGCCATCCGCCTTGCGGCGCTCGAGCTCGGCCTGGCCGAGCCGCGCCTTCAGCTCCGTGACCGCCTGGACCTTCTCCTGGAAGCCGCGGTCGACCTCGACGAGGTCCTCGGGAACCGTGTCGCGCTTCTTCTCGCGCTCGTGAACGAAGCGGATCCGGCTCTGCAGCCGGTAGAGCTGGCCGAGAAGATCCGTCATCGGTTCACCCCTCGCGGGGCGCGCCCCGAAAAGAAAAAGGGTGTCCCGGTTGTGGAACACCCTTTCGTTGCCGTCTTTATCGTCTTCGAATGATTCGTCAAACGCCTCAATCTGTCGTCCTCGTTCGTGGGTCCACCCGGATTCGAACCGGGGTCTGACCGGTTATGAGCCGGTGGCTCTGGACCGCTGAGCTATGGACCCCGATGAATATAACAAACCGACCCCGAACGCCAACCCGGCACTTACCGGATGCCGGACTCGGGGTCAGCTGTTCGTGTTTTCGGAGCGACGACGCGAGAGCGACGACGCCACGAAGACCTCGAGCTCCGAAAACCGAAGACCTGACCCCATCGAAGACGCAGGCCCGACTTGCGGGATGCTGCGTTTCGTAAGCGACTTCTTCGCCGCGGGACTTGCGGGCCGATCCTCCGAGCTTCGTCCCCGGGGCCGTGCTGCTTCCCCCCGGGGCCGTGCGATCGCTCCTCAGCGAATCGTCTCGAGAAACGGCTTGAGCTTCTTCGCCCGGGACGGGTGGCGCAGCTTGCGCAGCGCCTTCGACTCGATCTGCCGGATCCGCTCGCGCGTGACGTTGAACGAGCGGCCGACCTCCTCGAGGGTGTGCTCCGAACCGTCGCCGACGCCGAACCGCATCTTGAGGACCTGCTCCTCGCGGGGCGTCAAAGACTTCAGCACCCGGCGCGTCTGATCCTGGAGGTTCGACACCAGGACCGCCTCGATCGGGGAGAGGACCTGACGGTCCTCGATGAAGTCGCCCAGATGCGAATCCTCCTCCTCGCCGATCGGGGTCTCGAGCGAGATGGGCTCCTGCGCGATCTTCATGATCTTGCGGACCTTCGAGACCGGCATGTCCATCCGCTTCGCGATCTCCTCCGCGTTGGGCTCGCGGCCGAGCTCCTGCACGAGCGACCGCGACGTACGCGTCAGCTTGTTGATCGTCTCGATCATGTGGACCGGGATGCGGATCGTCCGCGCCTGGTCCGCGATCGCGCGGGTGATCGCCTGCCGGATCCACCACGTCGCGTAAGTCGAGAACTTGTAGCCGCGGCGGTGCTCGAACTTCTCGACCGCCTTCATGAGGCCGATGTTCCCCTCCTGGATCAGGTCGAGGAACTGCAGCCCGCGGTTCGTGTACTTCTTCGCGATCGAGACGACGAGGCGCAGGTTCGCGACGATCAGCTCGTGCTTCGCCTGATCCGCCTCGTCCTCGCCCTCGCGCACCATGCGGAGCGTCTTCTTGACGTCCTCGTGCGAGACACCGAACTTCTGCTCGAGCTCGCGGAGCGACTTGCGGTACTTCGTGATCCGCCGCTTGTAGAAGTCGATCCGCGTCGGGTTCTTCTCCTTCTTGAGCGTGTTCGTGTCCTGGCGGATCGTGAGCTCCGGAGTCGCCATCTGCCGGTCGATGTCCTTCAGGATGCCGATCGCGCGATTGAGCACGGCGGGCGTGAAATCCGCGGCGCGGATCAGCTTCGCCATATCGGCGATCTTCTTGTCGATCGAGGCCTCGATGCGCGCGAGGGACTTCGTGCCCTTCTTGATCGTGCGCGCCTTGAACTTCATCCGCTTGATGTCCTTGTCGAGGGCTCCGATCTTGCGGAAGCTGTTCAGGATGTTTTCGATGCGGCGCGTCGCGCGATCGTCGAGGTTGCTATCCGGCTCCTCGTCTTCCTCGTCCTCCGTCTCCGGCGTGTTGACGAGCTCGTTGACGATGCGCGAGTCGCGTCCCGCGTTCTCGAGGAGCTTCAGGATCTCCTCGAGCACGACCGGGTTGTTCGCGAGCGCCTGGTAGATCTTCGCCTCGCCCTGCTCGATGCGCTTGGCGATGCGGACCTCGCCCTCGCGGTCGAGCAGCTTGACCGTGCCCATCTCGCGCAGGTACATGCGCACCGGGTCGTTGGTCTTCTCGACCGCCTCGCGCGCCTCCTCCGAGGACTCCGCGGCGTCGGCCGCGCGCCGGCGTGCGGCACGGTCCGGGTCGGTGACGATCTCGATGCCGAGCTCGAAGAAGCGCGTGTAGATCGTCTCGATGTCCTTCGGCGAGGCCGTCGCCTCATCGGAGAGAATCGTGTGGATCTCCTCGTAGAGGAGATAACCCTTCTCCCGGCCTCCCTTCAGGAGGACTCCGACCTCGGGGAACCTTTCCTCAATGGCCAACTTCGTTTCCTTTCCGCGACTTGAGCTTTGCGATGCGCCGGGCCTTTTCCTGCTTCATCCGGATCAGCTCGTCAATCTCGCTCCCGCCCCGTGCTTCGCCCTGTTTGATCGCACTGGTCAAATCAAGGCTCTCCCGTTCGAGGTGCTTCGTTTCCAGGTCTTTGAGGAGCTGATCGACGCCCTTCTCGGTCGGCTCGGAAAATTCATCCAGCGCGATACCGGAGAGAAACGTGCGATCTTCCTCCGTAAGGTCTGCGATCTGGCCCTGAAAATCAACCACTTCGGGGCGCGCCGAGGCCTTTCGAAATGCCGTCACGATCCGCGCAACCCGGGGATCCGTCACCCATTCTTCTCTCAAAGCCCCTAGAATCAGAGAGTTGAGCTCTCTGCCGGCCGCCAGGTACTGCAACAATCGCCTCTCCAGGGGCGGGGCCGGCTTCTCGGATAACGCGGCTCTATTCCCCTCCGTTCCCGCTCCCGGCGGGGCCGGCCGGGGCGCCCTCGGCGCCTCCTTCTGGCTTCCCCAGAGCACCTCGAGCGGGACCGCAACGGCCTCCGAGAGCCGGCGGTACTCCTCGTAACGCAGGATCCGGTCGGGGATCGCCGAGAGGACGTCGAGGATCCGGCCGAGGCGGGCCCGCTTCTCGGCAGGCTCGAGGCCCGGCTCCTCGGGCCGCACGTCCTCGATGAGCCACGTCAGCGCGTCGGCCGCCTCGTCGATCCGCGCGGCGAGCGCCTCGGCGCCCTCGCGGCGGAGCACGTCGTCCGGATCCTCGCCCAGCGGCATCCGCGCGGCGCGCGCCGCGAACCCGTGGCCGAGCAGCAGCGCGAGCGCGGCGTGCGTCGCGTTGCGTCCGGCAGCGTCGCCGTCATAACAGATCACCGCAGACGACGTCAGGCGGCGGAGCTTCTCGGTCTGCTCCGGCGTCAGCGCGGTGCCCATCGACGCGACCGTCTCGTGGATGCCGGCGCGCCACAGCGCCAGGTGATCGAAGTACCCCTCCACGAGGACGACGCGGTCACGCTTGCGGATCGCCTCGCGCGCATCGGACAGGCCGTAGAGGAGCCGCTTCTTCGAGAAGAGCGGCGACTCCGGCGAGTTCAGGTACTTCGGCTCGCCGTCGGGCGAGAGCGTGCGGCCGCCGAAGCCGACGGGGCGCCCGCGCTCGTCGCGCACGACGAAGAGGAGCCGGTCGCGGAAGCGATCGTAGGAGCCCGGGCCCTTGCCCTCGGCGCGCGGCTGGAGCAGCCCCGCCTCGACGAGGAGATCTTCCGGATATGCGCCGCCGAGCGCCTTCGAGATCGAGTCCCACGCGTCCGGCGCGTGGCCGAGCGCGAAGTCCTTCCATATCTCCGGCGCCACGCCACGGCCCTCGAGGTACCTCGCCGCGGCGTTGCCGGGACGCGAAAGGCGCTCGGAGTAGAAGCGCTGAGCGTCGGAGACGGCGGCGAGAAGCTTCTCGCGCCGGTCCTCGCGCGGTCCGCGCCGCTCGCGCCGCGGAATCGAGACGCCGAAGCGCCCCGCGAGCGCCTCGACCGCCTCGGGGAACTCGAGCCGGTCGATCTGGCGGACGAAGTGGATGACGTCGCCGCCGGCGCCGCATCCGAAGCAGTGGTACAGGCCCTTGTCCCGGTCGACCGTGAAGGACGGAGTGCGCTCGTTGTGAAAGGGGCAGAGGCCCTTCCACGAGCGGCCGGCCTTCTTGAGGCGCGTGTGGTCGCCGATGACCTCGACGATGTCGGCGGCGCTGCGCAGCTGCGCGAGAACGGAGTCGTTGATGTCGAGATCGGTGTTCATCGGGGCCGTGAGACGTCGGACGTGATTCCGTGAGACGAAGTGCCCGGCAACGCTATCTCAGCTCCAGCATCGTCGCTCCGTCACCGCCCTCGTTCCTCTCTCCCTTACGCATCGAGGCGACGGAAGGATGCGACCGGAAGTGGTCGCGCAGTCCGTCCCGCAGCCGCCCGGTCCCGTGGCCGTGGACGAGCCGCAGCCGCGCGGCGCCGCCGACGACCGCCTGATCCAGCGCCTTCTCGGCCGCGTCGATCGCCTCCTCCAGCCGCATCCCGATCAGGTGGACCTCGGCGGTCTCGCCGGCGATGTCCTTCGAGCCGGAGTCTCGAACGGTTACCCGCGAGCCCGACGCGCCCTTCCCGGAGCCTCTCGACTCCTGCCGGCGCCCGCCGCCGTCCTTCGCCGGCTCCAGATCCGCTCTCTTCACCCGCATCCGCTTGCCGCCGATGTCGAGCTGCGCCCAGTCGCCCTCGAACGCGGCGACGGTTCCCTCGGCGCCGAGACCGCGCACGCGCGCGCGGCCGCCGACCTCGACGGTCCGCGACCGGAGCTCCTCCGCCTCCTTCGCCTCGGCGAGGACGCGCTCGACGTCGGCGGCGCGCTCCGCCTCCTCGAGCACCCGCGACGCGGACGCCTGGGCGAGGCGCGACGACTCGCGCCGGGCGGCCTCGAGCTCGTCGGACACCTTCCGCGAGAGAGCCTGCCTCGCGCGCTCGAACCCGGCCATCCCCTCGGCGAGCATCTTCTCCCTCTCCGCGGCGAGCCGCCGGCGCTCCTCCTCGAGCCGCCCGGCCTCGACCCGAGCCGCCTCGCGCTCGGCGGCGAGGCTCCGTTCCGCGGCGCGCAGCCGCTCGAGCGCCTGCTCCGCCTCGGTCTCCGCGGCCTCGCGGCGCTGCCACGCCTCGCCGAGGATCTCGCGGGCGCGGGTCAGCACCGGCTCCGGGATGCCGCGCTCCTTCGCGACCGAGAGCGCGCGGCTGCGTCCAGACAGGCCCGGATGCAGCCGGTAGCTCGGGCGGCCGGTCTTCTCGTCGAACTCCATCGCGGCGCACACCGCGTCCGCGCGCGACGCCGCGAACGTCTTGATGCCGGACAGGTGCGTCGTCACGATTGCGCGGCCGCCCGTCTCGAGGTACGCCTCGAGGAACGCGACCGCGAGCGCGCTGCCCTCCTCGGGATCCGTCGCGCCGCCGATCTCGTCGATCAGCGCGAGCGAGCCGGGCCTCGCGTTCACGAGGATGCCGGCGAGCGTCTCCATCGACGACGAGAACGTCGAGCGGTCCGAGAGGATCGCCTGCGCGTCGCCGATCTCGCTCTCGATCGAGCGGAAGACGGGGATGCGCGTGCCCGGCTCGCAGGGGAGCGGGATCCCGCACTGCGCGAGCAGCGAAAAGAGGCCCGCGGTCTTGAGCACGACCGTCTTGCCGCCGGCGTTGGGGCCCGAGACGACGAGCAGCCGCCGCTCGGACGGCAGCTCGAGCTCGAGAGGGACCGCGTCGCCGCGCGCGCGGCTCTCGCCGAGAACGCGCCGGCGCAGGGGCTCGAAGCGCGCGTCGAGCAGGGGATGCCGGGCGCCGCGCAGCGCCCAGGAGCCGTCGTCGGAGATCTCGGGCAGGCGCGCGCCGCCGGTCTCTCCGAACGCGACGACGGCCTCGAGCGCGTCGAGGCCCGCGAGCTCGTCCACGGCGATCCGCAGCGGCTGCTCCTCGTCGAGGATCGAGCGGCCGAACTCCGTCAGGACGCGCTCGACCTCGCGCCGCTCCTCGCCGGCGAGGAGCGCGAGATCGTTGTTGGACTCGATGACCTCCATCGGCTCGACGAACACGGTCTGCCCGGAGCCGGAGCGGTCGTGCACGATGCCCGGCACGCGCGCCCGCGAGGACGCCTGCACGGGGAGGCAGTAGCGGTCGTTGCGCAGGACGACGACCGCGTCGCCGACGGCGTCGCGCCGGTCGTCGAGGATCTTCTCGAGGAGCCGCGAGACCTCGCCGCGGCGCCGGCGCAGCTTCGTGCGGACCGCGGCGAGCTGGGGCGACGCGTCGTCCTTCAGCTGTCCGTCGGCGTCGAAGAGCCGCGCGGCGCGCCCGATCAGCGTGACGAAGGACGGGATGCGCTCGCGGCGCTCGGCGAGGAGCTGCGTCTCCGCCTGCGCGAGCGCGCGGCGCACCGCCTCGGCCGCGCGCGCGGCGCGAACGATGACGCGGAAGTCTTCCGGCGCGGCAGAGCCGCCGGACTGCGTGAGCAGATCGAGGGCGGGGGAGAGGTCGTCGAGGCCGGCGAGCGGGAGCCGCCCGTGGCGGATGCGGAACGCCAGCGCCTCGCCCGCCTCCGCGAGCCGGCGGCGCACCTCGTCTTCATCGGACGAAGGGGCCAGAGACAGAACCGCCGCCCTTCCGGGCGGCGTGCGAGCGAGCGCCGAAATCAGGCGGAGGACGACGCCGAGCTCGAGGGGATCTCCCTCGGCGCCGCCCCCGTCGCCGGAAATCACACCATTGCGCGACGCTCTTCCGAGAGTTTGCGGAGCATCTTCTTGCGAGCCTGAATCATCTTGCGCTTGCGCTTCGCGCTCGGCTTCTCGTAGTGCTGACGCTTCTTCAGCTCCGAGAGGATGCCGGACTTCTCGCACTTGCGCTTGAAACGGCGCATCGCGTTCTCGAAAGACTCGTCCTCCTTGACGTGGACCAGAGGCACGGACACTCACCCCCTTACCCGCAGCTTCCTAGAGAGCCTGACATCTTAGATACGAGGTCGGGGGGTGTCAACGCCGTTGAAGCTATCTTCAATTCCCGTAACGGTTTACAATGCTCCCAGAATTCGTCCGGACTTTACGAACGGGAAGGCAGCCTCGATAATGCCGAATATGGCCGATTCCGGAGCAGAAGACCGCTTCAAGCTCCTCGAGACGGAGATCCAGCGGCGTCTCTCCGAGCGTTTTGCCGCCCTTCGAGACGAATTCGACCGCCTCCGGACCGAGCAGGACCGCCGCTGGTTCGGCTTCCTCGAGAAGTTCGACCAGGACCTAAGGGGCGTCGTCCCGAAGGAGCTCGTCCTCCCGTCGACTGCGGCGGCCTCGGTGCCTCCGCGGCCCGGCTCGGTCTCGATCGACGCGGCCCGCGGGCTGGACCAGGCGGCCACCCAGGTCGACGTCCTCCATCGCTTCCTCGACGAGTGTCGCCGCTACTCGTCGCGCGCCGCGCTGCTCGTGTCCCGCGGCGGCGCGATCGGCGCCTGGAAGGCGGTCGGCTTCGGCTCGCACGGCGGCGACGACGAGCAGATCCGCCAGATCGCTCTGCCGCTCACCGAAGGAGGGCTGCTGTCGCGGGCGATGTCCGGAACGCCGCTGCGGCTTCCGGGCGCCAACGAGATCTCGACGCTGCTCCGCGCGGCGAAGACGTCGGAGGCGATCGTCATCCCGATGGCAGTCCGCGAGAAGATTTCCGGCGCGCTCTACGCGGACGTCGTCCTCGGAGAGGAGGAGGTCTTCGATCCCGACGCGCTCGGACTCCTGACCTTCCTCGCCGGTCTCGTCGTGGATCGGCTCGCGTCGCGCAAGCTCAAGCCCTCGCCCGCGCTGCGGCTGCTCGAGCCGGTGCAGAAGCCCGAGCCGGCCGGCATGTGGCTCGGGGAGGAGCATCCCGAGGTCGAGGAGGTGTCGGAAGAGGTCGACGCGCCCGAGGCGGCGCCCACCACCGAGGCGCTGTCGATGTCCGGGCCGGGACCCGTCGTCTCCGAGTCGTACCGCCCGGCGCCCCACTTCCAGGAGTTCGAAGAGCCGGCGGTGGAGCGCGCCCAGCCGGCGCCGCAGTTCCAGGAGCCTTCCGCGAAGTTCGGAGAGCCGCCGCAGCAGGTGGAGGCCGAGGTCGAGACCGCGCCCGAGCACGAGGCTCGGCCGCAGCCCGAGCCGCCGCCTCCGCCGCGGCGCGAGTTCGAGCCGCCGGCGCCTGCCGCCGCGATGCCCGAGTCCGCGCGGCGGCTCGCGGGGCCGCTCTCCGGTCCGCTCGCGGATTCCGGCGGCGACGAGCGTCACGAAGAGGCGCGGCGGTTCGCGCGCCTGCTCGTCTCCGAGATCAAGCTCTACAACGAGCGCGCGGTGATCGAGGGCCGCGAGGGCGGCAACCTCTACCAGCGGCTGCGCGAGGACATCGACCGGAGCCGCCAGATGTACGACGAGCGCATTCCGTCGGACGTGCGGTCGCAGACGAACTTCTTCCACGAGGAGCTGGTGCGGATCCTCGCGGACGGACGGCCCGAAGCGCTGGGAGTTTGAGACGACATCGACAGTCGAGAATCCAGAACTGAGAATTGTCCTTCCCTAGCCCGCCCTCTCCGCCACTCAGGGCTCCGGTTCTCGCCGCCGTCACTCTCCTGATCGGTTTCGGCGCGAGCCGCGCGCTCGCCGACGTCCCCGCCGTCTCCTCCGATTACGACGCCGAGTTCGCGCGCGCGGTGGACCTGCTCGAGGAGGGAAAGCACGCGGACGCGGAGGCCGTGCTGGAGGCGATCCGCAAGAGCGCGCGGCTGCCGTCCTGGGATGCGCGCGCGGCGCTCCTGCTCGCCGTCGACGATGCGAATCACGACCGGTGGGCGGAGGCGGCCGAGCACCTCACCGGAGTGTCCGCCGCGCCGATCGGGCTCGAGGCGTACCGCGAGCTGCGGCTGTCCGAGTCGCTCGAGCTCTCCGGCAAGTCGTCCGACGCGCTGCAGGCGGCGGAGCGCGCGCTCGCCACGGAGGGCGAGTTCGCGTTTCGCACGCGCGCAGCGCTGCAGTACGCGCGCCTGCTCGAGAGGGCGGGCCGGCTCCGCGAAGCGTCCGACGCGCTCACGCAGGCGAGTGGCTCCGCGGCGGGCGTCTCGGAGAGGGGCGAGCTGGCGATCGCGCGGATCCGTCTGGGGATCGCGATGCGCGACCCGGCGCGGACCCGCGAGGCTGCGCGCGACCTGCTCCTCGAGGCGCCCGGGTGGGACACGCTCTCCGCGACTCCGGCGTTCGCGAAGCAGGCTGCATCCGAGGCGGAGGGCCGTTTGACCCCAGCGGAGCGCGGGCGGCTCGGCCGCGCGCTCGTCGGCGCGGGCGAGTCGAAGCGCGGCGTGAAGCTGCTCTCGAAGGACGCGCCGTCCGCGTGGCCGTCCGCGGATCGCGGCGCCAACCTGCTCGCGCGCGCTAGAGGGGAGCTCGCGATGAAGAAGGAGAAGGCGGCGGACGCGACGGCGACGTCGATCGCGAACGACGGGTCCGAGGCGTACTGGCAATCGGTGCTGTTCCGTTCGGACCTCGTGCTCGCCCGCCTGCGCAGGGGCGACGCGGAGCCGCCGGGCGCCGACGACCCGCGCGTCCAGCCCGTGCGGCACGCTCTGGAGGGGCTCGCGAACGACGCTTCGACTCCGGCCGCCGAGCGCCGCGGCGCCCACGAGAGGCTGTTGCGACTCTTCGCCGACGGCGACGACTTCGACCAGGCGATCGGGCAGGCGCGCGCGATCGTGCTGCAGGAGGGCCCCGGCTCGGACGGGTTCGAGACGATCTGGCGCATGGCCTGGAAGACGTACGCGGGTGGCGACGCGCGAGGCGCGCGCGAGCGCATCGAGGCGGCCGGGTCGATCTACTCCGGACCCGCCCGCTCGCGCCGGCTCGCGTACTGGCGCGCGCGCTGTCTCGCCGAGGAGAAACGCGAGGCGGAGGCGCGTCCGATCTTCGCCGAGCTCGCGGCGGCGTCGCCGGCGGACGTGTACGCGATCTGGGCGCGCGCCCGCGTCCCCTCGCCGGCGAAGCTCGAGCGGGAGGAAGTCCGGGACCCCTCGACGGCGACGGCCGCGTTCGCGCGAGTCGACGAGCTTCTACGGCTCCGCATGTTCGCGGAGGCGTCGGCCGAGGCGCGCTCGCTCAAGGCGTCGCGCGGCCGCGACCTGCGCCTCGCGCAGTCGGACTTCGCGCTCGGCCGTTTCCCCGCCGCGGCGGCGGCGATCAAGCGCGCGATCCCGGAGGTCGGCACGGCGGAGGAGGGGCGCGTCCCGGACGCCTGGCGGCGCATCTACTATCCGATCGAGGAGGGAGGGTTCCTCGCGAGCCGCGCGACCGAGTTCGGGCTCGACCCCTCCGTCCTGCGCGCGCTCGTGCGGCAGGAGAGCGTCTTCGACGCGACCGCGAAGTCGCGAGCGGGCGCGATGGGGCTGACGCAGCTCATGCCGGCGACCGCGAAGAGCCTCGCGAAATCGGTCCTGCGCGCGCGCTACCGGCGCGCCTTCCTGTACGACCCCGGCGTCAACGCGCGCCTCGGCGCGGCCTATCTCAAGCGCCTGCTCGACGAGTTCGGCGGCTCGGTGCCGATGGCGCTCGCCGCCTACAACGGCGGCCCGACCCGCATCCACCGCATCGCGAGGGAGAACGCCGGACGTCCGGAGGACGAGGTGTTCGAGAAAATCCCGCTGTACGAAACGCGCGACTACGTCCGGCGCGTCATGCTGTATGCGGAGTCGTACAAGGAGCTGTATCCGTGAGGAGGACTCACGGTCTCACGGTTTGAGGTTTCACGGTTCGAGCTCGGCAACCTGAGACCTGAGACCTTTCCCTCCTACCAGCTCCCCTCCGGCACGACCAGGATCGACGTCCCGCACTCGCGCAGCACGCGCGTCGTGATCGTCTCGCCGCGCGCCGGCAGCCGCAGGTGGCGCGAGGGCGCCCCGACGACGACCAGGTCGTGCGGGTTGTCGCGCAGGAACGCGAGGATGCCCGCGACCGGATCCTCGTCCTCGCGCATCGCCCAGCGCCCCGTCACGCCGAGCTCGCGGACCGTCGAGACGCCGCGGTCGAGGTGCGCGTCGGCGTACGGCGTGGCGTGTCCCGGCCGCCTCACGTGAAGCAGGGTCGCGGTCGCGTTCGTGCGGCGCGCGAGCCAGCCGCCCGCGCGGACGTCGGACTTTCCCGGCTCGCCGACCGCGGTGCAGATGAGGATGCTCGTGAACGGGCGCGGCCGGCCGCGCACCGCGAGGAGAGGAATCGAGGTGCTGAGCGCGAGCTCCTCGGCGAGCTCCGGAGCGCGCTTTCGCGTCCGGCCGCGCAGCGATGCGACCTCGCCCGCGCCGACAATCACGAAGTCGTACGGCGCGTCTCGTTGCTCGAGGAGGATCTGCTCGACGGGCTCCCCGCGGCGCACGCGCACCGACGCGTCCTTGAGGTCGGCGGCAGCGGCGCGCTGAGCGAGCGACTCGCGCAGCGCGTCCTGCCGCCGCGCGTCGGATGCGACGCCCACCACGGTCGCGACACCGTTCAGCGCGGCGAGAAGCGGCCCCGCGAACTCCAGCGCCGGCGCGAGCCCCTCACCCGCGTCGCAGACGAGCAGCCGCGGCGTCGGTTGCCGGAGGATGTGCCACTCCTCGAGCGAGACCCACGGCTTGCGCGGCGCCGGATCCGCGTGGGCCGGCACGGCGACGTCGAGCCGCACCGCCTCCTCGCCGAACGGTGGCGCCGGCACCACCTGGCGCACGCCCGCGAGCGGCGGCAGGCGCACGCGGATCCGCCGCACCGATCCCGTGAAGGTCTCCTCGATGACTTCGCCCTGCCCGAGCGTCGGCGCGCTCGCCTTCTTCTCCTCCGAGAGCGCGATGTGCTCGGGGCGGATCAGCACGCGGACGCGATCGCCCTCCTCGTGCGGGACGTCCATGGGAATCGGCAGCGTCAGCGGGCCGAGGTCGACGTCGTGCCCGCGCGAGCGCCCGACGAGGACCGCTCCGGCGCCGAGGAACGTGGCGACGAAGAGCGAGCGCGGGCTCTCGTAGAGCCGCTGCGGCTTGCCGACCTCGAGCAGCCGGCCGCGCTCGATCACCGCGATGCGGGTGCCGAGCTCGAACGCCTCCTCCTGGTCGTGCGTCACGAGTACCGTCGTCAGGCCGAGGCGCTGCTGGATCTCCTTCAGGCTCTGCCGGAGCTGCACGCGGATCTTCACGTCGAGCGCGCCGAACGGCTCGTCGAGCAGCAGCACGCCCGGCCGATAGGCGAGCGCGCGCGCGAGCGCGACGCGCTGCCGCTGCCCGCCGGAGAGCTGGCTCTCGTAGCGGTTGCCAAGGCCGCCGAGCCCGACGAGGTCGAGCAGCTCGTCGCGCCGCTTGTGCCGCTCCGCCGCCTTCACGCCGCGGATGCGCAGGCCGAACTCGACGTTCTCGCCGACGGTCATGTGCCGGAAGATCGAGTAGTTCTGGAAGACGAGGCCGAGGTCGCGCGCCTGCGGCGGCAGGTACGTCACATCGCGATCGCCGATGCGGATCACGCCCTCGTCCGGGTACACGAGCCCCGCGATCATCCGCAGGATGGTGCTCTTGCCGCTCCCCGACGCGCCGAGCAGGACGAAGAGCTCTCCCTTCTCCACCTCGAGCGAGACGCGGTCGACGGGGATCTGATCCCCGTAGCGCTTCGTGACGTCCTGCAGCGTGATCGACACGTCAGTCCTGAGTCCGCCGGGCGGTGTAGCGCAGCAGGACGAAGAAGATGCAGAAGGAGAGCAGCGCGAGCACGGCGGCGACCGCGTTGGCGGCCTCGATGTTGCCAGCCTCGAACTGCGCGAAGATGTAGAGGGGCGCGGTCTGCGTCTTCAGCCGCAGGTTGCCCGACACCATCACGGTCGCGCCGAACTCGCCGAGCGAGTGCGCGAACGTGAGGAGCGCGCCGGCGAACAGGCCGCCCTTCAGCGTGGGCAGGATCACGTAGCGGAACGTCTGCCAGGTGCTCGCGCCGATCGTGTACGCGGCCTCCTCGTACGTCTCCTCGAGCTCGTCGAGCACCGGCTTGACCGCGCCGAGCATGTACGGGAACGTGACGAAGAGGTGCGCCAGCAGGACGCCCGCCGGCGCGAACATCGGCTGCAGGCCGAACGGTTCCAAAAAGCGGCCGAGCAGGCCGATCGGGCCCCAGAGAAGAAGGAGCGACGTGCCGACGACGACTGTCGGAATCGCGACCGGGAGGTTCACGATGATGCCGAGCACGCGCTGACCGCGGAAGCGGTACCGCGAGAGCACGTAGGCGGTGAACGTGCCGAGGATCGCGTTGATCGCGCCGCTCGCGAACGCGATCAACAGGGAGAACCGCAGGGCGAATTGCGCCTCCGGCGCGCGCAGCGCGTCCCAGAACTCGCGGGGTCCGCCGCGGAGCGCGAAGACGAACACCGCCGAGAGCGGCATCAGGATCAGCGGGAAAAGGAACAGCATGACCAGGCCGACCGGCACGGCCGTTCGCGTCCCGCGGCCGGTGATGGCGTCGGCGCGCGCGCTCATGGCTTCGACGGCGGGGCGATGTGCATCACCCGCTGCTTCCAGACCGCGTCCACGATCTCCTTCTTCGCTCGGCGCCATCCGCCGAAGTCCGAGATGAGAAACGGATCCTCGACCTTTCCGAACTCCGGATGGCCCGCGTTGAGCTCCTCGCGCACGCTTCGGAAACCGTACTTCACGAAGATGCGCTGCGCCTCGTCGCTCCACAGGTACTGGACGAGCGCGTCGACGGCGGCGCGCTCCACGGGACGCACGTTGCGGTCGACGACGACCAGCGTGTGCTCCGAGAGGATCGTGCGCTTCGGATACACGATGTCGGCCTTCAGCCTGCCGCGGGGCTTGTCGTAGGCCGCCTCCTGCTCGTACGTGACGAGCGCGTCGCCGAACCCGTTGTCGAACTGCGTGCGCGCGGCGCGCGCGGAGGCCGCCTGCCCCGTCACGTTGCGCCAGACGCCGGCGAGCAGCGCCTCGCCCGCGGCCGGGTCTCCCTTCGACTCCCGGACTCCGGCGCCGTACTCGGCGAGGATCGCCCAGTTGGCGCCGCCCGACGTGAGCGGGTCGGGGTGCACGATCTTCACGCCCGGTCTCGTGAGGTCGGCGAAGTCGCGGATCTGGAGCGGATTGCCGGGTCGAACGAGGATCACGAAAGGAGTGCGGTTTACGACGCCGGCGTGCGGCAGCTTCCGCCACGATCCCGCCGGAACGACATGCGCGTCCGCGAGGCGGTCGGCGTCGCTCTCGAGCGAGAGCAGCGCGAGCTGCGCCGGCGCGCCGAGCGCGATCTGGTTCGTGATCGTGCCCGAGCCGCCGAACGACGTGCGGAAGGCGATGCGCCCGTGCCCCTCGTCGCTCCACTTCTTCTGGAACGCGGGCAGCACGCCCTGGTCCATCGCCTCGCCGAGGATGCTGAAGCCGTAGAAGACGATGGTCGGCGTCGCGGCCGGACGGACGAAGGGGAGCCACGGCCACACGGCGTAGAGAAATAGGCCGCCGAGGAAGAAGAGGGGAAACAGCCTGCCGATGAGTCGGCGCACGTTCATCGGTTGCCTCGCCGCTCCTCGATCGGCGAAGGATATCCCCTCGGAGTCCTTAGAATCGCCGGATGGCCCGTGCGCATGTGCATATGGACGCCGTGGAGTTTCGGGTCAAGACGTCGCGCAAGATCGAGCGGCTCGACGTCACGAAGCGCGTCGAGGAGAAGCTCCAGGCGCTCGGCGCCGATGGCGGCCGCGCGCTCCTCGTCTCGACGCCCCACACGACCGCGGCGATCGTGATCGGCGAGGCGTGGGATCCGGACGTCACCGGCGACGTCGAGCGCGCGCTCGGCGCATGGGTGCCCGACGTGCCCTTCGAGCACGGAGAAGGAAACTCTCCTGCACATTTTCTTTCCGAGGCGATCGGGAATGCACGGCTCGTGCCGCTCGATAAGGGCAAGCTGGTGCTGGGCCGCTGGCAGGGCATCTTCCTGATCGAGCTCGACGGCCCGCGCGAGCGCACGGTGAGAATCGCGGTGCTGGGGTCGTAGCGGCACGCGATCTTCGTAGAGGCGGCCCTTGCGGCCGCCCGACTTGAGCCGTCATCCCGAGCGATAGCGAGGGATCCAGTCACCGGCGGGCTTCGAGCCGGGAACCAGAGTTGGCGCGGCATCGGTGGCTTTCGACTCCGGGATCCTTCGTCGCTCCGCTCCTCAGGTTGACTGCTTAGCGCCCGCTCTGCGGTCGCTGCGCAGTCAACTCCCTCACTTCCTTCTCCACGTGCGCGTCCCATCGGCGCGCGAGTCCGCCGAACAGCGCCTTCGCGCCCGCGAGATCGCCGCGCTCCTCGATCAGCCGCCGCATCATTCCGACGACCTCGCGGATCTGCACGTGCTCGAGCCGCAGCTCGCGCGCGAGCCGCTCGCGGTCCGTCTCGTCCGCGGTCGCGACCAGTTTGCCGGACGCCGCCGCCGGAATGATCCGCTCCTCCTCGTCGGCCGTGTGACGGCGGATCGCGTCGTCGAGGTCGGCGACCGCGGACCGGGCCGCCTCCTCGACGTCCGAGGAGACGGCGCCGAGGAGGGCGCCCATGAAGCCCTCGATCCAGCCGTGCTCACGCGCGAAGAAGGCGGCGAGGTCTTCGGCCACACGCCGATGATGGCACGGGCGCGATTCCGCGAGGCTCTCGGAAGGACGTCGGCGACAATGCTCGCATGCAGCTGCGCCGTCGCATCGTCGGGACCGTCGCGTGGATGGCTGTCCTGCTCGTGGGCGGTCTCGCAGCCGTCGCGTGCGGCGGCAAGGGCGACCCCGTCCGCGACTCGATCGACGCGATGGCGAAGGCGGCGAACGCACGCGACGAGTCGGCGCTGTTCGCCCATGTCGCATCCAACTTCCAGGCGGGCGACGGGTCCAGCCTCGCGGACGCCCGCGAGCTCGTGCGCCGCGCGTTCGGGGCGTACGAGATCCTCAACGTGACCTTCTCGAACGTGCAGATCGAGCGCGCGGAGGGAGCGGCCCGGGTGCGGTTCCGCGCGGACATGTCGGGTCAGCCGCGAAAGATCGGCGGCCTCGACGGCCTGCTGCCGTCGTCGGCGAAGTACGACTTCGACCTGCGGATGGTCCCGGACGGCGGCACGTGGAAGGTCGCGTGGGCGCAGTGGACGCCCGCGTCCTGAGCTGACATCCCGCGCTGACCAGCGGTCCCGGCGCCGCTCGGTTGACGCCTCGGGCCCGCGCCGCTATCCTTGCCGGCTCTGCGACTGCTCCTCAGTAGCTCAATGGCAGAGCATCCGGCTGTTAACCGGAGGGTTGGAGGTTCGAGTCCTCCCTGAGGAGCCAATTCCGTGATGTCGCCTCCGGCCGCGCCGTTTCCGGACCGCTTGACATGGCTCGATCACAGTTCTATAAACTTCGAACTGTGGCGGACCGCAGCGAAGTCCTTCTGATCTGCAAGGCGCTGAGCGACCCGACGCGACTCCGGATTCTGGAGCTGTTGAAGGCGCGGGGTCGCTCATGCTGCGACCTGATCGCCCGCGACGAGAAGGGGCTATGCGCCTGCGACGTCGAGGTCGCGGTCGGCCTCTCGAAAGCCGCTGTTTCTCATCACATGGCTCTCCTTCGAAGGGCGGGACTCGTGAACGCCGAGAAACGCGGGCGATGGACGTACTACTCGCGCAACGAATCAGCAATTGCCGGCATCGCGGATGTTCTTGCCAAGGCGGTCTAAAAAAAATTGCATTGACTGTTCGACGTTTCTCGAACAATAGAACGGAGGCAATCATGGCACCCGCGGTTCACATCTCTCTCAATGTTTCGGATCTCCCGAAGGCCGTCGAGTTCTACCGCGGATTCTTCGGCGAGCCGCGCAAGCTGAAGGATGATTACGCGAAGTTCGTCAGCGAGAGCCCCGAGATCCACATTGCCCTGCAGCCAGGGCTGAACAGCTCAGCATCCGGAGGGTCGCTCTCGCATCTTGGAATCCGAGTCGGCAGCCTGGACGAGGTCCGCCGCTGGCGCAGCGACCTGAAGGCACGCGGCATCGTCTCCGAAGAGGAGAAGCGGGAGGCGTGCTGCTACGCGCTCCAGGAGAAGTTCTGGGTGAGCGATCCGGACGGCAACAGGTGGGAGGTTTACACGGTCCTGGAGGACGTCGAGGACGTCTCTCGGGAGGCCCAGGCAGCGTGCTGCGCCCGGTAGCTGGAGCGGAACCGCACTCGGACGTGCTTGCTGAGCCGGGCCCGTCGCTCGGACGGCGCACTCTGGTCGAAGGGCTCGGGACGGCGTTCCTGCTCTCGATCGTGGTCGGGTCCGGAATCATGGCGGAGAGGCTCGCCGCCGGAAATGAGGCCGTCGCGCTCCTCGCGAACAGCCTCGCCACCGGCGCGGGACTCGTCGCGCTCATCTCCGCGTTCGCGGGCTTCTCGGGCTGTCATCTCAATCCGGCGGTCACCGTAACCGAAGCCCTGCTCGGAAGGCGTCCCTGGTCCGACGCGCTTGCTTATGTGCCGGCTCAGCTCGTCGGCGCAGTTGCCGGCGTGGTTGCCGCCTCCGTCATGTTTCGCCAGCCGATCGTCGCCCTCTCCGGCAAGTCACGCGCGGGATTCCCTCTCATCTTCGCCGAGGCCATCGCGACCTTCGGTCTCCTGGCGATCATCTTCGTTGCGAAAGGCCGCAGCAATGGCGAGATCGCGCTCGCAGTCGGGGTCTACATCACCGCGGCCTACTGGTTCACGTCTTCGACCTCGTTCGCCAATCCGGCGGTGACTCTGGCTCGCTCGCTGACCGACACGTTTACTGGGATTCGTCCAGCGGACGTTCCAGGTTTCCTGCTCGGAGAGTCGATCGGTCTGATCGGGTTCGTCCTCGTCGCGTGGTGGCTGCTTCCCCGCGCGACCCGGCGAGCGGAGGAGCAAACACGAGTTCCGGCCCACAGAAGAAATACAAGATTCTCTTTCTCTGCACTGGGAACTCGGCTCGGAGCATCCTGGCGGAGTTCTTCCTGCGGCGACTCGATCCCGTCCACTTTCGAGGTCTACAGCGCCGGTGCGAACCCGAAGGGCCGAGTGAACCCTCACGTCTTGGAGATCCTGCGCGAGGGCTACCGCATCGACGCGAGCGCCGCACGGAGCAAGTCGTGGGAGGAGTTCCGCGATGTGAAGTTCGATTTCGTGATCACCGTCTGCGACAAGGCTCGGGAATCCTGCCCGGTCTGGCCGGGGCAGCCGATCATCGCGCACTGGGGCTCCGAGGATCCCGACGCCGCGCAGGGCGCCGAGGAGGAGAAGAGGCAAGCGGTGAAGAGAGTAGCGGTGGAGATCTACCGGCGGCTCGGACTCTTTACGTCGCTTCCCATTGCGTCGCTGGACCGACTTCGCCTGGAGCAGTTGACGAAGGGTATCGGGACGCAATGACTCCGGACTCTGTGCCTTCCAAGGAGGAATCGTGAAGTCCGATCGCCGAACGCTTCTCGCAGCTTCGCTCGCCGCGATCGCCGCCGCGGCCTGCGAGAAGACAGCAAGGGTCGCCGCCGAGCCCGGCGCGCGTGCCCTGGGGGACGGTCGCCGCGCCTACGGCGAACGGTCGCCGTTCGAAAGGGCGGAGCGCGCTTTCCGGCAGAGCAACACGCCGGCGACTTCATCCAGCCGTACCCCGCTCCAGGACACCTACGGAATCGTGACGCCGTCGTCGCTGCACTTCGAGCGGCATCACTCGGGCGTTCCGCGCATCGACCCGTCTCAGCACCAGTTGCTCATCCATGGCCTGGTGGATCGGCCTGTGTCGTTCCGGCTCGACGATCTGCACCGGTTTCGATCCGTCTCCCGAATCCACTTCGTGGAGTGCGCCGGCAACAGCGGGCGAGAGCAGGCGGGCCGGCCCGGCGAGGACCCGCAGAAGAGCCACGGCCTGGCGAGCTGCAGCGAATGGACCGGCGTGCCGCTGTCCGTCGTCCTCCAGGAAGCGGGGCTAAAGCCGACGGCTTCGTGGGTCGTCGCGGAGGGCGCGGACGCTTCGCGCCACTCTCGAAGCATCCCGATTGCGAAGGCGCTCGACGACGTCATCGTCGCGTACGGCCAGAACGGAGAGGCGGTTCGTCCGGAACAGGGATATCCGCTGCGGCTCCTCGTCCCCGGCTGGGAAGGAAACATGAACGTGAAGTGGCTGCATCGGCTGGAGGTCGCGGATGAGCCCGCGATGAGCAAAGACGAGGCGGCCTCGTACACAGACCTCATGCCCGCCGGGAAGGCATGGCGCTTCTCATTCGTCCTGGACGCCAAGTCCGTGGTCACGCGGCCGGCCGGAGGACAACGGCTTCCGGGTCCGGGACTCCATGAGATCCAGGGTCTTGCGTGGTCCGGACGCGGACGGATCTCTCGCGTGGACGTCTCAACCGACGACGAACGCTCGTGGCAGCAGGCGACTCTGCAGGATCCCGTGCTGCCGAAGGCATTCACCCGCTTCCGTCTTCCGTGGACTTGGAGCGGAGCGGCAACGACGCTGCGATCGCGCTGCGCGGACGAGACGGGTTACGTGCAGCCGACGCGCGAGGAAATCGTCGCGGTTCGCGGACTCCACGAGGGTCCCGACGGCTTCGACCACTACAACGGAATGAAGATCTGGCGCGTGGAGGCCGACGGCAGGGTGACCCATGTTTAGCCTTCTCCTGATCCTTCTGGCCGCTTCGGCGGGCACGTCGCCAACTCCAACTCGGCCCGAAACCCGGATCGGACGGGTGGCCTCAGAACAGGAGATCCAGGCTGCCTCGCTGAACGTGTTTCCGTCCGGAAAGGGGCTTCCGGCGGGCAAGGGAACCGCGAGACAAGGCAAGCTCGTCTACGACGCTCGGTGCGCCGAGTGCCATGGGCCACGTGGCGAGGGAAAGGATCCCTACCCGCCCCTGGCCGGCGGAGTCGGGAGTCTCGCGACGGACCACCCGCTTCCCACGGTCAATGCGTACTGGCCCTATGCCACGAGCGTTTGGGACTACGTGCGGCGCGCGATGCCTTACGAGCACCCTGGCACCCTGACGGCGGACCAGGTGTACAGCGTGACCGGATTCATTCTTTCGTTGGATCGAATCGTTGCCGAGGACGAGGTCCTCGACCGCGAGTCCCTGCCCCGCGTGCAGATGCCGAATCGCGACGGGTTCATCCCGGACCCGAGGCCGCCAGACCTGCCAAGCGGAGCGCCAGGGCGCGGGCGGTGAACCCTCGGCAAGAAAGATCAGCGGAATTTGCCGCCGCTCGTCCCGTTACGTCCTGCATGACCCGACGGAGCCGGCTCGCGGGCACGCTCGCGCTCTGGGGATTCCTCGTCTGCGTCTCCTGGTCGACCGGTCTCGTCCCAACCCGCTGCTGCTCCAGCTCATGCCCGCCCTGTTCGGGTTCCTCCTGCGACAGCACGGCGGCGAAGTCGTCCCCGAAATCGGACACCACACTCGCTCTCGCACCCTCTCCCGTCATTGCCATTTCCTTGGGTGTTCGCCTGCTTCAGCGCGCGGAGCTTCCCAAGCTCCTGCCTTCGCTGTCTCCCGCCTTCCGAAGACCCATGCGGAACTGATCCTTGCGCCCTCTCGATACTGGTTGAGCAGAATCGAAACCAACATCGGAGGATGCAATGAAACGGATTCTCGCAACCCTGGCGTTCATCGTGGCGCTTGCGGGTGGCTCAGTGCTCTTGGCTGGTAGCTCGCAAAAAGCCGGTTCTCCGGCGTGCTGCGACCCCACGTGCTGCGAAGGCCACAAGAGCGCGGCGACGTCCTGCGCGAAGAACGAGCAGGTGGCCTCGGTGTCGTCGGCTCCTTCCTGTAGTACCGAGTAGTCGGTCGGTGAGTGGGTGGGTCCCATCCCCACTCGCTCGCCCTTGGGACTGAACCACGAAGCCGGTCGTCGAGTGTGGGAAGAAGTGTGGGGAGTCTGCGCGACTAAGCCCGACTCTCCCCGCACAATTGAATCGCCTGGACACCGGTCCAAGCTTCAGAGGAGGAACAAGTGCCACTTCGCGACTAGTTCGGCTCTCGCTCACCTTTCCGATGACGACCGCGAGAAGCGGAAGTAGCCGCAGTCGAGCTTATCGATCTCCCGCCAGGTCCCGTGCATCCAGTCAGGTCAGCCCCGGATCGAGGAGGAGACGGGAATAGTCCCCGCCCTTCGTCGGGCGTGTCGACTCTGACGGGTCCCACGTCTGACCACGTCCGGCTCGAGACGCGTCTTCGTAAGCCGCCGCCGCGGCGGCGACGTCCTCGAGGGCGATCCCAGTGCTGTCGAAGACCACGATCTCCTCGCGCGACTGCCGTCCGGGCTTTTTGCCGACGACGACCTCGGCCAGCTCGGTGGCCTCGGCGGGCGAGCCGAGGATCCCTTGCTCGAGGGCGTGGTGGAGCTCGCCGATCGTGGCGCACTGGTCTCGCGAATCGACAACGAGGCGACATGTGCGAAGGATCTCCGGATCGAGCTCCTGCTTTTCCGGAGCATCGGCGCCGACGGCGGCGATGAAGAGGCCGGGCGGGACGTCTTCCCTGCGGAGGAAGGCGCGGCGCGACGTCGTGCACGTCACGGCGACATCCGAGCATCTCAAGGCCACCCCCGGATCGGGTGCTGTCGCGATCTCGATTCCAAGCGCGGGCGCGAGATCTCGCGCGAAGCGTTCTGCGACGGGGGCGTCCGTGTCGTAGGCGAGAACGCGCTTGATCGGGAGCACACGCGCGAGGGCCCGGAGCTGAGCGCGCGCCTGCGCGCCGCAGCCGCCGACGAGGACGGCCTCGGAGTCGGCCCGGGCGAGGTGCTTCGCCGCGACGGCCGTGGCCGCCGCGGTGCGAAGCAACGTGATTTCGATCGAATCCATGAGCGCGAGCAGCCGCCCGTTTTCCGCGTCGAAGAGCGCGACGACGCCCTGGATCGTGGGTAGTCCGAAACGCGCGCGGTTCTCCGAGAAATTGGCATTGAGCTTCGCCGCGAAATAGTCGTGCGACAGGCGGAGGGCTGCGGCCTTCACGTGAAAACCTCCGGGCCCCGTCGGGTAGCCTAGGATCCCCGACGCCGGAGATTCGCCCCGCCCGGCCATGCGGAAGGCGTTCTCGACGACGGCGATGCACGCGTCGAGCGTCAGCGAGGCGGCGACGTCGTCTCGAGAGAGCAGCAGTGTCGGCGCGGTCGTCATGCGAGCCCTGGGAGCCGGCACGGAGGAGAGGCCTCGACCGGTTCCGCGCCGCGCCGGAAGATTCGCGCACCGGCAACGCCGGTGAGGGTCACGTCGTCGCCGTCGACTCGCAGGATCGCGCCCTCGCGCAACCCCACGACCGGGCGATCGTGCTCCTCGAGAAACTGTTCGATCCGCTCTTCCTGCGTCTCGCCCATGTGCGTCGAGGTGAAGTCCGGATCGAGGTAGTGCGGGCTGATCTGAAAGGGAACGAGGGAGAGGGCGGCAAACGAGGGCGGCTCGACGATCGGCATGTCCTTGGTGGTGCCGAGGCTCGGACCCGCGACGATCGCGCCGGCGCTCGAACCGAGGTACGGCATTCCTTCGGCGACGCGCCTCCGGATCGGCTCGAGCAGATCGAGCCGGTAGAGGGCGGCCAGGAGGCGGAACGTGTTTCCGCCGCCGACGAAGATCGCCTCGGCGTCGCTGACCGCTGTCCGCGCATCGGTCACCTCATCGGCGGAGTCGAGTGAGAGGCCCATCCGTTCGAAACGGGTCCGAGCCTTCGCTGCGTACGCCCGCCGATCGAAAAGCGCATGGGGAACGAAGAGGACTCTCGATGCCCCGGCGAGTGAGCGGACGATCTCCGACTCGGCGTGGTCGAGGTATCCGGTGCCGTAGAGGTTCGAGCTGCTGATGAGGAGGATGCGGCGCCCGGCGCTGGTATGGAGCATCCAGCGACTATATAGCAGATGCTATATTACATGATCATATGCTATAAACACGTTTCGATGTCGGAGCCCAATGCGACCCGTTGGCTTCTGCTCGTTCACAGTGTGCCGGCGGACCCGCTCTACCTGCGCGCGAAGGTCCGCCGACTTCTCTCCCGCGCTGGCGCGATCGCCTTGAAAAAGGCGGTCTATGCCCTTCCGCCGAGCGGTCCGTCCCGCCAGGCGATGGAGCTCGTGGCGAACGAAGCGGCCGCGGGTGGTGGACACGGTTACGTCGCCGAATGCACGTTCGTGGATCCTCGCACCGACGACCTGCTGGTCGAGAGCTCGCGATCCGCACGCCGGGCCGACTACGACGAGCTGGCCAGGGGCCTGCGCGATCTCCAGGCGAATGCGAGCCCGGAAACCGTTGCCCGCGCGCGAGAGCAGTTCGACGCCATCCGCAGGATCGACTTCTTCGACGCGCCCGGGAGGCGGCGGGTGGAGTCCCTGTTGTCTCGCCTCGAACGCGCGTCCGGCGCGGACTGCCGGGAGACGCGAGCTCCCGTAGGGCTCTCTGAGCTCGTGGGCCGCGTCTGGGCGACTCGCCGCGGCGTCCAGATCGACCGCATTGCGTCCGCGTGGCTGATTCGTCGGTTCATCGACCCCGATGCGGAGTTCCGATTCATCGATCCCGATGAGGAGCGTCGGCCCGACGAGCTGCGGTTCGACATGGCCGGCGGCGACTTCACCCACGAGGGAGACGGCTGCACGTTCGAAACCCTCGTGCGCACGCTCGGGAGCCCGGACGACGCCCTGCGGCAGGTCGCCGAGATCGTCCATGACATCGACCTCAAGGACGGGAAGTTCGGACGCGGGGACGCTCAGGGAGTCCAGCAGATCGTCCTCGGCATTGTCCTGTACAGCTCCGACGACGAAGAGCGTCTGAGCCGCGGGTTGGCTCTCTTCGACGACCTGTACGCATCGTTCCGATCCAGAAGCCCGATTTCCAGGGAGGTGTCCTCATGAAACGGCTCGCCATTTTCGTGGCCTTCGCGCTCGGTCTTGGTCTCGCCACCGCCCTCTTCGCCTCGCCACCGGACTCGAGCTGGCAGTCCATCGACGAGGTCCTCGGATTCGCCGGCAAGGACCTGCCCGGAGGCGTTCACCGATTCGGCTGGCCTCGCTCGGACCTGCATGTCACGATCGGAAACGTCACGGTCGAGCCCGCTGTTGCGCTCGGCTCCTGGGCAGGCTTCCTCCAAACCGCGACCGGGGGTCCCGCCGTGACGATGGGAGACCTGGTGCTCCTCGACTCCGAGCTCGATCCCGTGATTGGCGAGCTCCAGTCCGGAGGCTTCGAGATCCTCGCGATCCACAACCACCTGGTGAACGAAAGCCCGCACGTCATCTATCTGCACTTCCACGGCCACGGCGATGCGGTCGCCCTCGCGAAAACGCTGAAGGCGGCGCTCGCGAAGAGCAAGACGCCGGCGCCAGGAACGTCGGCAGCGGCGCCGACGGCCGAGCAGGCGCAGACCTTCGAGAAGCTTCAGGCTGCACTCGGCCGCAAGGGAACGATGGCCGGCAAGGTCCTCCAGGTCGGCGTGCCACGCTCCGAGGCGATCCACGACGGAGGCACCGAGGTCCCGGCCTCGCTCGGCATGAGCACGTCTCTGAACTTCCAGACCGTCGGCGCCGAGGTCGCGACGAGCGGCGACTTCGTTCTCGTCGCCGAGGAGGTCAATCCCGTGATTCGCGAGCTGCGCGCGCACGGCATCGCGCCGACCGCGCTGCATTCGCACATGCTCACCGAGACGCCGCGTCTCTTCTTCATGCACTTCTGGGCCGTCGGAACTCCCGAGAAGATCGGGGAGGGTCTCAAGGCCGCGTTGTCGAAGGTTGCAACCAAGTAAGGAGGGGAGTCATGAGGAGAAAGCTCTTGCTGGTCTCCGCGATGTGGATCGCCGTGTCACTGGTCGCGGGATCGGGCGTGCGCGGCGAAGAGGAAAAGGAACACGCGCCCGACTGGAAGAGCCTTCAATCCGCCAAGGTGACACTCGAGAAAGGGCTCACCGCGGCGGAGCGGAACGGGAAGCCGATCTCCGGCAAGTTCGAGATGGACGAGGGGAAGCTGCAGCTCTCGGTTTACGTCGAGAAAGACGGCAAGTTCTCCGAGGTGATCGTGGACCACGCGACCGGAAACGTCTCGAGTGCGGGGAAGATCGACGAGGACGAGGCGGAAGACCTCGCCGCCGCGAACACCAGGGCCAGGTCATGACCAAGGCGAAAAAGAGTCTGGCCTCCGTCGTCCAGAGCGCGGTCGCCGCGAACCAGGGCTACCTGGCTGTTAGCGCGGTCCCTGCCCTCAAGGGCGGCCGCCCCGTCGCGACGATCGTTCTCGTGAACGCCTCAGGGAGGAAATCCGTCTCCGAAAGTCTGGAGTGAGGGCCGTTCCGACGAGGACGACGGCGCCGTCGACCAAAGTGTCGCCGCACGCGGGCGCCCGCTCATGATGCGTGCGACGACGTCGCGATCGAAGGCCATTGAGTGAGCCGGGAGATCCAACCCGTCCCGCTCGGCGGGAGCGGCGGGGCCTTGCGCGCGCAGCCATCGCTCGGGGCGATGGCGCTTTATTTCTTGCGACTGGGAGCTCTCGGCTTCGGCGGGCCCGTCGCGCTCGCCAACTCCATGCGCCGCGACCTCGTCGAGATGCGGGGCTGGCTGACCGAGCCCGAGTACGACCAGGGTCTTGCCATCGCGGCCGCGTGTCCCGGGCCTCTCGCATACCAACTCGGCGTCTACTGCGGATACGTCCGGCACGGGATCGCAGGAGGCCTCGCGGTCGCGGCGGCATTCGCCCTGCCGCCGTTTCTCCTCGTGGTCGTCGCGGCGGCGCTCTATGCGCGTTTCGAGGCCAGCTGGCCTCTGAGGGCCCTGTTCTACGGCGTCGGTCCCGTCGTCGTCGCGCTGATCTTGAGGGCGTGCTGGAACCTGGGACGGCGGACCCTCGCGAGGGATCGCGTTGCATGGACGTTCTTCCTGATCGCGTGCGCCGTGACGGTCGTCGTCGAGAAAGAGCTGACCGCGATGTTCATCGTCGCGGGAGTGCTGGGAATCTGGCTCTTCTCGGGGCGTCCTCCGACAGTTGGCAGGGTCGTACCCGTCTTCGCGGCGCCGATTCTTCTGGGCACGGTTCCGACGGCCGCCGGCCTTACCGGAAAGCTCTTTTTCTTCTTCTTCAGGACGGGACTTCTGGTTTTCGGCAGCGGGCTCGTGATCGTCCCCTTCCTGAAGACGTACGTTGTGGACCAATATCACTGGCTCGGCAACCGGGCATTCCTCGATTCGGTGGCGATTGGAATGATCTCGCCGGGGCCAGTCGTCATCTCGGCCACCTTCGTCGGCTACCTTCTGGACGGCCTTCCCGGCGCCGTGGCCGCCACCGTCGGGATCTTCGCTCCAGCGGTATTCTTCACGGTCATTGCGACACCGATTCTCCTGCGCCACGCGGCGAACCCCCACCTCAAGGGGTTCATACGCGGTATCACGGTCGCGGTCGTCGGCGTGCTCGTCGGAACGACGTACCTGGTGGGGAAGACCGCGATCGGCGACGCGCTCACGATTGCCCTCGCCGCGACGAGTCTGATCGCGCTCTTCGCGTGGAAGAGACTCCCGGAGCCAGTCGTGGTCCTCGCGGGGGCGCTGATCGGCCTGATCGCGTATCCGTTGATTCGGCCGGATTGGGTGCTCCGCTAGGGGGATCGCCGATGCGCCGCGAAGCGATCGCGACTGCGGCGCTGCTGTTTCTCTCTGCGTCGCTCCCGGCCGGTCAGGAGGCGGTGCCCGTGGAGGCGCCAACCGTCGCCGTGGCGAACCTTGCCGGCAAGATCCGCCTCGACGGCGCTCTCGACGAGCCCGAGTGGGAGCAGGCGGCGGTGATCGCCGACCTGACGCAGCAGTCTCCGAAGCCCGGCGAGGCGACGCCGTACCGGACGGAGGTTCGCATCCTGGCGGACAAGTCAAACCTCTATTTCGGGATTACGTGCACGGATCCGAACCCTGCGACGATCGCGGTGCACACGATGCAGCGCGACGGCGATATGTCGGGCGACGACACGATCGCGATCGTCCTCGACACCTTTCACGACCGCCGCACCGGGTATCTGTTCGAGATCAACGCCGCCGCCGTTCGTCTCGACGGGTTGATCTCGGATCCCAACGCGCAGAACGCCTCGCTCGACTGGGACGGGATCTGGGACGCCGCCACGCAGCGGACAGCGACCGGCTGGACCGCCGAGATCGTCCTGCCCGCCCAGACGGTTCGTTTCAACCGCTCGACGGGGCAATGGGGGTTCAACGTCCAGCGATTCGTCCCCCGAGATCAGCTCACGCTCCGATGGAGTGGCACCACGCTCGACTCGAATTGGCTCGACATGCGGCGGGCCGGAATTCTCGATGGAGTCTGCTGCCTCGACCAGGGATGGGGGCTGACGGTCTCGCCATACGCACTCGGCAAGTACCAGATCGACGAGCTCACGGATCACAGCTTCGCGAAGGGGCAGGCGGGCCTCGACGTCGGCTACCACATCAGCTCGCAGCTCGACGGCGTTCTCGCGATCAACCCGGACTTCGCCGAGGTCGAAGCCGACACCCTCCAGGTCAACCTGACGCGCTTCGCGCTCTTCTTTCCGGAGAAGCGCCCCTTCTTTACCGACGGCGGCAACTTCTTCGACTTCGGACTCGACATCAAGGACGTCTTCATTCCGTTCTACTCGCGCACCGTGGGTCTCTTCGGCGACCAGATCATCCCGATCACGGCAGGCTTGAAGGCGGTCGGCCGGGAAGGCGCCTGGGGCGTCGGCGCGCTCGACGTCCAGACGCGGGACGTCTTCGGCGTTCCCGCGACGAACATGGCCGCCGGGCGTTTCACCTACGACGTGAACCGCAATCTGCGGGTCGGCGTCATCGGAACCAACGGCGATCCCGACGGCCGGACGAGCAATTCACTCGCCGGACTCGACGCCGTCTGGCAGACGGAGACCTTCCAGGGCGACAAGAATCTGGCCTTCGGGCTCTGGGCGACGCGCAGCTTCGGAGACGTGGGGACGGGCGACCGCAGTGGCTGGGGGGTCAAGGCGGAGTACCCGAACGACCTCTGGAACTTCAACGGCTCGGTCAACGTGTTTGGCGACTCGCTCGATCCCGGCCTGGGGTTCCTGCCTCGGCCCGGAACCCGTCAATACAACGTCTATCTCGCGTACCAGCCCCGGCCGTCTTCCACGAGCCTCTTCTCCGGAATTCGGCAATTCTTCTTCGAGGCAAATCCGGTCCTCGTGACGGACCTCCAGGGCCAGACCGAATCGTTTCGGACGTTTCTTGCTCCAATCAACTTCCAGACCCAAGCGGGCGACCACGGCGAGGCCAACTACGCGCCGGAATACGAGCGGCTGACGCAGCCGTTCGAGATCGCGCCCGGAGTCGTCATCCCGGTCGGCACCTACCAATTCAATCGCTTCCGCATCCAGCTCGAGTCTTCGACGGCTCGCCCCTTCTCGATCAGCGCCACGGCCTGGCTCGGGGACTTCTACGACGGCCGGCTGACACAGCTGATCGGAGCGGTGAAATGGACGGAGCGGTCCGGCCACCTGCAGCTCGTCTTCAACCTCGAGAACGACTACGGCTACCTTCGGGAGGGTAACTTCACCGACCGCCTCTGGCAGCTGAAGACCGTCTACGCCTTCAATCCCTACATCGTTCTGTCGGCGTTCTTCCAGTACGACTCGGTGCTCGACAGTCTCGGCATGAACGCGCGCTTCCGGTGGACGATCACGCCGGGCGACGATCTCTTCGTCGTTTGGAACAAGGGCTGGAAGCACTCGGTCCAGGAGACGATCGCGGAGCCGGAACCGGGTCTCGTGACGCCCGTAGCCGATCAGATCATCGTGAAGCTGCGCTGGACGTTCAAGCGGTAGTCTCCGAATTCACTGCCGCGAGGCTCCATGATCCGAAGGATCGGCCGTCCCGGTCGATCAGACCGTGCCCGCTCGAGAGATTTGCGTGGTCCGTATGACCGGTTCGAGTCCTTCCCGAGGAGCCAGTCCCATCAGCCAGTTCACCGCCCGTTTAGCGGGAAAGGAGCTCAACCGCGGGAAGACAGTGGTAGAAATTCGTGCATGCTGCACGCACTCGTTGTACCGCTCCTGCTCCTTCAGACCGTGGCGGCCGCTCCCCGAGTACCGGTCGGTGTTCCCGTCGCGCTGCCGGGCGTCACCGGCGGAATCGGGTTCGACGACCTGCAGCTCTCGCCGGCGACGGGGCTCGTCCTCGTTCCCGGAGGCCGTAGCGGAAAGCTGTTCCTCGTGGACCCGAAGACGCGCGCGGTGTCGGAGATCGGCGGCTTCTCCCCGACCGGCGGCAAGTTCGGGGGCGGACACGGCGAGGGGATCACCTCCGTCGCGGAGGGCGGCGGCCGGCTCTACGTCACCGACCGCACGTCGCTCTCGCTTCTCGTCGTGGATCCGGCGACGAAGACCATCGTCGGCCGCACGAAGCTCGCCGCGAGTCCCGACTACGTCCGCTGGGTCGCGCCGCGCGGCGAGGTCTGGGTGACCGAGCCCGACAAGGATCAGATCGAGGTCTTCACCGCGTCCGACCCGGGCGGCGCTCCCGTCCACGCCGCGCTCATCGCGGTGCCGGGCGGCCCCGAGTCGCTCGTCGTGGACGCCGCGCGCGGACGCGCGTACGCCCACCTCTGGAAGGGCAAGACGGTCGCTCTCGACGTCGCGGTCCGCAGGATCGCCGAGACCTGGGACAACCGCTGTGAGGGCTCGCGCGGCATCGCGCTGGACGAGTCGAAGCACTTCGTGTTCGCAGCATGCAGCGAGGGACGCGTCGTCACGCTCGACGCCGCGCACGGAGGCCGCGTCCTCGGAGATGTCAAGACGCGCGCGAACGGCGTCGACATCGTCGACTACGACCCGGTGCGCCATCACCTCTACGTGCCGGGCGGCAAGAGCGCGTCTTTGTCGTTCGTCGCCGTCGCGCCCGACGGATCGCTCACTGAGATCGGGTCCTCGCCGTCTCCCGCGTCGGGCCACTGCGCGGCCGCCGACCGGCAGGGACATGCTCGTGTGCGATCCGCCCGGCGGGCGCGTGGTCGTCTTCGACGATCCGTATCCCGCGGCCGCGTGGCCGTGAGCCGGCGCCTTCCCCCGAACTACTCGGCCCGGCCCGGCACCTTCTTCTGCAGATCCTCCAACTCCTTCTCGACGCCGTCGAGGCCGCGCTGGATCTGCTCGAGCTTCGCCTGCTCCCCTGAGAGCGTCGTCGTCAGCTCCGCCTCGCGCTCGTGCTGCGTCTCGATCGAGCGCTTCACCTGGGCGCGCACCTGGGTGTACTGGCGGATCTGCTCCTCCTTCTCCGCGCGTTTCGCCGGATCGGTCTCGGAGGCGAGCGTGTCCTCGGCCTGCTGGACGTAGTCCGCGAACTGCGTGGTCTGCGACTCCGCGTCGCGCGCGAGCGACTGCGCGTCCGCGATCTGGCGCTCGATCTGACCGATCCGCTCCTGCTGCGCCTGCTGGCGCGCGAGGAGGATGTTCGCCCGGACCGAGACGAGGCTCGTCGTCTGCAGGACTTGTCTCAGAAGCCGCACCTCGCCGAGGAGCTCCTTGAGCGCGGGGTCGCCGCCGCTCGTGTCGGGCGCGCGCTGCGCGAGCGCGGGACGGGAGACGGCCAGGCCCAGCACTCCGACGAGACACGACAGCACGAATCGCGGAAACGCTCGCATCGATGAACCTCCCATTCGTGAGCTCGTCTGATGGTCTCATTAACGCGGGATGCGCGCGACGCGAGCCGCCCTGCTAGCATCGCCGTTGGCTCGAAATGACGCGCGCCGGCTCCGGTTCGCCGGCGGGATGGGTGGCGAGATGAAGAAGAGCGAGGATTCGAAGAAGAGCGTGTCGCCGTCGCGGGCGATCGACGAGAGGATCGCGGGGCTGGACGACTGGCGCGGCGCGACCCTCGCCCGCGTCCGCGCGCTGATCAAGGCGGCCGATCCGGACGTCGTCGAGGAGTGGAAGTGGCAGAAGGCCACGTCTCCCGGCGTCCCGGTCTGGTCGCACGCCGGCGGGATCTGCACCGGCGAGACGTACAAGAGCGCCGTGAAGCTGACGTTCTTCAAGGGCGCGCAGCTGAAGGATCCCGCGCGGCTCTTCAACTCGAGCCTCGAGGGCAACGTGCGGCGCGCGATCGACATTCACGAGGGCGAGAAGGTCGCCGAAAAGGCGTTCAAGGCGCTCATCCGCGAGGCCGTCGCGCTGAACGAAGCGTCGGGCCGCGCCAAGCCGAAGTCGGCCACGACGAAACCGGGCGCGAAGAAGACCGCTTCGCGATAGCGGCGCGGGCGGCCGCGAGGCCGCCCCTGCGAAGACGGGCGCGGCGCTACGCCGCCGCCGCCCAGTCCCCGCAGTGTGCAGGAGGGGTGCCCGGGTCGTCTCGATGGAATATGGATTGCGCCGAGCGAATGGGGAGATCCCACTCCACCGAAGCGTGCGTCGGCCGGACGTAGCGGCGCCGCTGCGGGGTGTCGGCGCGGCCGCTTGACTCCAATTCTGTATATATTAGAATACACTTATGGATGCGACGCCGAAGCGCCCCGTCGAGCCCCGGACCCGCTACGGCCCCGAGCCGCTCGTCGACCTCGGCAGCCGCGCGACACGCGAGCGCCTGAGCCCCTCGGCGCTGCGCGCGTTCCTGAACGTCATGGATCGCTGGGACGTCAAGGACGAGGACGCGCGCGAGCTGCTCGGCGGCGTCTCGAACGGCACGCTCCACGCCATCAAGCGGCGCGAGAAGAAGCTCCTGAACGCCGACGAGCTGCTTCGCGTCTCGTATCTCGTCGGCATCTTCAAGGCGCTCAACATCCTCTACTCGACGGCGCTCGCCGACGCGTGGATGCGCCGGCCGAACTCCAACTCCATCTTCGGAGGCGAGCCTCCGCTCGAGTACGTCCGCAGGGGAGGAATCCCGGCGCTCCAGACGGTCCGGCGTCTCCTCGACTCGCGCCGCGGCGGGCTGTGAGCCTTCCCCCGGTCCGCCTCGTTCGGCGTTACGACACGCACCGCCTCGTTCCGGCGCGCCACGGCGAGACCGTGCTCGCGCGCATCGCGGACGACGACGCGCACCTGCAGGACATCTTCGAGATCGACGCGGCGACGAACGACCGCATCCTCGCCGAGAACAACCTTCTCCCGGGGGTCCGGCCGCACGAGCTCGTCTTCGGCGTCCCGTACTTCCGGATCGTCAACGCGTCTTTCTGTCATGCGAGCCCGGTCGGCGGCCGCTTCAACGGGCCCGACCGGGGCGCCTGGTACGCGGCCTTCGAGGCGGAGACCGCGCAGGCGGAGGTCGCGTTCCACAAGTCGATCGAGCTCGTAGAGACGGGGTGGCTCGACGAGACGATCGTCTACGACGACTACCTCTCCGACGTCAGCGCGGACCTCCACGACCTCCGCGGCGACCGCTCCCACGCGGACTGCCTCGAGCCCGACAGCTACGTCGCGTCGCAGCGGCTCGCGGGTCAGCTGCTCGACGCGGGCTCGCTCGGCGTCGTCTATCCGAGCGTGCGCCGGCGCGCCGGCACGAACATCGCGTGCTTCCGTCCGGCGGTCGTCGGCAACGTGCGCAAGGCGGACTCGTACGAGCTCACCTGGGCGGGCGGCGAGGGACCCGCGATCCGGCGGGTCGCCGCGCCGCGTCGCAAGGCGGCGCGGAAGCCTCGAGGCTGACCTCAGGCATCGAGCTCGGGCGTCCGGCGTCTAGGCGCGGGTGCGGCGCCGCCGGAGCGCTGCGTCCGCCACCTTCTTGACGACGATCGGTGCGACCGCGACCAGGACCCGCGACCACGGACTCTTCCCCTCGGACGCGATCCGCTCCGGATGATCGAGCATGCGGCCGAACGCCTCGCGCAGGCTCGTCGATCGGGTCCGCACTCGCCGGCGCGTCGCGGCCCGGCGCCGCACGAGGACGACGATCCCGACCGCGAGACCGACCGCGCCGAGCGCCGCGCCGGCCGCCGCCCACGGATGCTCGCGCACGGCGAGGAGCCGGTGGCGCCTGCGGTCGATCTCGCTCACGTACTCGTCGAGACGGCGGCGCGTGCGTTTGATCTCCCACTCGAGGCGCTTCAGGTCTCGAGGCGAGTCGGCTTTCCGGTCGTCGTCTTTCGACGCGCGCTGGTCTCGCCGAGAGTGCTCCGGGTCCCTCCGCGAGGATCGGTCGAGGCTCTCGCGAAATGCGCGCTCCGCGTCGTCTCGCGAGGCGCGCGCGACGTCATCCCTCAAGTCGCGCGGCTCCGCCGCCGCGTAGCTCACGCGATTCGGTTCTTTGCCCATGACCAGCTCTCGTTCAGTGTTCTGCGCGTCGTCTCCATCGGCTTGACCAGCGACGCCTTCCCGGCCAGTCCGAAGATCACCCCCAGCACGAGCAGCAGCCCGGCGACCGCCAGCGCCGCGATCGGCGGATCGAGCCAGCGCGCGACCAAAAGCGCGGCGGCCACGAAGAGCATGTTGACGAAGCACAGACCCGTGATCGCGGCCGCCGCGAACCAGGTCACCGACTTCGCCTCCGCCTTCAGGTCGACACGGAGCTCGGCCTTCGCGAGCTCGACTTCCTTGCGCGCGAGCTCTCGCATCTGCGTCGTCAGTCCCGCGACGAGCTGAGGCGTCGACATCGACGTGATGCCCCGCGCCGGCCGCGGCGGCCATGCCTCGCGAGGCTTCCGTTCCTCCTCCATTGGGTCTCTCCTTTCGGTTCCGAGAATCTGGGGACGTCCCCGGATGGCGCGAGCCATCTGGAGAATCTCGCGATACAGCACCTGCCAATCGTCGTACGGAAGATGCGTGTGCTCGAGCTCCTGTCCGATCTCATCGAGACGCTCGAGCAGGACCGCCGAGCCCGTGTGACTGGCCGGGTCGCGCATGAAGACCTGGCAGACGTCCTTCAGGCTTCGCTCGATGCGCTGCGCGTCCGAGTCCACCGTCTGGAGACCCGGCCCGAGCGTCGCCATCTCGCAGATCAGCGCGTGCGCGCGCGCCGCGGTCTCCTTCTCCGCCTGCAGCGTGACCCCGTTCGGGTTCACGACGACGTCGATCGACTCGCCGCGATAGAAGCACAGTTCGCGCGGGATGCGGTCGCGCAGCATCGATCCGCCGAGCGCGCGCAGCACGCGCGAGGGGGCGGTCAAGAGCCAGGGCGGCTTCGCGCGCCGCGCCGGGAGCTCGTGCTCCTCGAGCGTCGAGCGGATCGTCTCAGCGGCGGCGGCGTACTGATCGCGTCCGAGGAGCAACGGAATCGTGACGTCCTCCCGCCGTTTCGCGGCCGCGACGATGCGGCGGATCGGGGACGTGAGAAACGCCGTCAGGAACGCCATCGAGAGCGCGGCCGTAACCGGAAAGCCGTGGAGCGCGGTGCTCCAGGCACCGCGTCGCTGCCTCTCGGCGCCGCGGCTCGCGAGCGCGATGCCGACCGCGACGGGAACGGCAGCCGCCAGGACGATCCAGATCGCGCGGATCCACCCAGAGGCCACCCATTTCGGGATGGGAACGAAGGCGATGACGAACGCCGCGATCTTCGGGAAGGGGATCCCGATCAAGAGCAGCGGCCACGCGGCGGCGCCGGCGACGACGGCCGAGAGCATCGGCTTCTCGCTCTCCTCGGGAGTGCCGAACAGCGCGCGGACCGCCCACCCGAAGATCGCCTGAACGATCTTGCCCGCGGACTTGCGAAGCCATGCGATGAGTCCCTGGAGAATGCCCACGCCGGTCGACGTAGCAAGACGCGCACCGGGATGACGAGGACGAATCCGGACTGGCCGTCCTTCCGCGCGTCCCGCCGAGGCGCGGAAGGGACGGTCGCCCGTGTCGGGGAATCCCCGTAGCCGGGGGAGGGTTCTTCCGCGCCAATTCGGTCGCCCGGCGGCTTGACCCATAGCCACTCAGGTGTTCACCCGACGGACAGCGCTCTTTCGTCACTTTCTTCATGTATTTGCAGTGATTTACGACGGCCCGCGGGGATTCGAGGGCGCGATTCTTGCTTGGGCCTAAACACCTGATTCGTCAATCGCCCTTCGGGGAGGAAAGCCTGGGATGAGTTCGGAACAGTTCGTGTCGGCGGCGGCGTCTCGCGAGGTCGGAGGCGTGCCGCGCCGCGTCCGCCTCGAGTCCGCGCTCAGCCGACTCCCCGCGGCGGCGTACATGTGCGACGCGGATGGCCTGATCACGTACTTCAATTCACGGGCCGCCGCGATCTGGGGCCGCGAGCCGAAGCTGAATCATCCGGACGATCGCTTCTGCGGCTCCTTCAAGCTGTTCGACGCGGATGGGCGGCCGGTCTCCCACTCCGAATGCTGGATGGCGCTGGCTCTCCGCGAAGGCCGCGACTTCAATGGCAACGCGATCTCGATCGAGCGGCCGGACGGCCGGCGGGTCGACGCGCTCGCCTTCGTGAATCCGATCTTCGACGACCAGGGGCGGGTGCTGGGGGCGCTCAACGTCGTGGTCGACATCACGGAGCAGCGCCGGTCCCACGCCCCGGCGGGCGAGTCCGTCGAGACGCGGCAACTGCTGATCGAGGCGTCGCCGGTTCCCATCGTCGTGATCGATCCGGATCCTCCCATCGTCCGCTTCTGGAACCCCGCCGCCCAGGGACTCTTCGGCTGGACCGCGGACGAAGTCGTCGGCAAACCGATTCCGATCGTGCCGGAGGAGAAGCGGGTCGAGAGCGCGAGCCACCGCGCGCTGGTCGCGCGCGGGGACTCGTTCCCGAACCTGGAGACGTACCGACTCACCAAGAGCGGCCAGCGCGTGGACGTGAGCATGTCCGCCGCGCCGCTGCGGAGCGCGACGGGCTCCATCGACGGCGTGCTGCTTCTCTTCGCCGACCTGACGGAGCGCAAGCGCGCCGAGCGCGAGCTCAAGGAGGCGGACCGCGCGAAGAACGAGTTTCTGGCGACGCTCGCCCACGAGCTGAGAAACCCGCTCTCGCCGATCCGCAACGCGACCGAGATCCTGCGCCTGAGAGGCGCGGCGTCGCCCGAGCTCGACTGGGCGCTCGAGATCATCGAACGCCAGATGCAGCACATGACGCGGCTCGTCGACGATCTGCTCGACGTCTCGCGGATCACCATGAATCGCCTCGAGCTGCGCAAGGAGCGCATCGAGATCGGCGAGATCATCAAGGACGCCGTCGAGGCCAGCCGGCCGATCCTGGAGCAGTGCGAGCACCGCCTGACGGTGACGGCGGATCCTCGCGTCGTGGTCGACGCCGACCGCGAGCGCCTCGCGCAGGTCCTCGCGAACCTCCTTCACAACGCGGCGAAGTACACCGAGCGGGGCGGGATCATCCTGCTCACGGCCGCGCGCGAGCGCGATAACGCGGTGATCGTCGTGCGCGATACGGGGATCGGGATCCCCGACGACAAGCTCGCGACGATCTTCGAGATGTTCACCCAGCTGAACCCGGTCTTCGAGCGGGCGCAGAGCGGCCTCGGGATCGGGCTGACGCTCGCGAGACGGCTCGTGCATCTGCACGGCGGAACGATCGAGGCGCGCAGCGCGGGCGCCGGGCGCGGCAGCGAGTTCACGATCCGGATTCCCGTCGCGCAGACCCGGCAGGATGAGGAGCGGCCGCGCGCGGCGGCGCAGCGCGCGCTCCGGCGGACGGCCCTTCGGGTCCTGGTCGTGGACGACAAGGAGGACTCCGCGAAGAGCCTCGGCATGCTCCTCGAGATGACGGGCAACGAGGTCCGGATGGCGCACGACGGGTCGGCGGCCGTCGCGGAGGCGGCGGCGTTCCGCCCTCACGCGGTGCTGCTCGACATCGGCATGCCTCGCATGAACGGCTACGACGCGGCGCGCGCGATTCGCAGCGAGCGGTGGGGCCGCGACATCTATCTGATCGCGCTCACGGGATGGGGCCAGGAGATCGACCGGTTCCGCTCCCGAGAGGCGGGCTTCGACCTGCACCTCGTCAAGCCGGTCGCGCCGGGCGAGATCCTCGACCGTCTCGCGGCGCTGGAACGGTCGCTCGGGATGGAGTTTCCCGGGCGGTCCGTCGAGCACTGATCGAGATGGACGCCGACCAGGACGGCGCACGCGCGGCGAGGACACGGAGCCCGCGTGCCGCCGACAACCGGCCGCTGCGGGAGCGGCGGATCCTGATCGTCGACGACGACCTCGCCATTCTCGAGGCGCTGGAGGTCCTGCTCGGCGCGCACTACGAGGTGCTGACGGCGACGGACGGCGAAAAGGCTCTGAGGCTCATTCACGACGGCTCGATCGACCTCGTGGTCTCCGACGTTTTGATGCCTCTCCTCGCCGGCGAGGAGCTCGTTCTCGCGGCGCGGGCCTCGGGCGCGCGCATCCCCGTCATCCTGATCTCGGGCCACGCGGAGCGCCTCGAGCGCGCGAAGACCGTCGGCGCCGACGCATATCTCTACAAGCCGTTTCCGCTCCGCGTCCTCGAGGAGCGGATCGAACGCCTCCTCGCGGACCACTAGGTCTTCGCGATTCACTGCTCTCGCGGATCAGTCTCTCCTCTTCTCTTCGCCGACGTCATTCTCCGCGTGCAAATCCCAGTGCACGAATGCATCGTCGGTGCGAATGGATTCAGAAAATCCCTGAGTAATTCGAAATTGTGGAATGGCATGGATCCTGCTCTTTCGATGGGTGCGTGCGCGTCACGCGGATCGCCGCGGACGCCGATCTGAGACCCGGTCGCTCGGGTCAGAAAGGCAGAAGACATCATGCGGTCGAAGTGTGGTCTGTTCATCTCCGCCGCGGCGATCCTGTTCGCGGCGACTCTCAGTGCGCAGGATCCGAGTCCCAATCCGAATCCCCCGGCAAATGATCCGAGCGCGACGGCGCAGCAGCCGCCGGCCCCCGTCGATACACAGGCGACGACTCCTCCCGGCAATCCGGTGACTCCGGATTCGGGAACGATTCCGCAGTCGACGGCGGTCCAGCCGCCGCCCGCTCAGAACGCGGCGCCGGCCCCCGAGACGGCTCAGCAGGCCGAGGATTCAGCGACGACTTCGCAGACCAAGGCCACGACGACGAAGAGCTCGAAGAGCACCAAGAAGTCGCAGACTCCGAAGAAGGAGAAGGTGCAGGAGGAGCAGCCCGCGAACGCGCAGCCTCCGGCGAGCACCTCGTCCTCGTCCGCACCGTCGAGCGCGGCGGGCGCGGCGAGCGTGAACCCAGGCTCCGATAGCAACGTCCCGCCTCCGCCGCCTCCGGCTGGCGGCTCGGGCGACGTGGCGGCGCCGAGCGCGGTGCCCCCGGCGAACGCGGCCGACGCGACTGCGGCGCGCAGCGACGCGGTGAGCACGGAGACCACCACGACGAAGAAGCACTCGGCGGCGCCCTGGATTCTCGGCGCGCTGTTTCTGCTCGGCCTGATCGGCGTGGTCACGATGGCATCGCGCCGGCGCACCGACGAGAGCCTCTCGATCTTCGATCGGACGGCGCCGCCTCCGGCCCATCCGCCCGTGTATCACTCGTGACAATACTCAGATGAAGACGTTCTAGAGGAATCGAACCTTTCGCCGAGGCGGGCTTCCAAGCCCGCCTCTTTTTTTGCCTGTCGGCCGCCGGTGGTCCGGCTCGCGACAATAGTTAATAGAGGCTCTTCTGTTCGCTTCGTAGAGGGAATCTCCGGCCAACGCCTCGAAGCGGGCGGCCGCGAGGGCCGCCCCTACGATCGCTGGCGAGAGTCGCCGGGTTGTCTGAAACGCACCGTCCTACAGCTTCGCCGCGTCCAGGTAACGCAGGAAGTCCGTCGAGGGCGCCGACTTGCCGAGCTGGCGCAGCAGCGTCACGACCTGACCGCGGTGATACGTCCCATGGTTGACGAGGTGCACGAGCGCGTCGCTCAGGACGCGCGTGAACGCCTCGCCGGCGAAGCTCGTGTAGCCGAGCGATGAGGCCAGATCGGAGGGCGTCAACCCGCCCACGAAGACGCGGAGCTGCTCCTGGACTCCGTCCCACTTCGCCCGCACCTGGGCGAGCGTCCGGATCGGCTCGGGCTCGTCGGGCATGGCCCGCGGCGAGCGCCCGTGGAACCGCTCGAGCCAGACCCAGTCCGCCCCGTAGAGGTGCAGCAGCGTGCCGCGCACCGAGCCGAAGCTGCCGCCGGACTCATGCCCGAACGCGTCGTCGTCGAGCTCGCCGACCGCCTCGCAGATCTTGTCGTTGGCCCACCGTCCGAAGGCGAAGAGATCGATGATGTCGTCGGGCGTGCGAATGGGCCGCGGCATGACTCCTCCTCTGCTCGTTCTCGTGTCGCCGGCCGGCGGCGCATTATCGCCGCTCGGTTGCGCCAGAATGGGTGGGTGCGCGGGATCGTCCTCTCCGGCGTCCTCCTGGCTCTCTCCGCCGGATGCGCGGTGTCGAGCGGGGGCACGCCGACTCCGACCACGGCGGCGCCCGAGACGTCCGCGGCGGCGCGGCCGGCCGTGACGCCGGCGGCCGCGGGGAGCGGCCTGAGCGGCACGACGTGGCGCGCCTCCGCTCCCTCCGCCGTATCCGAAGCCGCCGCGTCCGTTCCGGCGATCACGTTCGATTCCCTCGAACACGTCAGCGGCACGACGGGTTGCAATCGTTTCTCGGGCCGGGTCCTCTTCGACGGAGATCGCGTCCGGATCGGCCCGCTCGCGACGACGCGCCGCGGCTGCGCCGCGCCGCTCATGGAGCAGGAGAAGGCGTTCCTCGGCGCGATCGAGGCGGCGCGTTCATGGCGGCGGGCTGGCGGAGGCGGCGGAGGCGGCGAAGGCGGAGGAGATGTCCTCGAGCTGCGCGACGAGTCCGGCGCCGTCGTCCTGCGGCTCGTGCCGGCGTCCGGGGACGCCCAACAGCACTGACGCACTGACGCGCGATCGCGCCGGCGCCGCGCGAGACTCTAGGCCTGTCGCCGCGCCGGGGGCCACCGATCCGCGGCCGCGCACTCCTCGCAGCGGAAAAACATCGCGGGCGCCTCGATCATCCGGCGCGTCCGCGCGCCGCAGGCGCGGCAGGCGAAGGCCCGCAGGCGCGACGCCTTCGCGGTCAGGATCGTCAGCCGCTGGTCGAGCGCATCCGCGCGGCGCGGTCCGGACGGCAGGGGAGTGGACTCGGCGTTTGGAGTCGCGTCCGCCGGCGTCTCCGCGGCGTGGCACGTGCAGCCGTCGCCGTCGAAGTGCTCGGCGATTCTCGCCGTATCCGCGCGGCACCAGCGCTGGCGGCACCACGTCCCGGGCTCGATCAGCGCTCCGATCACGAAGACAGGATCGCGCCGGGTCAGGGACAAACGATGTCCGACCCGAGGGGTCAGGTCTCCCGTTGCCCCTCTCGGCCCGAAAAAGCGCCGAGTCCGACACTTGGGAAACCCGACTGCCGCTTTCAGCGCACGACGCGAATGTTGAGAATCGGCGTGCCCAGAGCGCCCCAAAGCCTCAGCCACAGAAGCAGATAGGCCTCGGTACCGCGCGCGGCGGTCACGTCGCCCAGGTCGATGACGCTCGTCCAGCCGAAGTCCCCGAGCAGCGCCGCGACCTGCCGTTTCGCGTCGGCGTCGTTGCCGGCGATGAAGAGGTCGGTCTGGCCGGGCACCTTCTCCGGGTGCCCCATGACCGCCGCCGTGACCGTGTTGAGCGCCTTGACGACCTTCGCGTCCGGAAACGCCTTCTGGATCCGCTCCGCCAGCGAGTCGCCGGCGGCTGCGGTGAAGAGCGACGGCGGCATCCCCTTCGCGAAGTCGAGCGGGTTGGCGACGTCGACGAGGATCTTTCCGGCGAGGTTCTCCTCCCCGGCCGCCTCCAGCGCTTCGAGCGACGCCGTGCCCATCGTGCAGTTGAAGACGACCTCGCCGAACGCGGCCGCCTCGGCGAACGTGCCGGTCGAGGCGCGCGTGCCCTGCGCCGCGGCCCAGTCCGTCGCCTTGGGATTGCCCGCCTGCCGCGCACCCATCTTCGTGTCGTGGCCGAGCGAGACCAGCTTCGTCGCGACCGCCGAACCGACCGTACCCGTGCCGAGAACTCCGAAACGCATGACTCCGCCTCCTGCTTCTTCGCTCTTGCGCGTGGTGATACGCGCCGGGCCGGAGCCGGGGTTCGCGGCGTCCGCTTCACCGCCTCACCGCCCCGCCCGCGCCATCCGGCTTTTCCTGATCCCGCAGCCCGCGCCGGGATCGATCGTTGGTATCGTCCTTGCTCTCTCGCCCGCAGAGGTGCAGCCTGTGAAACGCATTGGAATTCTCCTCCTCGTCGTGGGTCTGATCGGGTTCGTGCTCGCGTCGAGCCAGCGCTCCGGCTATGACTCCGTCCAGGGGGCCCTCAAGTCGACGTTCTCCTCCTCCGAGCGTTCCAAGAAGGAAGGCTGGGAGGTCGCTCGCTGGGTGTCCGCCGGCCTCGCCGCGGTGGGGCTCATCCTCACGTTCGTTCCCGGAACCAAGTCGTGACGGCCGGACTCCTTCGCCGGTCGCGGTCGCGTCGCACGTGAACACGCCCCTCTCCGGAAGGGACTCGGGCGGATGGATGCCCACCGGCCCCGGCCAGGCCGCGATCGTGGCGGGCGTGCCCGCGACGATCGGCAAGTATCAGATCGTCGAGCGGATCGGCTCCGGCGGATTCGCGACCGTCTTCAAGGCGTGGGACCCGGACATCAAGCGCCACGTCGCCGTCAAGGCGTGCACGCTAGGTCCCGAGATGCACGCGCGCTTCTTCCAGGAGGCGGAGCTCGCGGGGCGGCTTCAGCATCCGAACATCACGACGGTGTTCGAGTCGGGTCTCGACGGCGACCGGCCGTTCATCGTGCAGGAGTTTCTCGTCGGCGAGGACCTCTCGCATCTCATCGCACGGCGCGAGCCGGTCGAGCTCGCGGAGAAGCTACGGCTCCTGATCGGCGTCTCGCTCGGACTCGAGTACGCGCATCGCTCGGGCGTGGTGCACCGCGACGTCAAGCCGGCCAACGTGCGCGTTCTCGAGAACGGCACGGTGAAGATCATGGACTTCGGGATCGCGAAGGCGATGGGCGCCCAGACGAACCTGACCGGCCAGGGGATCGCCGTGGGCTCGATGGGCTACATGTCGCCGGAGCAGATCTCCGGCGATCCCGTCGACGCGCGATCGGACGTGTTCTCGTTCGGCGTGCTCGCCTACGAGCTCTTCGCGTTCCGGCAGCCCTTCCACAACACCAACCTGTTCCGGCTGCTCGAGATGATCGTGAAGGAGCAGTGTGATCCGCTCATTGACGCCGCGCCGGACCTGCCGCCCGCGATCGCGGCGGTCGTCGAGCGCGCGATGCAGAAGAAGCCCGAGGACCGCTACGCCTCGATGGCCGACCTGCGCCGCGATCTGACGCAGGCGCACCAGGCCCTCGAGGAGGCGCCTGCGGCGCGCGGCGCCCGCAACGACGCGACGCGCCGGCAGAAGGCGCTCGAGAGATACCGGATTCTCGACACACCCTCGGAGCCGGAGTTCGACGAGCTCGCGGCGCTCGCGGCGCGCACCTGCGGCGTGCCGTGGGCGTGGATCGCGCTCGCGAACGGCGACCGCGCGTGGCTGAAGGCGTCCGTCGGCGTTTCGGTCAAGGAGGTGCCCCTCCCGGGCAGCTTCACGGAGGCGAGCATCGAGAGCGACGACGTGCTCGTGGTCGGCGACGCGCGCGAGGATGCGCGCTTCCACACGCATTCGCTCGTCGTGGGCGATCCGTTCGTCGTGTTCTACGCGGGCGCGCCGTTGCGCACTCCGGATGGCATCCCGGTGGGCGTGCTCGCCGTGCTCGACCGCGAACCGAGGAGGCTCGAGGAGGGACAGCTCGGCGCGCTGCGCGTGGTCGCGAGACAGGTCGTGGCGCAGATGGAGCTGAGGCGCCTGCGGCTCTCGGACCGCCAGGCGTCGGGGGAGAGGCTGCTGCTGGAGGCGGCGGGTCTCGCGGAGCGGGAGGATTCCGATGGCTGAGAGACCTCGCTCCGGCGGCATCCTCGTCGTCGACGACGACTCGAGGCTGCGCGAGAGCGTCGTGCTGCTGCTGCGGGACGCGGGCTATGTGGCGAAGGGTGCGGCGAACGGACGGGAGGCGCTGGAGATCGCGGAGTACGAGTCGCCGAGTCTCATCCTGCTCGATCTGATGATGCCCGTGATGGACGGCTGGCAGTTCCTCGCCGAGCGCGAGACGCATCGGGCCGCGCGAGACGCGGCGGTGGTGCTGCTGTCGGGCATGGCGTTCATCCGCGACGCGCCGGGCGTCGCGGGCTTCCTGACGAAGCCGATTCGCACCGAGTCGCTGCTCGACTACGCGCAGCGCTTCTGCCCGGCGCGGCAAGACGCCGTGTCCTGATCGGGAGTCTCCCGACCTTGATAGCGTCTCGGGCTCATGCCCGAGGGCAACACGATCCACCGGCTGGCGCGCGAGCACAATCGCGACTTCGCCGGCCAGCGCCTGCGCGTCTCGTCGCCGCAGGGACGGTTCGCGCGCGAGGCCCGGCGGCTCGACCGCCGACGCTTCGTGCGCGCCGAGGCCTACGGCAAGCACCTCTTTCACCACTGGGAGGGCGGCGCCGTCGTGCACGTTCACCTCGGTATGGCGGGCTGGTTCTACCGGTACCGGGGCACGCCGCCCCAGCCGCGGCCGTCCGTGCGGATGCGCCTGTCGGCGCCGGACGCGACGACGGACCTGATCGGTCCGCCGACCTGTGCTCTCGGGACGGAGGCCGACCGCGACGCGGTCGTCGCGCGGCTCGGTCCCGATCCGCTCGATCCTGCCGCCGATCCGATGCGCGGCTTCGAGCGCCTCGCCCGCCGCCGCACGCCGATCGGCGACGCGCTCCTGGACCAGCGCGTCGCGGCGGGAGTCGGCAACATCTATCGGTGTGAGGCCCTCTTCCTCGCCGGGATCCATCCGCTGCGGCCGAGCAAGCGGATTCGCGTGGACGAGTGGCTCGAGATCTGGCGCATCCTGCGCGATCTCATGCGCCGCGGTGTGCGAACGGGCCGGACCGCGACGGTGGATCGGCGCGAGCCGGCGCCGCATCCGGCGTCTCTTCGCGGACCGCGCGACGCGTTCTACGTCTACCAGCGCGAGATCTGCCGCCGCTGCGGATCGCCGCTGCAGGAGTTCCCACTGTCGGGGCGGCGGATGTGGGCGTGTCCGGTGGATCAGCCGAGAAGGGGAAAAACCCGGGGGACGAAGGCGCGATCTGCGTAGGGCGGCCCTTGCGGCCGCCCTCTATTCATCCGGTCATCCCTCGCTGCGCTCGGGAGGACAGGGATTGGGTCTCTCG
>DATBBK010000216.1:0-13175 GCA_036271035.1 Thermoanaerobaculia bacterium | reverse complement strand
CGTGACGGAGATCGTGGTGAGCGACATCAAGCGCTCCACCGCGTTCTACTGCCGGCTGGGATTCTCGCTGCTGCGCGATGGCGGCGATTTCGTGGAGCTCACGTGGGAGGACCACCGGCTCTTCCTGGCGGAAGTGTCGGCCTTCGACGGGGTCGACCACATCGCGTCGGCCGCGCCTCCACCGTTTCCTGCCGCGAACATCCGGGTGATGGTGCCCAGGGTCGACGATTGCTGGCAGCTGGCGAGAGCGGTCGGCGCGCGGGTCGTCGTTCCGATCGGCGATCGATACTACGGCCTGCGCGACTTCACGATCGCGGATCCGGACGGCTTCGGTGTTCGATTCGCCACGACCTTGAAGGCGCCGTGGACGTCCGGGCGCGCCGCTGAATCTTCCCTGAGCCCCGGCGCGTAGATCCGGCGACGACTCGCGAAGCGAACGCACAGCACACAATCGAGAAAGGAATCCTCATGCGCCATCTCGTCCTGGGTGGAACCGGAACCGTTGGAAGTCTCGTCGTTTCGGGCCTGATCGAGAAGGGCGAGAAGGTGAAGGTGCTGACGCGCTCGGCGGACAAGGCGAAGTCGCTTCCCACAGGCGCGGAGCCCGTGGTCGGCGACCTCACCGCGCCGGAGACGTACGGCGGGATCTTCCGCGACTACGACACGCTCTTCCTGCTGACCGCGAACGGTCCGACCGACCTGCTCGAGGGCCTCGCCGCGATCGCGGAGGCGCGCCGCACGAAGGCGCGCCGGGTCGTGCACATGTCGATCCAGGACGTCGAGAAGGGTCTCGACGCACCGCATTTCGCTTCGAAGATCGCCATGGAGGCGGCGCTCAAGCAGAGCGGGCTCGAGTGGACGATCCTGCGGCCCAACAACTTCCACCAGAACGACTGGTGGTGGAAGGACGCCATCGTGCAGCACGGCGTCTACCCGCAGCCGCTCGGCAGCGTGGGCGTCTCCCGCGTCGACACGCGGGACATCGGCGAGGCCGCGGTCCGCGCGCTGACCGAGCCGGGCCACGCGGGCAGGACGTACACGGTCGCGGGACCGGACGCTCTCACCGGCGAGGACTGCGCGAAGGCCTTCGCGGAGGCTCTCGGACGGAAGGTCGTCTACGGCGGCGACGATCTGGACGCGTGGTCGAAGGCGATGGCGCCGTACCTGCCGGCCTGGGCGGTGTTCGACTACCGGCTGATGTACGACATGTTCCAGAAGAAGGGGCTGAAGGCGACGCCGGCTCAGCTCGACGAGACGCGGACCATCGTGGGCCACGCGCCGCGGCGCTTCGACGACTTCGCGAAGGAGTTCGCCGCCGCGGTCGGTAGGCGGTAAGCGTCAGCCCGCGACGCCGACAACATATTAGCCGGCGCTAATATGTCCTCGCAGCGCCCGAATCAGCCGAGCGCCTCGCCGAGCAGCGCCTCGAGTTCCCGCTTGTGCACGTTCGCGTTGCCGCTCGCCGGCGACGGCGACGCGGAGCGGCTGACGCGCGCGAGCGGCATCCCGGCCGGCAAAAAGCCGCCGGCCCGCTCGAGGACGAAGCTCCACGGACCCATGTTCGACGGCTCCTCCTGGACCCAGGCGGCTGCCTTCATCGCGGGATACGAGCCGAGGATCCGGCGCAGGCCGTCCGCCGGGAACGGATAGAGCTGCTCGACGCGCACGATCGCGGTCTTCGCGTCGCCGCGCTTCTCCCGTTCCGCGCGCAGGTCGTAATAGACCTTGCCGCTGCAGAGGAGCACGCGCTCGACGCGAGCGCGGTCCCGCACCTCGGCGTCGTCGAGGCACGCGCGGAACCCGCCGGCCGTCAGCTCCGGCAGCGGCGACGCCGCGGCGGGCAGGCGCAGGAGGCTCTTCGGCGTGAACAGGACGAGCGGCCGCGCCGCGGGCTGCCGCATCTGGCGGCGCAGTAGGTGGAAGTACTGCGCGGGCGTCGTCGCGTTGCAGACCTGGATGTTTCCGTCGGCGCAGAGCTGCAGGTAGCGCTCGATGCGCGCGCTCGAGTGCTCGGGGCCCTGGCCCTCGGACCCGTGCGGCAGGAGCATCGCGACGCGCGACTCCTGCCGCCACTTGTCCTGCGCGGACGCGATGAACTGGTCGATGATGACCTGCGCGCCGTTGGCGAAGTCGCCGAACTGCGCCTCCCAGAGGACGAGCGCCTCGGGCCACTCGACGCTGTAGCCGTACTCGAAGCCGAGCACGGACATCTCGGAGAGCGGGCTGTCAACCGTCTCGAACGGCGCCTGCTGCTCGTCGAGCGTGGCGAGCGGCGTCCAGGCGTCGCCGGAGGCCGTGTCGTAGAAGACCGCGTGCCTCTGCGAGAACGTGCCGCGGCTGGAGTCCTGTCCGCTGATCCGGATCGGCGTGCCCTCGAGAAGCAGCGAGCCGAATGCGAGCGCCTCGGCGGTGCCCCAGTCGAGCGACAGCGCGCCCTCGGCCATCTTCGCGCGGCGCGCGAGCTGCTGGACCATCTTCGGATTCAGGTGGAACCCGCCGGGCACCGTCGTGAGGACGCGGCCGATCGCCGCGAGCGTTTCGCGCGAGACGCCGGTCTCGATCTCGACGACGGTCTCCTCGCGGGATGGCGCGGGGGGCGCGGCGGGCGTCGCCGGAGCGCGCTTCCCCGCCTCCTTGGCGGCCGAGAGGGCCTTTTCGTACGCCTCGAGCTGGCGCGCCTCGAGCTCCTGCGCCTCCGGTTCCCCGATCACGCCCTCGCGGATGAGCCGCTTCTCGTAGAGCGTCCGGACTCCCGGATGCGACTCGATCGCCCGGTACATGAGCGGCTGCGTGTACGTCGGCTCGTCGCCCTCGTTGTGCCCGTGGCGCCGGAAGCCGATCAGGTCGATGACGACGTCCTTGTGGTACTCCTGCCGGTAGTCGAGCGCGATCTCGAGCACGCGGTACGCGGCCTCCGGATCGTCCGCGTTGACGTGGAAGATCGGGACCTGGATCGACTTCGCGACGTCGGTCGAGTACTCGGAGGTGCGCGCCTTCGACGGGGGCGTCGTGAATCCGATCTGGTTGTTGATGACGACGTGGATCGTGCCGCCGGTGCGATAGCCCGGCAGCTGCGCGAGGTTCAGCACCTCGGCGACGACGCCCTGGCCCGCGAACGCGGCGTCGCCGTGGAGGAGGACCGGCAGCACCGGCTTCCACGCGTCGGGACCGTGGCCGCGGCTCCGCTTCTGCTTGGCACGCACGACACCCTCGACGACGGGGTCGACGGCCTCGAGGTGCGACGGGTTCGCCTCGACCTGGACGGCGACGTCCTTGCCGGACTCGGTGCGCCGCACGGTCTTCGCGCCCTGGTGGTACTTCACGTCGCCCTCGTCCGCCGGGAAGTCCGGATGGACGACGCCCTCGAAGCCGCTGAAGATGCGCTCCGCCGCGTTGCCGACGACGTTCGCGAGGATGTTCAGCCGCCCGCGGTGCGACATCCCGATCGCGATCTCCTCGATGCCGCGCGCGCCGGCGCCCTCGACGAGCCGGTCGAGCAGCGGGATCGCCGTCTCGCAGCCCTCGACGGAGTAGCGACGCTGCCCGAGGAACTTCGTGCCGAGGAAGCGCTCGAAGTCCTCGGCCGCAATCAGCTTCGCGAGGATCTTCTTCTTCACGTCGGCCGGGATCGCCGGCGTGCCGGCGGTCGCGGCGGCGATGCGCTCGCGGATCCAGTACTTCTCGAAGGGGCTCGAGATGTGGCGATACTCGGTGCCGATCTTGCCGCAGTACACGCGGCGCATGACCGCGATGATCTGGCGCAGCGGCATGCGGTCGCCGCCCTTCAGCCCGCCCGTCCAGAACTCGCGGTCGAGGTCCCAGATCGTCAAACCGTGCGTCTGCAGCTCGAGCTCCGGGTGATGCGCGAGCGGCCGCGACCGCAGCGGGTCGAGGTCGGCGATCAGGTGGCCGCGCACGCGATACGCGTTGATGAGCTCGAGCACGCGGGCCTGCTGCGCGATGTTGTCGTCGCCGCGGCCCTCCGCGTGGGGCGGGTTGCGGTCGACCTCCCACTTGTAGGGATGGAAGCGGATCCCGAGGTCCGCGAAGATCGTCTGGTAGAAGCCGTCCTGGCCGAGCAGCAGCTGCTCGATGCGCGCCAAGAAGGCGCCGGACTCGGCGCCCTGCACGATCCGGTGGTCGTACGTGGACGTGAACGTGGCGACCGGGCTGACGGCGAAACGCGACAGCACCGCCGGCGAGGTCGCGGAGAACTCGGCCGGGTACTCGATCGCGCCCGTCGCGACGATCACCGACTGACCCGGCATGAGCCGCGGCACCGACGCGGTCGTGCCGAGCGTGCCCGGGTTGGTGAGCGAGATGGTCGTGCCCTCGAAGTCGGCGAGCTTGAGCTTGCCGCCGCGCGCTCGCGTCACGACGTCGTCGGACGCGGCGAGGAAGTCGGTGAAGCGCATGCCTCCGGCGCCCGGGACGTTCGGGACGACCAGGCTCCGCGAGCCGTCCGCCTTCGCGACGTCCACCGCGATGCCGAAGCGCACGTCGTCGCGCCGCACGCGCGTGGGCTCGCCGGAGGCGTCCTCGTACGCGTCGTTGAGCTGAGGAAACTCCTCGAGCGCGCGGAGGATCGCCCACGCGACGAGGTGCGTGAACGAGACCTTCGACTGCCCCTCCGCCGCGCGATACTCGTTGATGAGACGGCGGTTCTCGTCGAGCAGCTTGATCGGGATCTGCCGCTGTGTCGTCGCGGTCGGGACGGCGAGGCTCGCCTCCATGTTCTGCGCGATCCGGGCGGCGGCGCCGCGGATCGGCTGCCGCTCGCCGCGCAGGGCGGGCTCGGCGGGCGCGGCGGCGGCGGGAGCAGCGGCGGCAACCGGTCGCGGCGCGGCGGCCGGAGCGGGCGCCGGCTCGGGCTCGCCGAAGCGCTCCCGGAAGTAGCGGCGCCACTCGTCGTCGACCGAGCCGGGATTCGTCCGGTAGCGATTCAGGAGGTCGGCGACGTAGCTGGCATTACCGCCGAACTCGGCCAGCAGCTCGTCGGACAGATCGACGTCGGGGGTGCGGGTGGCCATAAGGAACGGAATTCTAGTGCAGTGGACGGGGCCGGCATGCGGTCGGCAGGCGGGCGCCGACGGCGGACTCGCTTACCGCTCGGTCCCGACTGGGGATAGCATTTCGCCACCTCATGCGCGCTCGCTCGCTTCGCTGGTCCGCTGCGGGTCTCCTCGTCGGCGCCGTCGCCCTGGCGGCACCCGCCGCGCTCCCCTCCTCGGCGCGCGGCCCCGCGGAGACGCTCCGCGACTCGATCCTCGCCGGCTCCAAGGCGATCGACTGGGTCCGCGAGATCACCGACGCGGCGGGCCCACGCCTGCCCGGCACGCCCGGAGACCGTGCCGGCGTCGCCGCGGCGGTCGCGCTCCTGAGGGCACAGGGCTTCGCCAACGTCCGGGCCGAGAAGGTGATGACGCCGGCCTGGGCACGCGGCGTCGAGACCGGACAGATCGTCTCGCCCGCGCCGCAGCCTCTGTCGCTCACCGCGCTCGGCGGCAGCGTCCCGACGCCACCGGAGGGCCTCGAAGCGGAGATCGTCCGCGTCGGCTCGATGACCGAGCTCGAAGCGCTGAGCCCCGCTTCGGTGAAAGGAAAGATCGTCTTCGTCGACCGGCCGATGACCCGCACCTCCGATGGATCCGGCTACGGCGGGGCCGCGCTGATGCGCGCGATCGGCGCGTCGGCAGCCGGACGTCTCGGCGCCGTCGGGTTTTTGATCCGCTCGGTCGGCACCGACCGCAACCGCCTGCCCCACACCGGCGGCATGCAGTACCTGAAGGACGCGCCGCAAATCCCGGCCGCCGCGCTCTCCGTTCCCGACGCGGACCTGCTCACGCGCCTCGTGAGCCGCGGCGGTCCGGTCCGCGTGCGCTTCACGCTGGGGTGCCACGCGGCGCCGGACGCGGAGTCCGCCAACGTGATCGGCGACGTCGTCGGACGCGAGAAGCCGGAGGAGATCGTGCTCCTCGGCGCGCACATCGACTCGTGGGACCTCGGCACCGGCGCGCTCGACGACGCGGCCGGATGCGGCATCGTCGTCGAGGCGGCGCGCCAGATCGCCGCCTTGTCGCCGCGGCCGCGCCGCACGGTGCGCGTGGTGCTGTTCGCCAACGAGGAGAACGGCCTCGCCGGCGGCAAGGCCTACGCCGCGGACCACGCGGCCGAGCTCGACCGCCACGTCGCGGCGTTCGAGGCGGACCTCGGACAGGGGCCGCCGCTCGGCTTCTCGTGGGACGCCGGCCCGGGCGCCGAGAAGCCGCTCCAGGCGATGGCGGCGGTGCTGTCGCCGATCGGCGCCGACCACCTCCTCGCGGGCGACGCCGGCGGCGCCGACCTCACGTACCTCCTGCCGTCCGGGATCCCGAGCCTCGGCCTGCTCCTCGACGCGACGGACTACTTCGACTACCACCACACCGCGAACGACACCTTCGACAAGATCGACTCGCGCGTCCTCGACCGCTCCACGGCCGCCCTCGCCGCCGCGGCCTGGGTCCTCGCGGACGCGCCCGACGTCCTCGAGCGAATCCCGGCGGCGAAGCGTCAGCTCCCCTACTGGGCGCGATGACGGGGGCTCGCCGAGGAGTGGCCGCTCTGATCCTCGGCGCCGTCGCGTCGGTATCGCCCGCGCAGACGCTCGACCGCGCCACGGCGGACGGGTTCGCGAAGCTCGCGCTCGCGTGCGTCGGCCGCGAACACCCGAACAAGCCGGAGCACGTCCTGGAGAGCGCCGCGGATCTGAAGTCGCCGCTGGCGCTGCATCCCGCGTTCTTCGGCTGCTACGACTGGCACTCCTCCGTGCACGGACACTGGATGCTCGCGCGCCTGCTTCGCGTCGACCCGGGTCTCGCGTCCGCCGGCGAGATCCGCGCGGTCCTCGACGCGCACCTCACCGCGGAGGCGGCGGCCGCCGAGGCGCGCTACGTCGAGGCGGCGTCGAACCGCGCGTTCGAGCGTCCGTACGGCTGGGCGTGGCTGCTCCAGCTGTCCGGCGAGCTCGCGCGCTCGGACGATCCGGCGGCGCGCGAGTGGCGCAACCGGCTCGCGCCCCTCGAGAAGGCGGTCGTCGCGCGGCTCGCAGACTACCTGCCGCGGCTCACGCGCCCCGTGCGCACCGGGGTGCATCCCGACACCGCGTTCGCCCTCGGACTCGCGCTCGACTACGCGCGGACGGCCGGCAACAAGGAGCTCGAGCGCGTCATCGCGGCACGGGCCAGCTACTACTACGGGCAGGACCGCGCCTGCCCGATCAACTACGAGCCCTCGGGCGAGGACTTTCTCTCGCCGTGCCTCGCGGAGGCGGACCTCATGCGCCGCGTGCTCCCGGCGAAAGACTTCGGGACGTGGCTGCGGCGCTTTTTGCCGCGGCTCTCGACGAAGCACCAGGTCGGCGTCGCGCCGGAGGTCGTCTCCGATCCGACGGACCCGAAGCTCGTGCACCTCGACGGCCTGAACCTCTCGCGCGCCTGGATGCTGCGCGGCATCGCGTCGTCGGTGCCGGCGTCGGACAAGCGCCGCGCCGCGCTCCTCGCGTCGGCCGACGCGCACGCGAGGGCGGGACTCGCGCGCGTGACGTCGGGGCGCTACGAGGGCGAGCACTGGCTCGCGAGCTTCGCGGTGTACCTGCTCACGCAGGAGACGAGGTAGGTCGGCGGCGCCCCACCAAACATCGTGGTCCTTGTGCCGACCGCGCCGTGCTGTAGCCGGTGTCTCCCTGTCAGCGTTTCGTCGGCGACGGCGTGACCGCCGGTGCCCGGGCGTCTTTGAGTAACTGGTCGAGTCGGGCGCGATTCAGAAGCTCACCGTTCAACACGACCGCGTCGATTTTGGTCGTGTTCGATATGTCGATCAGAGGATCGGCATTCAGCAAGACGAGATTCGCGGTATAGCCCGGAGCGATACGACCCCACGTCCTGGATAGTCCCAGGCAGAGGGCCGGATTGGTGGTGGCCGTCTCGAGGGCCTGCATCGGCGATAGACCCGCCTCGACGAACAGCTTCAGCTCGTCGTGCAGGCTGAAGCCGGGGTAGGTGTAAGGGATCGTGATGTCCGTACCCGCCAGCAGCCGCACGCCGAGCACCTGCGCGCGACGGACCTCCTCCAGTGTCTTCGCATACTCTCGTTTCCTCATCGCGATGTACTCGGGGGTCCGGTATTTCGTCAGCATGCCGTTCTCGGGCTTCCACCATTGCCGCTCCTCGACGGAGACGTACTCCGCCCGCGGATCGGGCTCCTTGTCGAGCTCGTCGATGAACGTGAGCGACCGCTGCGTGACGAGCGTCGGAGTCACGAATGTGCGGTTCTTCGCCAGCAGCCGATAGGTCGCGTCGGCGAGATCCTGATTGAAGGTGTCCAGCATCATGGACTCGTCGCGCGCGATCTTGGCGGGGATCAGCGCGAAGTTTTTCGTCTTCAACGCCTCCTGAAAGGCCGACTGATCCAGACGGCGGCGGATGTATTCGTTCTCCTTCGCGGAGCCGCCCGCCAGGGCCACACCGTGTTCGAGAGATCGCTGGCCCGCTTCGGACGCCTCACGAACACTGATCGCGCTGGGAAGATGCCCGACGACCGGCACGCCCAGTCGCCTGGCTTCGTCGATGATCGCGAAGTAGGAGTCCCGCGACAGGCCGTCGTAGACCTTGACGCAGTCCGAGCCCTGTTTCTTGAGCGAAGCGACCGCGGCCCGTGCCTCACCCGCCGTCTTCACGGAGATGGTGAATTGCGGATTCGACCAGGAATTCGGGCCGTCGAGGATCGGTCCGCAGGCGACCAGTCGCGGTCCAAGGCGCCGGCCGTCGCCGATCGCGTCGCGCAGGGGGAACACGTCTGCAGCGGCGCCGCCCATGTTGCGGGTTCCGAGCACTCCGTTGGCGATGTCCATCTTCAGATCGCGATCCGCGTCGCGGAAGTGCGAATGCATGTCCCACAGGCCCGGAATCACGAACTTGCCGGAACCATCGATCACCTCGGCACCGGGACGTATTTCGGAGTGGCCGTCGCGGTCGACGGCCGTAATCTCGTGACCGCGGACGACGACGGTCATCCCGGGCCTTCGCTCGCCGCCCGGATCGACGACCGTCACATGGGTGATTGCGATGCCTCGAGACTGCGCGATGACCGCTGTCGCGAGCGCGAATAACGCACCGCACATGAACGACGACCGAAGAACGGGTGTATCGAGTCCACGGCCGCCTCGTTCTTCTCGAAACCGGAACCGGGTGACCCCCCAGTGATCGGGCTCGTGGGCCATGTCTGTCTACGGAGTCTAGATCGTGGCGGTCACGGCAGGCTCTACCATCTCGAGCCGCGGAACGTCTGCCGACCGCCGGGCGCGGCGGCGCTCACGGTCGAACGAGCGGTGAACAGCCGCCCGACGAGCGTCCCGCGACGGACTCACGCAGCTTCGCTGGCATACGCTCACCCGTGACCCGCCGGGTGTCCAGAATTACGCGTTACGAGTTGTCGCTCCGCAGCCTCGGCACCAACTCGTCGGTCATCCCCCGTTTCGCGACTCCTTGACCTTCTCCCTCACCGCCTGAACCTCGGGATGCTGGAACCCGAGCAGCTCCGCGATGCGGCGCGCGAGCTGATTCTCGACCTGCGTCAGCACGCCGTCCGCGTAGACGATCCCCCAGATGACCTCGATGAGCCGCAGCCGCTGCTCGCGCGTGAAGTTCTCCGCGACGAGCTTCGTGAACTGATAGAGGTCGACGCTCTCGCGACGCTCCTCCTCCGCGAGCCGCACGAGCTCGTCGACGTCCTCGCGCGCGACTCCGAGGTCCTCGCGCGCCGCGCGCCGGATGCGCTCCTTCTCCTCCTCGGCGAAGTCGTCGTCCGCGTGGGCGATCTCGAGCAGCAGCGCGCACGCGGCGATCGCGACGGGATCCGGCCCGTGCGGCTTCTGCTCGCGCGGCATGCGGGACTGGAAGAAGTGGCGCAGAGAGGACAGCGGCATCGTGCGCAGTCTAGCGAAGGGCCGAAGGCGATGTCTCGCAGTACGAAGGGTCGAAACGCGAGGTTACTCGTGAGGACATCAGGGATTGTTCGGATGCGGTTCGGGGCGTGTAAACCTTACGAGCACGGGGGATTGCCCCCCGCCATCGAAACCTTTTCTCCGCGGGATGCGTATTGGGTAGGCGAGGCAATGATCATGAACCGGCGCGATCTCGAGACACTGCTCCTGACACTGGAATCCACACCTGCGCTCCTCACGCGCGCGGCCCGGGCGCTCTCGCGCTGCGAGTCTCGCCAACGGCCCGCCGCGGGCGGATTCTCGCTCGTCGAGAACGTGTGGCACCTCGCCGATCTCGAGCGCGAGGGCTTCGGCATCCGGATTCGCCGCATCCTGCGCGAGGACTCGCCGGCCCTGCTGAACTTCGACGGCGCGAGGACCGCGCGCGAGCGCTGTTACCAGGAGCGCGACCTCGAGCGCGGCCTCATGCTGTTCACCCGCGGGCGCATGCTGAACCTCGAGGCGCTTCGCGCGCTGTCGCCCTCGGACTGGAGCCGCGAGGGCGCGCAGGAAGGCGTCGGGCGGATCACGCTCGCGGATGTCCCGCGCATGATGGCGGCGCACGACAAGTCGCACGAGACGGAGATCGCGGAGCTGCTCCGCGAGATCCAGGGCGGACGGCCCGCCGAGGCGCGCCACACCTCGGCTGTCGCGTAATCCGCGCGGGATTCGTTTCGAGAAAAAATCGGGGGCGGCCGAGGCCGCCCCCTTTCCGTCGCACGAGGCCGGCCGCGTCTAGAACGTCACCTTGAGCGCGACTCGCATCAGCCGTCCGGCATTCCTGATGTTGACCTTGCGGTAATCCGGGTTGTCCGTGCACGGCGCCGAGGCCGTCGCCGGGCAGCTGCCGTCTCCCGGCTGGACGCCCGCCTGTCCGTAGAACGGGCTCGCCGGATTCGTCACGAAGCTGCCGCCGGGGTTGAACGTCGGGTCCATGCTGGTCGCCGTCTGGCGGTCGAGCACGCGATAGAGGTAGAGCTGCGGCGTCACCGTGACCGGACCGACGTTGAGGTTGTAGCCCATCGAGAGGTTCAGGTCGTAGTCGGTTGGCGTGCGGCCGTCGGACCCGCGCTGGTCGAGATACAGCAGGTCCGGATAGAAGTCGTTGAAGAAGCCGAGGCGTGAGATCGGGAGCCCGCTGCGCACATAGAACTGAGCGCCGAGCGAGAGCCCGAACGGCGTGTTGTAGGCCGCGTCGATGCGCGCCTGCACGGGCCGGTCGAGCTCGAGGTTGCCGTACCCGTTGATCGCGAACTGGTAGTAGTCGAAGTCCGCGTTGATGCCGGGATCCGTCTGGCCCGACGCCTCGCGGATCGCGCCCGAGTAGTTGCCCCGCAGCGACGAGTACAGGAACGAGGCCTGCGCCCAGAGTGTGTTCGTGAACTGCTTGCGCGCCACGAGCTCGATGCCGCGGAAGATCCGCTTCGCGTCGCCCACCGCGACGCCGGTCGAGGAGCACTGCCCCGCGGTCGGATCGGTGGGGTTCGCCGACTGGTTGCAGCTGGGGTACTGGCCGGAGGCGGCGGGACCGCTGCCGCCCGGGTTGAAGAGAGCGCAGGACGAGGGCGCGACCGTGGAGTCGAGATCGCAGCGATCCTCGACCGTCCGGCCGAGGGTGCGGTACGTGCCCTTGAGTCCGATCGACAGCGTCGGATCGATCGCCTTCTCGACGCCGATCGTTGCCTCGTCCTGGAAGGCGGCCTTCGTGCCCGGGTCGACCGGCTCACCCGAGGCGCTGCCTCCCTGGAAGAGCTGGCCGCGCGGCGCCGCCGGATCCTGCACGGTCGATGTCGGGTCGTAGTTGTAGGTGCTGACTCCCGAGTTGGCGGTGAAGACGCGGACGTTCAGGTCCGTCGGCAACGTGAAGAAGAAGCGGCCGACCGAGCCGTACAGCTTGGACGTGCCGTCGCCGATGAAGTCCCACGTGAAGCCCACGCGCGGGGCCCACTGATTCGTGAGCGAGAACGCGTTGAACTCGCCGATCGCCGGATCCGGCGAGAAGCCCGAGAACGACTCGTTGTCGTACCGCAGGCCGGCGTTGACCGTCAGCGTCGGGATGACGCGCCACTGATCCTGGACGAAGCCGCTGTAGCGGCGGGTCGGAGTCTCGAACGGCGACGAGGGGATGACCGTGAAGTCGTTCTGGGTGCCGTTCGCGAGCAGGTCGTGCTGGTAGAAGACCTGCAACGTGTCGCCGGCCGCGTTCGTGTAGAAGGGCGCCTGCGAGAGGTCGCAATTGCTGCTGCCGGACTGCAGGCAGGGGCGGATCCGCAGCCGCTGACCGCCGGTGAAGTAGGTGGCTCCGGACGTCAGGTCCTTCTGGTAGTCGCCTCCCACCTTGATCTCGTGGTTCTGCACGTACGCGGTGAACGAGCCGCCGAAGTTCTCGCGCTTCGACTCGTTGTTGAGCGTCGGACCGAACACGTTGCCGAAGCCGTTGTAGTTCACGAAGCTCGCGCCGGTCGGCGACACCGTGTAGTCGCGGATCTGCGGCTGGTCGCCGCCGAAGGGCTTCGTCGCGAAGCGGTCCCTGTGCTGCGCGTACTGGAACGTGAAGATGCCGAAGGAGCCGAACAGCTGGTTGAGCCGCGCGCCGTAGTCCGGTCCGCCCGTGTCGCGGCGTCCGGCGTACGTCGTCGGATCCAGGCTCAGCGGCGGCTGGGCGAGCGCGCCCTCCTGGGTCTGCGAGTCGGAGAAGACCGAGCCGACGATGGAGGTGCCCTGGAACAGGTTCAGCGTCAGCTTGCCGGAGTACTTGTTCTGCGTGAAGTCGATCGGATACTCGTGTCCGAATGTCACCTCGTTCGTCGGATCCAGCGTCTGCAGATTCTGGTTGACCTGGACGCGATCGTACGCGCCGAAGAACCACGCCTTGTCCTTGACGATGAAGCCGCCGAGGTCGAAGCCGTACTCCTGGCGGTTGTCCTTCGACGTGACGGAATTCAGAAACTGCGCGTCGCCCTCCTGCGAGAAGTCCGGCGTCGCGTAGTTCGCGACGTCGCCGTTCTTGAGGTCCGCGCGCATGCCGGTGTCGTTGTAGTAACCGAACACGCCGCCGTGGAACTCGTTGCCGCCCGACTTGGTGATGACGTTGACGACGCCGCCCGTGTTGCGGCCGTACTCGGCCTGGTAGCCGCCCGTCTTCACCTCGACTTCC
>DATBBK010000215.1:0-7883 GCA_036271035.1 Thermoanaerobaculia bacterium | reverse complement strand
GCACGGCTACGCGCACACCGCGCAATGCACGGTCGGCGGCACGATCTGTGTGAGATTCATCGTGCGAAGGCGCTCGGTCCTCGCGGAGAGGCAGCGCTCGCACCGCGAGAACGCGGCGAGATCCCAGAGGTCGGCGAACACGCGGCCGCGGCCGAAACCGAGTCCGAGGGCGACGGCGTCCTCCAGCAACGAGAGCGCCGGCATCTCGAACTGCCCGAGGGCGCTCAGCGCCTCCATCGCGCCGTTGCCCGTCCGGGTCGGGATCACCGAGACCGCAGCGGCTCCGGCCTCGAAGGCGTGGGCGATCGCGGCCACCGTCCACGCGAGCTGCTCGCCCCGCGCGACGAACGGCAGGCCCGCGAGGACGAACGCGCGCATGGCGATCCCGGCGCCTCGCAGTCGCTCCGCCGCCGCGTCGAAGTCGTCGAGCGTCATCCCCTTGTTGAGCCGGGGCAGCACGTCCGGGTGGACGGTCTCGAGCCCCATCGCGACCTCGAGCCGGCCGCCGAGCCGCTCGTTCATCTCGAGGCAACGCCGTCCGACGAGCGCGGGGTGCGACTCGACGATCACGCGCTCGAAACCGGCGAGGAGCGCGGCGATCGCGGCGTCGTCTTCGGGCGGGACCGCGCGCGGGTCGAAGAGGCTTCCCGCGTTGTAGAGCTTGACGCGGCGGGCGTGACCCAGCCGCGCGAGCGCGCGCTCGATCTGCCGCGGGATCGCGCCGGGGACCGTGTCGCCGTCGAGCGTGCTCTTCCAGAGGTCGCACATGAGGCAGCGCCACGGGCACTCGCGATTCGTCAGGAGCAGCGTCGCGACCGGGACGATCTCCCCGGACTCCGTCCTCTCGTCCTCGACGAACGCGCCGTAGGGCTCGTGCGGATCGAGGACGTTGCGGGCGCCGCGGCGCCCGCGGATCCACTCGTCGCGCGCGCGGAACGTCTCGGGGTAGGCGAGAGACTCCTCGGCCCGATCGAGGAGGCGCCTCACGCGTACTGAGACAGCCACTGCGCGCGGTACGCGTCCTCGGGCAGCGCGAGCCGCTCGCGCGCGACCCGGTCGCGCGACGCGCCGTGCTGGAAGCGCCGCTTCGGAAAGACCGGCAGGCGCATCCCCGTGACGTCGCGCATGCCGCGCGCGAGCACCTCTCCCTTCAAGGCGTAGAGCCGCGCGACGTCGCCGCCGGTGAGCGCGGCGAACGGGATCGACTCGGCGATCGCGATGAGCCGCGGGCGCATGAACGGCGAGAAGCCCTCGAAGCCGAAGCGGCGCAGCGGCGCGTACGAGCGCGTGCAGGACCGGCTCTGTCCGCCCGAGAACGTCAGCGAGTGCTTCAGCCGCCCGACGCCCCAGCCCTCCTGGTACAGCATCGGGTTGCTCACGACGCTGCGGATCGTCAGCTCCGGGTTCTCCTCGATCGGATAGTCCTTGAGGTTCTCGTCGCCGCCGTCGCCGTCCGCGAGGTGGCGCCACTCCGGGTAGCGCGCGCGGATCGCGCGGAGGAGCGCGATTCCCACCGTCGCGGACTGAACGTCGAGCGGCTTGTAGTCCTCGACGATCCGGACGGCCTCGAGCGGGTCGAGGGCCGCCGGATCCGTCGCGACCGGCTCGAGGAACATCTCGAGCGACGTCTCGCGGACGAACCGCCGCGCCTGCTCGAGGTCCTCGCCGTGGCCCGCGTCGAGCGTGAACGCCTTCAGGCGGCCCAGCGGCAGCGCGAGGCGGCGCATCGTGAAATAGACGGCGAGGAGCACGGCACCGCTGTCGACGCCGCCCGAGAAGCACACGCCGACGGGCTCATCCTCGCGGAGCGACCGCAGCCACTCCGCGACCTCCTCGACGAGCGCCCCGGCGTAGGCGCGGCCGATCGCGTCGAGGTCCGGCGGGAGCGAGGCCATCGGCGGAGCGAAGAATCGCGTCCACGTCGGCGAGGGATCCGGACAGCCGACGAGGCGCAGGTCGAGCACGTGGTGCGCGGGAACCATCCGCGTGTAGGTCGGATGGAACTGCACCGCGAGGCCGCGCGCGCGGAGATGCTCGAGGATCGCGTCGATGCGGTCCGACACGACGAGCGAGGGGCCGGCCGCCTCCTTGGCGAGGAAGTAGCGCAGCGGCCGGTCGAGCGAGCGCGCCATCCGCACGGCTTCGCCATCGCGCGCGACGAGCGCGAACGAGCCGTGGATGCCCGCGACCGCCTCGCTCGAGCCGGAGGCGACGCGGGCTCGCGCGTCCGCGACGGTCATGTTGGAGATGCGGTTGACGGACGGGTCGGTGAGGTCGTCGACGCGGTGCAGGACGTACTCGGCGGTCATCGGAACACCTCCGGAGCCGGGCCACGAAAGTATCAGCGAACACCGCGCGCAAGCGAGCTAATCCTTTACAATGACGTGAGATGGCGCCGACCTCCTCGGGAGAAACCACGCCGGCAGAGGGATTCGCCGTCTCCCGCGCCTTCGCCGCGGTGGCCGCCTCGGCGCGGCCCGCGCAGTGGGTCAAGAACCTCGTCATCCCGCTGCCGTTTCTGTTCGGCGCGGCCCTCGCGACGCCGCGGGGCTGGTGGCTCGCGGCGGCCGGGGTCGTCGTCTTTTGCGCCGTCACGAGCGGCATCTACATCGTCAACGACGTGGTCGACCGCGAGCGCGATCGGGCCCATCCCGTCAAGCGTCACCGGCCCCTCGCCTCCGGCGCGCTCACCGTCACGACGGCGCTGTCGGCCGCCGTCGTCATCGAGTCCGGCGGCCTGCTCGGCGCGTTCATCCTCGACCAGGGCTTCGGCCGCTGGTGCGCGATCTACGCGGCGCTGATGCTCGCGTACTCCATGATGCTGAAGAAGATCCCGTTCCTCGAGGCGCTCATCGTCGCCTCGGGCATGCCGCTCCGCGCGCTGGCGGGAGCGGCGCTCGCCGCCGTCCGCCCGTCGATGTTCCTGATGCTGTGCGCCTACCTGCTCGCGCTCTTTCTCGTCGTCGCAAAGCGGCAGTGGGAGTTCCACCACGCCGGCCGCGAGTCCTCGGCGGAGCACCGGCCCGCGCTCGCGGCCTACCGCGCCGAGGGACTCGACTACCTGTTCGTCGTGACCGCGCTGACGACCGTCGCCGCGTACGCCGCCTACAGCGTCGCGCCGCCGACGATCGCGCGCTACGGCCGATCGCTCGCTCCCACGGTCCCCTTCGTCGTCCTGGGCATCGCGCGCTACGTCCGCCTCGTCTACCGGCGGGGCGGCGGCGGCAATCCGACTCAGGCGCTCCTGACCGACGACCCATGGCTGCTCGCGATCGTCGCGGGTTGGGTCGCCACAGCGGGGTGGATCATCTATGGACGTTAGAGAGTTCGGGGGACGCCAGGAGCCGGCGCCGAGGGAGCGCGCCGTCCGCCTCGGCGTCGGCTTCCTCGCCTACAACGAGGAGGAGCTCATCGCGAAGACCGTCGAGGAGGCGGTCACCTCGCTCTCGGCGATCCCCGGCCTGACGTGGCACGTCGTCGTCGTCAACGACGGCAGCCGCGACCGCACGGGCGAGATCGCCGAAGAGCTCGCGCGGAAGGACCCGCGCGTCTCGGTCGTGCACCACGACGGCAACAAGGGCTACGCGGTGGCGACGGAGACGGCGCTGAGGAACGTGCCGGGCGAGGTCGTCATGGTCGTCGACGGCGACGGCCAGCACACGATGGGCGACGCGCCGCTGTTTCTGAAGGCGATCGACGACGGCGCCGACGTCGTCTTCTGCTGGAAGAAGATCCGCTACGACGGCGCGGGCCGCAAGGTCCTCTCGGTCGGGCTACGCATCCTGTCGCACTGGATCCTGGGCTCGCCGCTGCACGACATCAACGCCGGCTGCCGCGCGTTCCGGCGCGACGTCGCCCGGCGGATGGAGATCAAGCACCGGATCAACTTCGTCGGCGACGAGATCTATGCGCGCTGCCGGATCGCGGGCTGGAAGGTCGCCGAGGTGATCGTCCGACACTTCCCGCGCGAGGCGGGGGCCTCGATCCACCGCCCGTTCAAGATGCTGGGCACCATCATGCGGGTCATCCGCTACCTCTTCGACCTTCGCGGCGAGATGAAGCGCGCCGAGGCGATGCGCCGGATCGCGGTGAAGGCGCGGTGAGCGGCGGCACGGTGATCCTGGGCGCCGGCCCGACGGGGCTCGGTGCGGCGTACCGGCTGGTCGAACGCGGCCAGACCGACTTCGAGATGTTCGAGCGGGCGGGTCAGGTCGGCGGCCTCGCGACGAGCTTCAAGGATCCCAAGGGATGGACGTGGGACGTCTCGGGCCACATCATCTTCTCGGGCTACAAGTACTTCAACGACTTCCTCGCGAAGGTTCTCGGCGACCAGATCCGCTGGATCGACCGCGAGAGCTGGATCAAGTTCGAGGACCGTTACGTCCGCTATCCGTTCCAGAACCACCTCTCCTCGCTGCCCGAGCAGGCGATGCTCGAGTGCCTCGTCGGCCTCGTCGAGTCCCAGACGATCGACAAGGACCGCGCGTTCCGCAACTTCGAGGAGTGGGTGCTCGCGAAGTTCGGCGCCGGCGTCGCGAAGCACTTCATGAACCCGTACAACTTCAAGGTCTGGGCGACGCCTCTGGCGCAGATGGGCTACTACTGGATCGCGGAGCGCGTCTCGGTGGTCGACTGGCGCAAGGCGATCGAGACGACGCTCGTGCCGAAGAACACCGACTGGGGTCCGAACGCGAAGTTCGGCTACCCGCTCCACGGCGGCACGCTCGGGCTCTGGAAGGGCGTCCTGCCGTTCATCGGCGACCGCGTCCGCTACCACAAACGCGCGGCGTCGATCGACGAGGAGAAGCGTGAGGTCGCTTTCACCGACGGCACGACGCGGAAGTACGACCGCCTGCTGTCGACGATGCCGATCGACGCGCTCGTCGCGCGGCTCGTCCACGCGCCCGACTCGGTGCGCGCCGCGGCGGAGACGCTGCTCTTCAATCGCCTGTTCTCGGTCGGCATCGGGCTGCGGCGCCCGTCGCCTTCGGACAAGAACTGGATCTACTTCCCCAACCCCAAGACGCCGTTCTATCGGATGACGTACCTGTCGAACTACTCGCCCGAGATCGTGCCCGGCGCCGACACGTCGAAGTATTTCGCGGTCCTGACGGAGACGTCCTACTCGAAGTTCAAGCCGCTTCCCGAGGGCGACTTCGGCAAGGCCGTCGTCGACGGGCTCGTCGCGGAGGGGATCCTCCAGCCCTCCGACCTCCCACTGATCGAGACCGTCTTCCTCATCCACGCGGGGCACTCGTACCCGATCCCCTCGATCGACCGGAATGGCGCGCTCGACGCGATCCACGCGTACCTCGAGCCGAAGGGCATCTTCTCGCGCGGCCGCTTCGGATCCTGGAAGTACGAGATCGGCAACCAGGACCACTCGCTCATGCAAGGCGTGCAGCTCGTGGACCGCTGGTTGGACGGCACGGAAGAGAAGGTCTTCCGGAGCTAGACCCGCGGTTTCGCTTGGAGATACGGAGTCGCCAATCGTCCGACGAGACGACTCCTCGGCCGCATCGTCTCGCGGACGATCCTCGCGGGAGTACTCTGGAAGTCTCTTCGCAGGAGGCCATCATGAGCAGCGTCGGGTTTCGCGCCTGGATCGCGCTGGCGTCAGGCCTCGCCCTCGGATCGTCGGTTCTCGCGCAGCCCTCTCACCGCGCGACCGCCGGCCCCGGCGTTCACCTCGAGACCGCTCCCAAGACGCCCGAGTGGGGTACCGGCGGCGTCACGTATTACTCGCTCGGCGCGGCCGAATTCCTGCCGAAGGCCTCGAGCTCGGCGTATGGGACCTTCACCTCTCCCGCCGGGCGTTTCGCGACCGGTTCGGGAACTGTCTTCCAGGCGACGCCGCACCTACCGGGCGGCGCATTGCTCACCTACCTGGAGTTCGATTTCTGCGACTCCGACTTGAACGACTCGCTCTCCCTGAATCTCTCCGACTGCGACTACCTCGGGAGCTGCATCAATCCGCCGATGGCGTCGATCACGACGCCGCTGAGCTCGAACGCGTGCAGCGTGTACATGTGGACCGACCTGACGCCGCTGAACTACACGGTCAACAACACGAGCCGCCGACTGCTTCTCGAGGTGTATACGGGCACGGGATCGATCGACAAGACCTTCTACGGGGCCGTGATGGGCTACAAGCTCCAGGTCAGCCAGCCGCCGGGGACCCCGACGTTCAACGACGTGCCCGTCGCCGACTTCGGCTATCAGTACATCGAAGCGCTCGCGGCCTCCGGTATCACCGGCGGTTGCGGCAGCAACGACTTCTGCCCGGACTCTCCCGTCACGCGGCGCCAGATGGCGATCTTCATCGCGAAAGCGCTGGGATTGAGCTGGAGCGGGTACTGACGAGCGCCGGCCGCATGATCATGCTGTCGCGCGCGGCGGGACCTGCTCGGTAGAGTCGCCGGCGTGAGATCGCCGCGGCGCACGCTGGGGGCGGTTGGACTGGCGGCGCTCCTCCTCGGAGCGGCCGCGGTGGGCGAGGCGTCGCCGAAGGCAGGCGTGCGCCCGCGTCGCGCGGAGACTTACGGCACGACCGCCGTCAGCTACTACACGATCGACTCGTCCGCGTTCACCCCGCTGACGAACGCCTTCCACTATGCGTGCGTGGACATCTGCCAGTACCGATACACCACAAACACGATCGCGGCCGTCATGGTGGCGCCCGTCCACCTGCCGGCCGGCGCGCTGTTGACCTACATCGAGCTCGACTACTGGGACACGTCCACGACGGGCGAGGCTCACGTCGACCTGGTCGTCTGCGATGAGTTCGGCCAGAGCTGCTCCGTCGTCCAGAGCGACTGCCTGGACACGGTCTGCTCGGGCGTCCCGGACGCGAACGGCCCGGACGTCGCGGCCTACGACCTCACCTCGCACGACATACAGGTGGACAACACCGGACATCGCTACTTCCTGATCGCCGGTAACACGACCGAGGACGGAACGACGGCGATCGGCCAGGTCGTCATCGGCTATCACCTGCAGGTCGATACTCCGAACGGCTCGCCGACCTTCACGGACGTGCCGCCCTCGCATCCGTTTTACCAGTACATCGAGGCGCTGGCCTTCTCCGGCGTGACCGGCGGATGCGGCAACGGCAAGTTCTGTCCGGACGCGCCGCTGACGCGCGGGCAAATGGCCGTGTTCCTCGCGAAGGCGCTGGGGCTGCAGTGGCCATGATTCGTCGAGCGCTGGCCGCCGCCTCCCTTCTCGCTCTGGCGGGAGCACCCGGCTACGGTCAGATCGCCCGGCCGGAGCCATCCCGCGCGGCGACGGACCATTCCGAGGACACGTTCGCCCTGGACCCGTCCGCGTGGGCGGCGGCCCCGAACGCCGCGCCGCAGACGTGGGGCGAGTCCATCGAGAGCCTCTACGTGGTCGACTCCTCGGAGCTCTATCCGCTCGCGCCCGGAAATCATTACGGGGTGTTCAATGGGACGCTGCGGTACAGCAGCCAGATCGCTGGTCTCGCCTTCATCGCCCCGTTGCACCTTCCGTCCGGCGCGCAGATCACCTCTCTGCGGATGGACTATTACGACTCCTCGACCACGGGCCAGGCTCTCGGAACGCTGTACACGTGCGACTACCGGGGACAGACCTGCAGCGCCCTCGCGGTGAACCCGTTTTGCGGCACGACGATCTGCTCGGGTGCGGATAACGCGCCCGGCTACAACAGCACGGCCTCGGTCCTGACCGGCACCGGGACGGTGGACAACTTCGCGAACCGCTATTTCCTGGCCGCGGGCAACGACGTCATCGACGGGTCCGTCGCGATCAGCCAGTTCGTCGTCGGCTACGTCCTCCAGGTCAGTCCGGCACCCGATACGGCGACGTTCGCCGACGTGCCGACATCGCATCCGTTTTTCCAG
>DATBBK010000214.1:0-13166 GCA_036271035.1 Thermoanaerobaculia bacterium | reverse complement strand
TGTCCGGACGCGCCGCTCACGCGCGGCCAGATGGCGGTGTTCCTGGCGAAGGCGCTGGGACTCCAGTTCCCATGAGTACGCGTCGGCCGACCGGATGGGTTCTCGCCCTGGCCGCCGCGGCGGCCGGAGTTGCCGCGAGTTCCCGCGCGCAGGACCGCGTGCCCGAGCGTTTCGGGACGACGGTGACGTCGTACGTGAACGTCCAGGCCACCGAGCTCGCGCCGGACTCGAGCGACATCTCGTTCTTCGCCGGGAACAATGGCGCGCTCCGCTACCAGACGAACCTGGCCGGCTATGGCCTCTCGGCGCCCGCGCACCTGCCCGCCGGCGCGCTCGTGACCTATTTCGAGCTCGACTACTACGACGCGGCCTCGAACGGGCAGGTCATCGCGTCGCTCCTGGAATGCAACTACAACGGAACCGGCTGTGTGCAGGTGCCGGGCAACTGCGGCGCGACGGCGACCGTGTGCTCGGACGTGGCGGGGATGCCGAACTACGCCGGCACGTCGGTCGGCCTGTCGCCCGGCGTCCCTGTCGACAATTTCCTGAAGCGCTACTTCGTCGCGGCGGGCAACACGACGCTGGACGGAACGACCGCGATCAGCCAGGTGATCATCGGATATCAGCTCCAGGTCAGTCCGGCGCCCGCGACCGCGACGTTCGCTGACGTGCCGACCGACCATCCGTTCTTCCAGTACATCGAGGCGCTCTCGGCGTCCGGCATCACGGGCGGGTGCGGGGGCGGGAACTTCTGCCCGAACGCGCCGCTCACGCGCGGGCAAATGGCGGTCTTCCTCGCGAAGGCGCTCGGGCTGGAATGGCAGTGAGGATGCATTAGCCGCGGCTAATGCGTTTCGGCGGGAGGGACCGCCGGTCTGGGGACGTAATACGTGTAGTAGTTCCGGTCGCGGAACTTCTGCCGGATCAGCGTCTCGACGCCGTCCGGGAAGTCTGCGTGGAGCTGCGCGCGTCGGGCCGAGTCGCTCGGGTGGAAGAAGAAGAGCAGGGGACGATCGAGGAGAAACGGCACCGGCGTGGCCGGCGCGACGTCGTGCGGGATTGGCCAGAGCGGGTCGCCGAGCTCGAACGCGAGCATGCGGCCGTCGATCCAGCTCGACGTGTTCAGCAGGTACACGTTGTCGTACGGTACGCCGCGCGCGCGGTACTCCTTCATGACGCGGACGAGGTCCATCGTCGGCTCGGCGATCAGCTGCTGCTGCTCGTCGAAGCGCACGAAGTAGCTTTGCCAGTTCGAGCGGACCGAGAGCGCCGCGAGGCCGAGGAGGCCGGCGGCGGCCAGCACGGAGACGGAGATCTCGCGGCGCCGCGCCGCGCCGACCAGGGTCGCGGCCGGAAGCACGGCGAGCGCGACGATCGACGGGAATGCGACGGCCGCGCGGTTGATGCCGGGGTTCTCGATCGGGAACGCGAGCGCCAGCGTCGACGCGAGCGTCAGGATCGGGACCGACAGGAGGACGAACGCCCACCGGCGGGATCCGCGGAGTGCGAGCGCGGCCGCTCCGAGCACGCCCGCGAGGAGAAGGGCGCCGGATACCGGGTCGAGGAACGGCTCGTCGGCGACCGTGTTGATCCAGGCATGGTCCCCCCTCCAGTGGAAGGCGAGCGCCATGTTCTTCAGGTTCTCCGCGAAGACGACGGGCGCCGGCGCGGGCAGCGGGCGCTCGAGACTGCCGGCTCGCGTCAGGACGCGATAGAGGAAGTCGTTCGGCCGCTGCAGCATGTACTGGAGCAGCGGCAGGGACACGAGGATCGTGGTGACGGTCGCGAGCACGCCGTCGAGGACGAGGCGCCCGCGACGGCCCTTCCAGCGGCGGTCGAACAGCGCGAGAGCGAACGCGAGCGGGACGAGCGCCGGCACGATCTTGAACGCGTTGTAGCCGAACTGCCCGAGGCCGATCCAGAGGCCGGCCATCAGCGCGCTGCGGCGTTCGCCCGTTCGGAGGTACTTCAGGAGCGCGGCGACGGCGAGCGCTGCCGGGAAAATCGCCCACGCGAAGGTCAGTCCGCGGCGCGCCCCGAGCGTCGGCCACTTGCTCCACGCGGTGAGAAGGGCGGCGAGCAGGCCGAACGGCGCACCCCCGAGCTCCCGCCCGAGGACGTACATCGCCGGGATCGCGAGCATCCCGATCGTCGCCGTGGCGATCTTGAGCGTCATGAAGTTGAAGCCCAGACCGAGCGCGCGGCGGAGGAGGTGCTCAAAGTAGAACGGCAGGGGAGGCTGGCCCGTGTTGCGCGGGAAGAAGACGGGCCGTTGCCCGTCCTGGATGTCGACGAGATTCAAAAGATCCTCCGCATGGTCGCTGCCGGGATGCGGCGGGATCTCGGACAGCCGGTGGAAGCGGAACACGGCGCCGATCGCGAGCGCGAGGAGGAGCCCGCCGCCGATCGCGGCGAGTCGCCGGGCGCTTCGGCCACTCGCTGTGCTCCGCGCCGGCGAGACGTGTGACGTGGGCCACCACGCCGCGATCCACAGCGCGACGGCGCTCCACCAGGCGAGGACGCCGACGCTCCCGAACCGCCCGCCGGCCGTGCGCCACCAGGAGACCGCCGCGAGCGCCGCGACGAGCGGCAGCCCGTAGAGACGCCAGCGCGGTGCCGCGCCGAGCTCGAGCGGCGGCGCGTCGGACGCGTCGGGCCGCATCCACCGCGCCGCCACGAAGCCCCACGCGGCGAGTCCCGCGGCGAGGGCGACGGCGGCCGGCAGGGGCAGCCGCCGCACCTGCATGGACGTACAGGCGAAGGTCAGCACGGCGAGGCCGAACAGCCCGATCGCGACGAGTGGCAGACCGGAGACGGGTGGGGAGGCGCGGGACGTCCTGGCCGCGGCGTCGCCGGCGGGATGCAGAGCCGCTGCGCTTTCCAAGGGTACGAAGATGATAACGCACGCGCCCGGCGCGGTAAAATGAGCGCACGAATGCGCCGTCCCGGAGCGCGGTCGTACCGGAGGACATCACGATGAAGAGGATTTCTGCGGCCTGGATCCTGGCGGCCCTGTTCGCGGCGGCCGGCTGTCACAAGGGTGAGAAGGCCGCGGCGGCGCCTCCGGCCGACTCGGGCGCCGCGCCGGCGGCCGCGCCCGCCCCGACCGCGCCTCCGCCGTCCAAGGGCGGCGTCATGGTCACCGACAAGGCCCTCATGGACGGTCACCTCGTCGAGGTCACGCACAGCAAGTGGGACGGCGGCCAGACGTCCGACATGTTCGACACGAACAAGGACTCGCTCGCGCGGACCGAGAACGCGAATCCGGCGATCATCGACATCAAGCTCCCCGAGCCGCGGCCGTTGAAGGGCGTGTCGCTGACGACGGGAGGAATGGACGCCGGACTCACCGTGATCGTGCATCCCGCCTCCGGCGCCGCGAAGACCTACACGAAGGACTTTCGCCAGATGCCGCCGGATCCCACGTTCGGCCTGGACTTCGACACGGGATCGGCGCCCGTCCAGTCGGTCCACATCGAGATCAAGGACCTCAACGGGGGAGACGGCCACGTCCACATCCGGACGCTGAAGCTCCGTTAGGCGGCGCGGCCTTCCTCTGCGGATCGCGGCGACGTATTAGCGATTGCTAATATGTCGGCGGCATCGTCGGCTCGGCGAGTCCGGGATCCCTCGTCCCCCTCGCTGCGCTGGGCGTTCTCGGGATGACGCGCAAAGGCGTGCGCGGCACGCACGCGGCGCGCGTCACCGCATCAGGTCGCTGAGGCTCCAGGAGTAGATCCGGTCCGTGCCGCGGTCGGAGACCACGATCCGGCCGAACGGATCGATCACGATCCCGGTCGGCGACTTCAGGCCCTCCGCCTTGAACGAACGGGAGAGAGCGCCGTTCGCGTCGTACTGGGCGATCCGCCCCTTCCAGGAGTCCGTCGCGAAGACGCTGTCGGACGGCCCCGCGGCGAGGTACGGCTCCGTGTAGAAGTCCTTCCACCCGTTCACCGGGAACTGCCGGACGAAGGCGCCGTCGAACTCGAAGACCTGGATGCGGTGGTTGCCGGTGTCCGCGACCCAGATCCGTCCGGCCGGATCCGTCGCGAGTCCGACCGGCTCGACGAACCGGCCCGGCTCCGTCCCGGCGCCGCCCCACGTGGAGGCGACGTGGCCCTCGGCGTCGAGCCGGACGATGCGCTTGTTGCCGGTGTCCGCGACGTCGAGGAAGCCCTTCGCGAAGACGAGCGCGCGTGGGCCGAAGAAGGACGGGTCGGACACGGTCCACGCGCCCTTCCACTGTCCGTCCGTCGTGAAGCGCGCGATGCGGTGATTCCACGTGTCGGCGACGTAGACGAGCCCGTCCGGCCCGATCGCGACGCCGCACGCTTCCTTGAGCTGACCGTCGCCCTCGCCCAGCGAGCCGATCGCGCGCACGAACCCGCCGTTGCCGTCGAAGACGACGATCCGGCTGTTCTTCGTGTCCGCGACGTAGAGGTTGCCCTGCGGGTCGGTCGCGAGTCCCCGCGGCTCCTTGAGGCCGCCCGGAGCCGCGGACCCGAAGACGCGAGCCGCCGGGAGCGAGATCGCCTCCGTCGGGTAGTCGCGCGAGGACGTGTCCTGCACGGTGATCTGCAGCGGCTCGAGCGCGCCCGTCCCGCCGATGTCCTTCCGCACGTAGATCACCGCGTCCTGCGAGCCGATCGGGCTCCAGATCTCGTGGAAGAGCCACCAGCGGACGAAGTCGCTCGCGGTCGGATGCGTCACACCGGGCTTCCCGTCCTTCGGCTCGTCCTTGTGCTCCTCGGGGAACCACCAGGCGCGGATCGGGACGCGTTTCGCGTCGTAGGCGGGCGCGAGCTGCTTCTCGAGCGCGCCCTCCGGGTCCCAGTCCGCGACGATGACGGGAGTGTCCGCGCGCTCGATCCGGGACGCCCAGTTGACGGGGACGTCGCGCAGGTACCAGGACAGCGGCCAGACGCCCTCGCCGGCCACGGTGACGACGGGCGCGCCGGGCGCGACCCGCGCCTGCGCGCGGGCGACGGCGGAGAGCGAGCGGACGAGGTCTTTCGTCGTCTGCACGTACGCCAGCATCTCGGCGTGGTGCGGCTCCTTCTCGACGTCGTGCGCGCCGTATCGGAAGGCGGCGAGGTAGGCCGCGGACGTGTTGACCGCGAACAGCAGCGCTCCGGCCGCGAGCGTGAGTTTCGCCCACGGCGCCTGCCGCTCGTCCCAGAGTCGGATGAGGCCGATGCCCGCGAGAATCGTGAGCGGGAGGAGAGGATGCACGGTCAGCCAGGGCACCTTCTCCCGCGCCCAGCCGTAGATCGCGAGCGACGCGACGGCCCAGTAGGCGACGAAGCGAACGAAGGGCGTCAGTCGGTGCTCGTCCGGCGCCGCGAGACGGAAGAGCGCGAGGTAGACGCTCGCCACACCGATCGCGGCGAGATAGATCAGCGCATGCGGACGCAGAAACACGAGCGGCTTGATGTCGCGCGCGACCAGGTACGCGACCGTGATGGGCGCGCCGACGAGGACGGTGCGGAGAAACGGATCCGCCTTCCATTCGATGGGCCGGAACGCGAGCGCCGCGAACAGCAGGATGGCCGTCTCGTAGTACGCGAGCTGCGGGAAGTAGTACCACCACGGGCCCGGGATGCGCGCGATCGAGTGCTGGCCCATCCAGTAGCTGATGGCCTTCGGGATCGCGAACCAGTCGTGCGGGTACTTGCCGAACGCCGAGTACATGAGCGCCCAGATCGAGAGGAACACGAGGCCGGCGACGATCAGTGGCCCGATGCGCGCGCGGATCCAGGAGACGGTGTCCCCGACGGCCGGCGCGAGTCCCGGCCGCGGCGTGCCGCGACGCGACACGCGCTCGAGCAGGGACCAGAGCCCCCACACGACGAAGAGGACGCCGGTCATGTAGGCGTTCTCCTTCGTCACGCCCGCCAGCGCGAACGCGACCGCGGATGCCGTCAGCCACGCGGCGCGATCGGTCTCGAGGAACCGCTGGAAGGCGACGATCGTCCCGAACGTGAAGACGAGCGAGTAGAGGTCCTCCCGGATGAACCGCGAGAAGTAGACGAAGTGCGGCGCGCAGAGCGCGAGCACGGCGTAGGCCGCGGCGGCGCGGTTGCCGATCCAGCGCCGCAGCGGCCACGCGAAGCAGAGCAGCAGGACGCCGAACACGGCGGGCCCGAGGCGCGCGGTCGTGTCGGTCGCGCCGAAAACCTTGTAGACGAGCGCGTTGACGTAGTAGAGGAGCGGACCGTGATACGCGGGGTCGTAGCGCCAGTCGCCGCCGCGCGAGAGCGACCACGACTGGAACGCATGGATCGACTCGTCGTGGTGGAACGGACGGGCGCCGAGCGCCCAGAAGCGCGTGGCGATCGCCGCGAGCGCCAGCAGCGCGAGCAGCATGAGCGCGCGGCCCCGCGGACGGGACTGCGGCTGGACGGAGGCGTCGAGCGCGGCGGAGGCGTCTCTCACGGTGTTTTCGGCGTCGTCGGTTTCTGAGCGAGCGGGAGCCGGGCGATGGAGCTCGATCCCGAGCTGACGACGTAGAGGATACGGTCTTTCGGGTCGATCGCGATTCCCGTCGGATTCTCGAAACGCCGGCCAGCCTCGTCGACCGCGATTCGCGCCTGGAGCGCCCCGGAGGCGTCGAGGACCATGACCGCGCCCGGGCCGGGGTCCGTGGCGTAGACCGTCCCGTCGGGGCCGACGGCGAGCTGGGGCTCGACGTTCTCGCCCCAGGCGGGCACGGGGATGTTGCGCCGGCTCTCCCCGTTCGGGCCGAGGACCCGGATCCGCTTGTTCGACGTGTCGGCGACGTAGACGTCGCCATTCGGCGCCACCGCGATGCCGACCGGGCTCGAGAACTCGTCGGGTCCGGATCCCTTGCGCCCGTAGAACTTCGGCTCGCTCAGGTCCGGCCCGTACGAGACGACGCGGTGGTTGCCCGTGTCGCTGACCCAGACGCGGCCGTCCGGCGCGACCGCGATGCCGCGCGGGCCGTACAGGTCTCCCGCCGTGGCGAGCGGCTTGCCGTCCAGTGAGAACGCCTTGACGCGGCCGTTCCACGTGTCCGCGACGTAGACCGCGCCATCGTGCGCGGCGACGGCGCAGGGCTCGCGCAGCCCGTACTCCCCGGAGCCGCGGCCTCCCCATCCGCCGAGGAAGTTGCCGTCCTTGTCGTAGACGCGGATCCGCGAGTGCCCGAAGTCTGCGATCCACAGCCGCTGCTCGCGGTCGACCGCGGCCCCGCGAGGCTCCTTGAGGTTCGCGTAGAGCGGCTCGCCGCCCGCCGCCTTCGCGGCGATCGCGGGAGCCTCCTCCGGCTCGTCCTGCGGCTCGCCGGCCGTTGCGGTCTGCGGCAGCGTTTCCTTGAAGGGGAGGATCGCGTCCTGCGTCGGGACGCCGGAGACGCGGTAGATCTTCACCTCGGGGTTCTCGTACACCGGCTCGAAGAGCTCGGGGTGCATCGCGAACTTCCGAAGGCCGAGCGCCGGATACGTCTTCCGCTCGAGCGGTCCGACGTAGACGTAGGCGACGCGATAACGGCGCATGAGCGCGGCCGCGCGCTCGGCCTCGGGGCTGCCGTACATCGCCTGCACGGCGCTCTTGCGCATCTCGATCTCGGACTGGGGATTGCCGCGCTGCTGGACGTGGTACTCCCAGCCGAGCACGGTCGGCAGGCCGGTAAGCATCGAGATGCGGCCGAAGTCCTGGTACGACGGTCCCTGCGCCTCGAGCACGACGGGCGTGCCGCGCACGTTCTGGCGCAGCCACATCACGGCGAGGTACTCGCCGGGCCGCTGCTTCTCGAGGTAGCGCAGCCCGTCGAGCGACGGGCCCGAGTAGGGCGCGAAGTGGCGGGAGACCGCCGCGCGGCCCGCGGTCGCGCTCGTAAAGAGGGCGGCCGCCGCGAGCAGGACGAGCCCGATGCGCGCCGGGATCGCCCAGCGCCCGATCGCGCCGCGCCGGCCGGCGCCGAAGACCAGCGCCGCGGTCGCGACCGCGAAGAGGATCCACACCTCGAGGTAGAGCTTGAAGAACGTATTCATCCGGTCGTAGATGTAGAAGCGCTGCGCGAAAAGGACGAGGACGAACGCCGAGGCGGCGAGCGCGCACGCGAACCGGTCATCGCGCGAGTCGGGCCGGGTGAAGAACGCGGCGAGGAACAGCACGGCGCTCGCCGCCAGGAAGGCGTCGGGCCGGCGGAACGCGAGGAACCCGAGCCCCGCCGCGACGATCGTGACGATCGCCCACCGGCCGGCGCGGCCGAGACCGCGCGCCGCCATGCGCCCGGACGCGGTCGCGAGCCACCACCCCAGCGCGAGATAGAAGAAGAGCCCGAAGACCGTGACCTGGTCGAAGCCGGAGGCGGAGGGCTCCAGGTTCCTGCCGATCGCGGGCGGCTGGCCCGCGCGCACCCAGAGCAGGCGCGCGAGCACGTACGCCGTGCCGGCCGCGACGGCGAGCGCGGCGATCGCGCGGACGGCGCCGCGCAGCGACAGCCGCTCGGGCATGAGCGCCGCACAGACGCCGATCGCCACGAAGAGCCCGCAGAGCAGCGGCACGTCCCACGCGTTCGTCAGCGCCTCGCAGGCCGCGAGGAAGCCGAGCAGCGCGGCGCTCCAGAGCCGTCGTCGCAGCGTCGCGGGAGGCGCGGCGTGGAGACGCAGCAAATGCAGCGCCGCCGCGAGGAACAGGAGCAGGACCGGGATGGCGAGCACGTGCGCATGGAGGTCCGCGAAGACGAGGCTCCAGAACGGGTACTCGTTGATCGTGTCCTTCACGACGCGCGACGTCGCCCAGAAGTAGTCCCAGTCCAGCGCGCGATGGTTGAGCCGCCACTCGCGCAGGCCCGAGAGGTTGCCGAGCAGGAGCGTGAGCGCGGCGCCCGCGTACCCGGCTCGCTCCGTGCCGCCGAAGCTCCGCGCGAGCGAGTACGCGCCCTGGAGGACCGCGCCGCCGAGCAGCCCGAAGGCGAGGTTGAACGTGAAGCGAGTGGACAGGTTCGTCAGGAACGTCAGGAAGACGACCATCTCCTGACCGAACGTGTAGTAGCCGAGAGGCGCGCCGGCCAGCCACGGGTCCGACGTCGGCAGCGACTTCGCGCGCACGAGGATGTTCAGGATCGAGTAATCCATCGGCTTCTCGCCCCAGAAGATCTCCGGGTTCAGCGCGCGGATGCCGAGAAACAGCAGGAATCCCGCGGCGAAGACCAGCTCGCTGCGCAGGATCTCGTGGCGGTGGTCGCGCAGGTAGCGCAGGAAGTCGTGCCGGTCGCGCAGGAATACGATCGCGGAGAGGACGGCGAGAAGCGCGAGGCAGACGGCGGCCGCCGCGCGGCCGTTCGCCAGGTAGCGGAACGTCAGCGCGACGGTCAGGATGAACGTGACGACGACGAGCCCGAAGATGCGCGCGAAGCCGAGGCCGCGGTCCTGCAGCAGCGGGAAGGCCGCCCAGCAGAGCGGCGCGGCCACGGCGCCCACGAGGAGCAGCGCGAGGTACCAGAGGATCGCCGCGCGGAACGAGCCCGATGCGGCCGGCTCGGCCGCGCTCGCGGACTCGGATGAAGCGCGCCGGTCGGGGCGGACGGGCTCGGACACGCGCCGCAGCGCGCGCGGCCACTTCTCCCAGTCCTGCATCGTCGGCGGCGTCGACGGAATCGCCGCGAGGAGCATGCGCCGCGCGGCGTCGGGCGAGAAGCGCTTCGTCTTCTTGAACAGCAGCACGCGCGGATGGTCGTAGACGGTGAACTGCTCCTCGGCCCGGTCGTCGGGGAACCGCAGCGGGCCGAGCGACGGGTAGGACGTGAAGTCGGCGACGCGCTCGAAGCCGAGGCTTCCGTCGAAGAGCGCGCGGTAGTACGCGATCGACATCGGGTAGACGTCTGGAACGCGCGTCACGTTCATGTAGACGCGGCCGGACGTGACGGCGACCCAGTCGGACTTCGACAGGCCCGCGACGAGCTCCTCGACCTTGCGCGGGCTGTCCGGGTCGAAGAGCGCGAATCCGGGACCGGCGTAGCGGCTGACGTCCCAGCCTCCCTCGGGCATCGGCAGCCCGTCGTCCCACGCCTCGTTGCCGAACGCGACGCCTGGCGGTACGTGCGTGAAGATCCAGCGGGTCGCCGCGACGCGCGTGTTCGTGTGCCGGTAGATCGACGTGTATGCGACCGCCCAGAGAAACGTCGCGGCGAGGACGCCGTAAGCGACCGCGCGCGCGAGCGGCAAAAAGCGCGCCCGGCCGAGCCACGACCAGAACGCGATCCCCGTCAGCGCCGCGAGCGCCGGATACGCCGGGTAGAGGTAGCGGACGGACTTCACGAGCGTGAGCCCGTGGTAGAGGAAGAGGAACAGGACGTGCGCGGTCAGAGGCGCGAGCGCCCAGGCTCGCCGGCGCGCGATCGCGAGCACGCTCCAGACGACCGCGGCGATGGCGGCGATCCCGAACGGCACGCCGGCGCACCACAGGACGAAGTTCTCGACGGGAAAGAATAACGAGCGGCCCGCCCACTGGAGCGCAGGCGGGAATCCGGCGACGGAGCTCGACAGCCGCGTGATCCCCTCGAGGTCCTTCACCCAGCGCGGGTCGAGCCTGAACGAGAGCGGGCTCGGGCCGAGGAACACGTGGGGGAGGAACACTCGGACCGCCGCCGCGGCGGCGACGAGGATCACGAAACCGGAGACGACGAACCGCCGCAGCGCGCGTCCGCGCCGATCGGACCACGAGTCGCGCTCCCCGATCGCGAGCCGGACCAGCAGCGCCACGCCCACGGGGAAGAAGAGCGCGAGCGCGGTGATCTTGCACGCGCCGGCGAGGCCGACCGCGAGCCCGGTCGCCAGGTCGCCGCCGGTCCCCGAGCGGTCCTGCGCGATGCGCACGGCGCCGAGGAGCGCCGCGGCGGTGAACGTCGTGAGGAACGTGTCGACCGCCCAGAAGTGCGAGAGCTGGATGCCGAGCGCGCAGAACGCGAAGAGGCCCGCGGCGAAGAGCGCCGCGCGGCGGCGCGCGAAGCGGCGCACGATCCGGTAGACGAGCCAGACGGTGATCAGGTCGAAGAGACCGGAGAGCGCGCGTCCGACGCGGTATGCGCCGTCGTAGCCGGTCAGCTTGAGGGGAGCGCCGACGGCCTTCGCCATCAGCATCGGCAGGGTGCCGTAGACGAACGATCCCTCGCCGCGGTTGTAGGGATCGAGCGTGGACTTCGAGGAGTCGAAGTAGGCGCGCACCGAGGTGGGCCACGCGAGCTTCTCCTCCACCATGGAGATGAAGCGCTCGTCGGGATGGAGGTGGTGGCCCTCGTCCCAGTTGAGCCCCTGGAAGCGGAAGAACCCGCCGCAGACCAGCACGGCGAGAAGCAGGACGCGTGCGCGTCCTCGGGACATGGGCTGGATCGGCAAGCGGCTAGCCCGCGGCGACGCGCAGGCCCTTGCGGGCGAGAAAGCGGCCGATCTCCTCGCGGCTGCCGTGGATCCACGCGAGGAGGCGCTCGACGCCCTCCTCGGGAGAGACCTTCGGGCTCCAGCCGAGCTCGCGCTCCGCGCGGGACACGTTGCAGTAGAAGACGGGCTGGTCGCCGACGCGCGCGGGCGCACGCCCGATCTCGATGGGCCGTCCGAGCCGCCGCTCGAGCGTCGCCATGAGCTCGGTCAGCGAGAGCCGGAAGCGCGGCCCGCCGCCGACGTTGTAGGCGCGGCCCGCGACGCGTGCCCGCTGGGCGGCCGCGGCGAGATACAGCGCGACCAGATCGTCGACCCAGAGGAGGTCGCGCACCTGGAGGCCGTCGCCGTAGAACGTGATGGGCAGGCCGAAGACCGCCGCGAGCGCGAACCAGGCGACCCAGCCCTGGTCCTCCTCGCCGAACTGGCGCGGGCCGTAGATGCACGACTGGCGCATCGCGACGGTCGGCAGGCCGTAGCTGCGGTGGAAGTCGACGACGTACTGGTCCGCGGCGCCCTTCGAGCAGCCGTACGGCGACTCGAACGAGAGCGGCTCCTCCTCGGAGACGCCCTCCGTCCGCTCGGCGAAGTCCCAGCGGCCGTCGCGGATCGTCTCGCCGCTCGTGAGGTGGCCGTACACCTTGTTCGTGGACGCGTAGATGAGCAGCGGCGCGCGATCCGGCGCGTCGCCGTGGCGTCGGCGCAGCTCCTCGAGCAGCAGGAACGTGCCGAGCGCGTTGACGTCGAAGTCGTGGCGCGGCTCGACGATCGAGGTCGTCACCGCGACCTGCGCGGCGAGATGGAGGACGACGTCGTACGGCTCGGCGAGCGCCGCGCGGAGGGCGGCGGCGTCGCGGACGTCGCCCTCGACGAAGCGGACGTTTTGATGGCGGCTCTCGAGCCACGCCCGGTTGAAGCCGGACGCGGAGCGCGAGAAATTGTCGAACACGACGACGTCGTGTCCGGCTGTCCGAAGGCGGTCCGCCGCGTTCGAGCCGATGAACCCGGCTCCGCCCGTAATCAGGAATCGCATACGGTCCCGTGCACCCCCCGAGCCGATCGGTTTGCCGCTAAGCTGTTCATTCTACAGGACGATTCGCCTCCCGCGTGCACACGAACGCGATGCACGAGCCGGTCGGGGGCGCCGGCTCGTCGACCCAGCGGCGGTACCGGCGCACCCAGAAGGCGTTGTCGGTCAGCGCGGGGAACGGAACCCAGCGGCCGGTGAGGCGCTTCGCCGCCAGGTGCGGCAGGCTGACGTAGTGCGCCCGGTGAAACACCTTCGCCGCGCCGGGCGAGACGTAGTACCGCCACCGCTCCACGAACATCCCGGCGGACTCGAAGCGCCGCCGCCACACCTCGGGCGGGTCGAAGTGGAAGTGGACGGACTTGCGGTTGAACCAGTCGAGGTAGGCGCGGTGCGCGCGTCCGAGCCCGAGGCGCCGCCAGGCGCGCGCGTCGGTCAACAGCTCGCTGAACTTCTCGCCGATGACGGTGCACGCGAAGACGCCGCCCGGGCGGAGGACCCGGCCGATCTCCGCGATCGTACGGTCGATCGCGGGGATGTGCTCGAAGACGCAGTTCGAGACCACCGACGCGAACGACGCGTCCGGAAACGGCATGTCGCCGGAGTCGGCCGCGACGCGGAGCCGGTAGACGCCGCGGGAGGCGGCCTCGGCGAGGTCGGCGATCCCGGGGTCGAGGCCGACGTCGGCGCCGCCGGGGAAGATCACCGAGCCGAAGTGCCCGTCGCCGCAGCCGACGTCG
>DATBBK010000213.1:0-4286 GCA_036271035.1 Thermoanaerobaculia bacterium | reverse complement strand
GCCCATCGACCGGAAGTACTCCATGAGCACCGGGTGGCCGCCCCGGGCGGCTTCGTCGAAAGTACCGACGAACTGGAAGCGTCCCTGGTGCAGGAAGGCGAGCCGGTCCGCGACCGTGCGCGCCGCGACGACGTCGTGCGTGACGACGACCGAGGTCGTCTGGAGCCGAACGTTGAGGTCCACGATGAGTTGGGCGATCTTCTCCGAGCTCAGCGGATCGAGCCCGGTCGTGGGCTCATCGTACAGGATGATGTCCGGCTCGAGCGCGATCGAGCGCGCCAGAGCGACCCGCTTGCGCATCCCGCCGGAAAGCTCGGACGGCATCTTGCGCTGGATGCCGGGTAACCCGACCATCGTCAGCTTCTCGGCGACGATGGACGCGACCTTCGCCGGTTCGAAGTCGGTGTGCTCCACGACGGGGAACGCGATGTTCTGCTCGACGTTCATGGAATCGAAGAGAGCGCCCCCCTGGAAGAGCATCGCGACACGCCGCCGAACCGGCGCGAGAGCCTCCTCGGAGAGGCCGACGACGGACTCGCCGAACGTCAACACGTCTCCCTGGTCCGGCATCGTGAGCCCGTTGATGTGCCGGAGGGTGACGCTCTTTCCCGTGCCCGACGGTCCCAGGATGCACAGAACCTCGCCCTTGCGGATCTTGAGGTTGACGCCCGCGAGGATGTCGCGTCCTCCGTAGCTCTTCCAGACCTCCTTGAACTCGACGACCGGCACGGAGTCGGTCGCGGTCGCGGAAGCGGAAGCCCGGCCTTCGGCGGCGGTGGTCGACATCACAGCGCCAGGAACAGCTTGGTCAGGAAGAAGTCGGAGATGAGGATGCTGATGGAGGCCAGCACGACCGTGCGGGTGGTCGCGCGGCCGACGGCGGCGGCGCCGCCCTGCACCTGCAGGCCGTTGAACGACCCGATCGCCGCGATCTCCAGCCCGAAGAAGATGGTCTTCGCCAGGCCGCTGCCGATGTCGGAGATCTGGAGCTGCTGCCAGATGCTCGTCACGTAGTCGGCCACGGTCATCTGGAGCTCGAGGACGGCGATCAGCAGACCGCCGAGGATCCCGAGCAGGTCGGCGATGGCCGTCAGCACGGGCATCATGACCACAGTCGCCAGCACCCGCGGCACGACCAGCCGCCGCGTCGGAGAGATCGCCATCGAGCGGAGCGCGTCCACCTGCTCCGTGACGGTCATCGAGCCGATCTCGGCCGTGATGCCCGATCCGACTCGTCCGCCGACCATGAGCGCGGTCAGCACCGGTCCGAGCTCGCGCACCAGCGAGAGCGACACGACGCGGCCGATGAACATCTTGCCGCCGAACGCCTCGAGCGAGTACGCCGTCTGCAGCGCGAGCACCATTCCCGTGAAGAGCGCGGTGATGCCGGTGATCGAGAGCGACTTCACGCCGAGCTCGTCCATCTGGCTGAGGACTTCGGCGGAATAGAACGGCCGCGTGAACGCGGCAGCCATCGTGTCGACGACGAGCGCCGCGAGGCCGCCGAGATATTCGACTCCCTGCTGCCCCTTGCGCCCGAATCGATCGACGAACCGCAGCCAGCGGAGGTTCCGATAGAAGATCGCCGTCGCCGACGGTTGAGGCTGGTTCATGGAACGCGGCATTCTATGCTGTCCCCGTGCCGCTGTAAACGCAGGACAGAACGAGACTTGTGTCTCTGCTACGATGCCGCGCCGTGCGCCGGCTGAGATCCCTTGGCGTCTGGATCGTCATCGTCGTTGCCACCATCTTCTTCGGCCTGCCGGCGGTCTTCATCGCTCTGGTGCCGCCGCGCGGGCGCTGGCTGTACCACTGGTCGCGCTGGTGGGGCGGCATCCTTCTCGCCGCCGCCGGCGCGCCGGTGAAGGTTCTCCATGCCGAGCGGCTCGACCCATCTCGGCCGTGCATCGTCGCTCCGAACCACTCGAGCTTCTTCGACATCCCCGTGCTGTTCACGACGATGCCGCGCGCGATCGCCTTCCTCGCGAAGCGCACCCTTTTCCGCCTCCCGTTCATGGGCTGGTCGATGGCGGCGGCGGGTTTCGTGCCAGTGGATCGCGGCGCGCACGGCCGGACGCTGGCGACCATCGACGCGGCGCTCGAGAGGCTCGAGCACGGCCGATGGCTGGTCGTCTTCCCGGAGGAGACGCGGACGCGGACCGGCGACCTGCTGCCATTCAAGGCCGGCGCCGCGCTGATCGCCGTGCGCGCCGGCCGGCCGATCCTGCCGGTCGGAATCTCGGGGACGTTCCAGATCCAGCAGCGCGGCGGCTTCGCGATCACGCCGTCGCGAGTCGCCGTCGCGGTCGGCGAGCCGATCGACGTCGCCGGAAAGACCGCGGCGGACCGCTCGGAGATCACGGCGATGGTGCGCGACGCGGTGTCGGCGCTCCGCGAGGAGGCGGCCGCCTGGCTGCGCGATCGAGTCTGACGACTGACATAGAATTTGCGCGGAGGGCGATTGACGGCGACGACTGAGCTGAGCGAGGACCGGGTGATGGAGATCCTGAGGAGCGTGAAGTTCCCGGGGCTCTCGAGGGACATCGTCTCCTTCGGCTTCGTCAAGGACGTCGCCATCGGCGGCGGGAACGTCTCCGTGCGGCTCGAGATCACCACGGACTCGGCCAGGGCCGCCGAGGAGATCCGCCGCGACGCGACCGAGCGGCTGCGATCGCTTCCGGGCGTGAACGCGGTGACGATCCGCATCGACACCCGCGCGCCGGCGGCCCAGGCGCCGCGGCCCGGCGGCGGCCCGCCGATGCCGCCCGCGCAGGCGGAGATCCTCGCGAACGTACGCTGGAAGATCGCCGTCGCCTCCGGCAAGGGCGGGGTCGGCAAGTCCACGGTCGCCGCGAACCTCGCGCTCGCGCTCGAGCGTGTCGGCCGCCGGGTCGGCCTCATGGACTCGGACATCTACGGCCCCTCGCAGCAGATGATGATGGGAATCGACCAGAAGCCCTTCGTCAACGAGCAGAACCAGATCGTCCCGATCGAGCGCTACGGCGTGAAGGTCATGTCGCTCGGCTTTTTGATGGACGTCGACCAGCCGGTCATCTGGCGCGGTCCGATGGTGATGAAGGCGGTCGAGCAGTTCCTGCAGGACGTCGCGTGGGGCACTCTGGACTTCCTCGTCATCGACCTTCCGCCCGGAACGGGCGACGCGCAGCTGACGCTCACGCAGAAGATTCAGCTGTCGGGCGCCGTGATCGTGACGACGCCCCAGGACGTGTCGCTCATCGACGCGCGCAAGGGCCTCGCGATGTTCCAGAAGGTCAACGTGCCGGTGCTCGGCATCGTGGAGAACATGTCCTACTACGTGTGCCCGAAGTGCGGGAACCGCGAGGAGATCTTCAAGCACGGCGGCGGGGCGCGGACGGCGAAGGAGCTCGGCGTGCCCTTCCTCGGAGAGATCCCGCTCGACCCGAAGGTCGCGATCGGCGGCGACGCGGGGCGCCCGATCGTCGACTCGGAGCCGCGCTCGGTGGTGACGGAGGCGTATCTCTCGATCGCGGACGCCATCGTCCGCGCCGTGGAGGGCTGACCGACCGCGCATGGCCCCTCCGACGATCGAAATCGCGAAGACCGACATCACGGCGCTCGGCGTCGACGCGATCGTCAATCCCGCCAACGAGGCGTTGCAGCTCGGCTCGGGCGTCGCCGGAGCGATCCGCCAGCGCGGCGGCCCCGCGATCCAGGAGGAGTGCGACCTGATCGGCACGTGCGCGGTCGGCCAGGCCGTCGTGACGAAGGGGGGGAAGCTGCGCGCGAAGTGGGTAATCCACGCCGTGGGTCCCGTCTGGAAGGGCGGCAACTACGGCGAGGAGATGCTCCTCGCGTCGGCCGTTCTGCAGGCGCTGCGCCGCGCGGAGGACATCGGCGCCGCGACGGTGGCGCTCCCCGCGATCTCGGGCGGCGCGTTCGGATTTCCGATCGACAAGGCGGCCGAGATCTCGGTCGCCGCGGTCCGCTCGTTCGCGCCGAACGCCGAATACGTCAAGAAAATCGTCTTTTGCCTCTACGACGACACGGCGTACGACGCCTTCCAGCAGGCGCTGAACGCGAAGTGAGCCTTCCGACGATCCCTTGATCGCGCTCTCCCTCGCTCTCGCCATCGCCGCCGCCTCGCTCTCGCCGGCCGACCTGTCGCGGCTGCAGTCGGCACGCAACGTCGGGCTCGCCGCGCTCGAGGAGGGAGACCTCGTGTCCTCCGCGAAACGGTTCGACGAGGTGCGGCGGCTCGCCCCGGCTGACCCGCTCGGCTGGGCGGACGGAGCCGTGGCCGCGAT
>DATBBK010000212.1:0-9063 GCA_036271035.1 Thermoanaerobaculia bacterium | reverse complement strand
GATCGGTCTGCGATCCGCCGTTCTTCTCGGACCGGAGCTTCGCGAGACCGAAGTCGAGGATCTTGACGCGGCCGTCGGGCGTGACGAACAGGTTCTCCGGCTTCAGGTCGCGGTGGACGATGCCCTTCTCGTGCGCGGCGGCGAGCCCGTTCGCGAGCTGGATCGCGAAGTCGGTCGCCTTGCGAACGGGCAGCGGGCCGCCCGACATCCGCGCGCGCAGCGTCTCGCCCTCCAGCAGCTCGGTGACGATGTACGGCGCGCCATCGTGCGACCCGAAGTCGTGCACCGCGGTGATGTTCGGATGGTTCAGCCCGCCCGCGGTCTGCGCCTCCTGCTCGAAGCGGCGCAGCCGGTCCGCGTCGCTCGAGTAGGTCGCGGGCAGGACCTTGATCGCAACGTCGCGCTTCAGCCGCGCGTCCTTCGCCCGGTAGACCTCGCCCATGCCGCCGGCGCCGATCGGCGCGGCGACCTCGTAGGGGCCTAACTTCGTTCCGGCCGAGAGGGTCATCGAGTGTGGGGATTCTAAGGCCGACCCTGGAATATCCTTGCCGCACCTTTCGAGGGGATCCCATGCAATCGATGACGCGTCTCCGTGCCGGAATCCTGTTCCTCGCCGCCGCGCCGCTGTTCGCGCAGGCGCCGAAGGATGTGACCGTCAGTTGGTGCTACTCGGACGCCGGCGAGGCGGTCGGCAAGACGCCCAAGACGTACTGGACCTCGGACGACGACGTCCTCCTCCTGGACGAGACGCGGCCGGCCGCCTCCCGGACGCTGGAGCGGGTGCGCGCGACGGGCGAGCGGAGACCGGCCTTCGACGCCGCGAAGGCGACGGCGAGCCTGAAGGCGATGCTTCCCGGCGCCCCCGAAGCCCTTCCCTGGCCCGACTCGTTCGATCTGGCCGGCCGGCGCGCGGTCTACGTCATCGCCGACGGGCTGTTCCTGCTCGACGTCCCGGCCTCCACGTTCGAGCGGATCGGCCGCGCCGAGGACAAGATCTCGGTGGCGCGCCTCTCCCCGGACGGTAAGAAGGTGGCGTTCGTCCGGGCGAAAGACCTCTGGGTCTACGACGTGTGGTCGAAGGCGGAGACGCGCCTCACGGCGGACGGCAGCGCGACGATCCTGAACGGTGCCCTCTCCTGGGTCTACTGGGAAGAGGTCTTCAATCACCAGGAGGCGGGCTACTGGTGGTCGCCCGACTCGAACGCGATCGCCTTCCTCCGAACCGACGAGACCGGCATCGACGAGGTCGGCTTCCAGCAGTACGCGACGGCGGTGCCGGCCGTCGTGACCCAGCGCTATCCGAAGGCGGGGAACAAGAACCCGGCCGTGCGCCTCGGGGTCGCGGACCTCTCGACGCGAAAGACGGCCTGGATGGACACCGCGGCGTTCGAGTACGTCCTCGACGTCCGCTGGATGCCGGACAGCCGCGCGGTCACGGTGCAGACGACCGACCGTCCGCAGACGAAGCTGGACCTCTGGCGTGTCGACCGCGCGAGCGGCCGCGCGGCCGCTATGCTGACCGAGAGAGACGACGCCTGGGTCGACCAGAAGGAGCTGCAGTTCGTCGGCAACGGCGACTTCGTCGTCAGCTCCGAGCGGGACGGCCACACGCATCTGTACCGCTACGGCGCGGACGGGCGGCTCCGGAACGCGGTGACGCGCGGGCCGTGGTCGGTGCACGGTCCGCAGGGGTTCTACGGCGCGCCGCTCGACTCGACCTGGATCGACCCGAAGGGCGAGTGGGTCTTCTTCACGGCGCGGCAGAAGCCGGAGGGAGAGCGGCAGCTCTATCGGGTCCGGCTCGACGGCACGGGCCTGCAGCGGATCACGCACGAGGACGGCACGCACGCGATCACGATGAGCCCGGACCGCCGCTTCTATCTCGACGTCTACTCGTCGACGAACACGCCCCCGTCGCTCTCGCTCCACGCCGCCGACGGGAAGCGCGTCGCGCTGCTCTACGGGCCGCGGACGGATTTGATCGCGCCCTTCGACTTCCAGAAGGCCGAGATCATCTCGGTGCCCGCCGCCGACAATTTCCCGCTGCCGGCGAGAATCCTGAAGCCGCGCGGGTTCGATGCGTCGAAGAGGTATCCCGCGATCGTCTACATCTACGGCGGACCCGGCGCGCCGACCGTCAACGACGCGTGGGACTATTCATTTGCCGGCAACGCGCTGTTCGACCAGGTGCTCGCCTGGTGCGGATACGTCGTCTTTTCCGTCGACCCGCGCAGCGCGACCGGCCAGAGCAAGACGCTCGAGAACACGGTCGTCCGCAAGCTTCAGACCGACGACATCCTGAAGGACGTCGTCGACGGCGCGCGCTGGCTGAAGTCACAGCCGTTCGTCGATCCGGCGCGCGTCGGCGTCTGGGGATGGAGCGGCGGCGGCACGGACACGCTCCGCGTGATGACGGGCTCGACGGAATTCAAGGCCGGCATCTCGGTCGCGCCGGTGACCGACTGGCGCTTCTACGACACGAAGTTCACCGAGACCTACATGAAGACGCCGCAGGAGAATCCGGACGGCTACTCGCTCTTCAACCTCTCGCCGCGCGCCAAGGACCTCCACGGCCGGCTCATGCTCGTCTTCGGCTCGGGCGACGACAACGTCCACCCGCAGAACGAGTGGGCCTTCATCGACCAGCTCGTCGCGGCCGACAAGCCGTTTGACCTGATGGTCTATCCGCTGCGCAAGCACACGATCGACGACCGGCCCGCGCGCATCCACCTCTTCGAGAAGATGCTGGAGTTCTGGAAGCTGTACCTCTAAGGGCGACTTCACCGCGCCGGCGTCACGCCGTCCGGTGACGCAGCGGTCGGGTCACGAGCTTCTCGCGAGCGGCAGCGACGCGTAGAGGCGTCCATAACCCTCGTACGCCGGGCGCAGCTCGGACATCAGTGCGTCGAATGCGGCGCTCCTGCGGACGGGGTCGAGCAGCGGATCGCGCTCGAAGAAAGGCACGCATGGGAAGCCGTCGTGCGCCGCGTCGCGCAGCCGCTCGACGGCGCGCTCCGGATCCCCGAGCAGCCCGTGCACGCAGGCGAGGTCGTACTGGGCGTGGTGGAAATGGCCGAACGACCGGCGGTTGCCCTCGACCTCGGCAGCGAGGCGCCTCGCGGCCGCGGCGTCGCCCCGCCTCGCGGCGAGGAGTGCCCCGAGGGCCCCGAAGAGGACGTGACCCGGATACTCGCTCGAGCCGCGCTCGAGGGTCCGCGCGGCCTCGCTCTCCAGGCCAAGGCGGATCTGACTCTGGCCCAGCTGGTAGACCCCCCACGGAGAGGAGGCGCTCGCAACGATGGCCTCGGTGATCTCACGCGCCTCGGCGTCGCGCCCCTGAAGGAACCGCACCATGCCGAGGTGCACGCGGGCCAGGTCGTTCGGGTAGATGGCGAGCGCCTGCTCGTACGCGGCGAGCGACTCCTCGAGGAGACCGACGTGGGCGAGCAGGAGTCCCAGCCAGTTGTACGCCTCGCTCAGGTTGGGGTTTCCGGCGATGGCGGCAGCGAGCTCGCGCATCGCGCCGGCATGATCGAAGCCCCTTCGAGGGTTCCAGAGCATGCATCCGCGCAGGTAGCGGCCTTCGGGAAGATCGGGCTCGATCGCGAGCGCACGCTCGCACATGCGCTCGGCCTTCTCGTACCAGCCGCCGTCGGGCTCGAAGGAGAACGAGAGCCGGGTCCAGGCGTCGGCGAGGCCGACCATCGCGAGCGTGAAGTCGGGCTGCAGGGCGAGCGCCTTCTCGAAGCACTCGATCGCGGCTCGCAGCTCGGGCAGCCGAGTATCGGACAGGAGGTGGAACCGACCCTTCAGATACAGGTTGAAGGCGGGCGAGGCGGGAACCACCGCCGCCGCCATGCGCCGCTCGTCGTCCGGCGAGAGCTGGAGCTGGAGAGCCTCGACGATGCGGCGCGAGACCTCGTCCTGCATCGCGAACACGTCGTCGAGAGAGGAATCGATCTTCGCGCCCCACAGGGATCGCTCGGTCGCGGTCTCAACGAGCTGCACGGTGACGCGCAGCCGCGAGCCCGCGGTCTGGTAGCTTCCCTCGACGACCGCGTCGACGCCGAGCTCGCGTCCCGCCTCCTGCGGATGGGCTGTTCGCTCCTGGTAGCGCAGGATCGCCGCCGTCGGCCGGACGAGCAGCGACTTCACCAGCGCCAGCTCGGTGATGATCGCGTCGGCGAGACCGACGCCCAGGTGCGCGGCATCAGCGTTGCGCGAGAGGCTCTGGAAGGGGAGGACCGCGACGGACCGCCTGCCGCCGATCGAAGGCGCCGCGTCGTGAGCGGATGAGGTCGCGGCCTCGAGCGCGAACGCGAGATCGCGCGCGCTCTGAAACCGCCGCGGCGCGTCCTTCTCGAGACAGCGGCTGACGATGCGCGCGGCTCCCGACGGGATCTCTCCCGATGCGGGCAGAGCCGCCGGCTCGTCGCGCAGGATCGAGATCAGAACGTCGGCCGCGGTCTCGCCCTCGAACGCGCGGCGGCCGCTGAGCATCTCGTACAGGAGCGCTCCGAACGCGAAGATGTCGGAGCTCGGCGAGGCCTCCTGTCCGCGCGCCTGCTCGGGCGACATGTAGCCGACCGTGCCGAACACGACGCCCGGGGCGGTGCCGCTCACCGTCGTCGACTCGGTGATCGACCCGCTCGGCTCCGGCCCGGCGATCCTCGCGATGCCGAAGTCCAGCAGCTTCACGCGCCCGTCGCGCAGGACGAAGACGTTCGCCGGCTTGAGGTCGCGGTGCACGATTCCCTTCTCGTGCGCGGCGGCCAGGCCCTTCGCGATCTCGATCGCCCATGCGATCGCCTGCGACGGCGGCAAGGGACCGACGATGAGGCGGGATGCGAGGGACTCCCCTTCCAGCAGCTCGAAGACGACGTAGGGAATGGTGCCCTCGACGCCGACGTCGTGGATCGTGACGATCGCCGGGTGGTTGAGGGAGGACGCGGCTCTCGCCTCGATCTCGAAGCGGCGCCGCCGGTCCGGATCCTGGACGAAGCCTTCAGGGAGGACCTTGACCGCGACCTCGCGTCCCAGGCGCGTGTCCGTCGCGCGATAGATCTCCCCCATGCCTCCCGCACCGAGCGGCCCGACGATCTCGTAGGGGCCGAGGCGGGTGCCGGTGGAGATGGTCATACAGCGATTCTGCCGCTTACCGGGAGAGGAGGCGCATGCGACTTCCCCTCTCATTTTCACGGTCTGCGAAGCGGACCGCGAGAGGTCCGAGCTACTTCAGGTCGATGACTCTATAGAGGGTCGAGAGGACTCGTCCGTACCCGGCGACGATCGTCCGGCCGTCTGGAGTAATCCGAACCGGGCCGAAGGCGAGGACGCCGGCCGCGTCGGGCCCGGCGATGTCCCGGACCGGCGTGCGGCGGCCGGATGCAACATCGATCACGGCGACACGGCACGGGTTGCCGACCTGGGACACGTAGAGGCCTCGCCCGTCCGCCGTGAAGCCCCCCGGATTGTCTCCCGGCTGCGAGCCCGACAGATCCACGAGCGTTCCACCGGCGGTCGGATAGAGATGGATCTTCAGATCCGGTCCGCTCGCAGCGACGAACCGCGCGTCGGGCGACACCATGATGCGCCCGGGATTGATGCCTTCGGCGGTGATGGGCGTCGCGGCGCCTCCCGAGACGGACTGGACGTAGACACGAGAACCGTGCCCCGGCATCGCCGCGGCGAACGCGAACTTCGATCCGTCCGGAAAGAAGTCGCCGTACGCCGTGGTGCCGAAGTGATCGGACGGGAACTCCCGCTGCTGGCCCGCTTTGACGGGCACCATCACGAACCGATCGGGCTCGACCGCTCTGATCAGCGCCCAGGCGCCGTCTCGGCTCAGCGAGATCGCGACGCCGTCGCCGAGGCGAACCGCGGGGGACCCGTCGGTCGGCCTCAGATACACAGATCCTCGCGCGCCTCCGCCTTCCCCGGTCTCATCGAGCAGCACGAGCTTCCCGTCGCTCGAGAGGCTCCGATCGTTCGACCAGTCGAACCACCCCAGGTCCGGCATCGCGGTCTGCGCCGGCAGGAGCGCGAAGATACCGGATCGATAGTCGTCCTCGGTCACGAGGGCGCTCGCGCCCGCCATGTCGAGAATTGCCGGGGTTCCCTGCATCGTACGAACGAGGCGCAGGCGGCCGGCGGGCGTCACGGCGTGGAGCTCGCGCTCGATCCCCTGGCGGACCGCGGTGAACCAGATCTCACCCCCGGGCCCCCACGCCAGACCCTGCACCGTCGCCCAACCCGCGGAGAGCTCCCGGCTCTTTCCGTCGAGCGCGACGATTGCGACCGCGCCGCCATCGCCGCTGGCCCCGTGATGAATGAAGGCGATCTGGCGTCCGTCGGCCGAGAAGCGCGGGTTCTGAATCCAGCCGCCGGTCTCGAATAGGACCTTGCCGATCGGGTACTCGAGACGGTCTTTTCCGTTGACGTGATGCACGACGGCGAGCTCGGCGCCCCCCGGCACCCACTCGGCGTGGCTGACGTCCTGAAGGACTTCCTTCGGTGCGCCGCCGGAGAGCGGTGCGCGGGCGAGCGTACCGATCCAGCCGAACCCGTACGGCGCCGGTCTCGGATCGAGCTGCATGGCGAGCTCTCCACCGGCCGATATTCCGAGCAGGTTCGCGGGCGGAAGCGCGAGCGCGGAGGACTCGGGATTGCCGGGGCGCAGCAGGTAAATCCGCGGCACCGCACCCTCCCACGCAGCGCTGTAGTAGACGGTTTGGGCGTCGGGGCCGAATCGCGCCGCGAGGACCGTTCCCCTCTGAAAGGTGAGGCGTTGGAACTTCGGCTGCGTTTCGCCGCCGGCCCGGCGGGCGGCGAGCCATCCGCCGACCGCGCCCAGGAGGAGCGTCGCCGCAGCGATCGGGATGACGAGCGACGAACGCCGGCGTTTGGCGGGCTCTACGGCGACCACGCCCGTGCCGCCCGACGCGGTGCTGGTGACCTCGCCGATGTGCTCGCGAACGCTCCTCAGGTCTCGAGCGAGGTCGCGCGTCGACGCGTACCGCTCCTCCGGATCCTTGGCGAGGCATCGCTCGACGATCCAGCGCAGCGGCGCCGGAGCGCGCGGGTTGATCTGCGCCACCGGCTCCGGCTCGTCCTGGATGATCGCGGCGAGCGTCTGCGCGCCGGTTCCCTTCTGGAACGCGCGCTTGCCCGTCGCCATCTCGTAGAGGATCGAGCCGAACGAGAACTGGTCCGAGTGGAAGTCGACAGGCCTCCCGCTCGCCTGCTCGGGGGACATGTAGCCGACCGTGCCCATCACCGTACCGGGCGTCGTCTCCTGCGGCGTGATCGTCGGCGCGTTCGTCGCCTGCTCCACCGGCGCGACGAAGAGCTTCGCGAGGCCGAAGTCGAGGAGCTTGACGTAGCCGTCCTTCGAGACGATGACGTTCTCGGGCTTCAGGTCGCGGTGCACGATTCCGGCGGCGTGCGCCTTCGCGAGCGCCTCAGCGATCTGCACCGCGACGTCGAGAAGCCTCTTCGAGGGCAACGGACCGGACGCGAGCAGCTCGCGCAGGCTCGGGCCATCCACGAGCTCCATCGCGATGTACGACGTCCCGTCGAAGACTCCGATGTCGTGAATCGTGACGATATTCGGGTGGTTCAGCGCGGACGCGGACCGCGCCTCGTGCTCGAAGCGCCGCAGGCGCTCCGCGTCGTTCGCGAGCGAGGCGGGCAGGACCTTGATCGCGACCTCGCGCCCGAGGCGCGGATCCTTCGCGCGGTAGACCTCGCCCATCCCGCCCGCGCCGAGCGGGCCGAGGACCTCATAGGGACCGAGGCGGGAGCCGGAGGCGAGGGTCATGCGGAGCACCGTCGCAAAATACTTGTCATCCCGAGCGCAGCGAGGGACCCCTTTCGGCGTGACGGTGCCGACGGATCGGCATTTCGGCAAAGAAAGGGATCCCTCGTCGCTTTGCTCCTCGGGATGACAGAAAAGCTCACCTCACTCCCTCGACCTGGTACAGCGTCCCGAGATTCCGGTAGTACGAGTACGCGTACGATCCGTTCGGCCCCATGCGGACTCCCTGCAACGCGTTGACGCCGGTGGCATCGGCGGGCATCAGCTGCGTTTCGCTTTCAATCTGTCCGGTCGCGGGATCGACGACCTGAATGCGCAGCGGGAGGTGCGCGCCGCTTCCCCTCCGCACCCAAATCTTGCCCTCCGCGGTCCACCCGACGACCGCGTCCTGCAGATTGGAGATTCCGGGGATCTTCACGGGCTGCCCCGAGCCGTCCACCGGCACGACGTAGAAGTCGTCATCGGGCCCGACGGCGGCGAGCCGCGTCCCGTCGTGCGACAGGGTGATGCCGCGGTACGGTTCCGGCGTGATCGGCCGCGGCTTGCCCCCGTCCACCGCGAAGATCCAGCCGCGAGCCTTGTGTCCCGGCTCGCGGCCGCCGGCCAGAATTCTCTTCCCGTCCGGCAGCCAGGCCGCGCCTCGGATCACGAGACCGGCCGCGGCGATCTTCTTCGACTCACCCGCCCCGATCGGGTAGATCACCAGGTCGGGCCCGGACGGCGGGCCGACTAGGGCGAGCACGCTCTTGCCATCGGGAGAGAAGCGCTGCGAGGTTCCCTCGCCCAGACGGACCGCCGCCGAGCCGTCCATGCCGCGCACGTAGACCGAGTAGCCCCTCCCGCCGCCTTCGCCGGTCTCGGAGAAGAGGACCGAGCGCCCATCGGGACTGATGTCCGAGAGCAGGCTCCAGTCGAGCCACGAGAGGTCGACGTCGGCCGATGCGCCCGGCGCGCGAGCGATGATTCCGATCTGGACGTTGTCATGGCTCACGAGCACCCGTCCGTCGCGCGCGACGTCGTAGAGCGTGAGGTTGCCCGCGACGCGAGCGAGGGGCCGCGTCCTGCCCGACGGATTCGCGGCGTAGAGCAGCCGGTTGCCTCCGACCTCGGCCGCCGTGTACCAGACTTCGGAGCCGTCCGGCGACCACGCGAGACCGAACGCGCTCGCGTACTCGGGCGAGATCGTCGTCTTCTTCCTGCTCCCGACGTCGACGATCGCAATCGAGCCTCCGTCGTCGTTGATGACG
>DATBBK010000211.1:0-50483 GCA_036271035.1 Thermoanaerobaculia bacterium | reverse complement strand
CGACCGGCGGCGCGTCGCTGTCCACGATGTGCGTCTCGACCCGCGGCATGTCCCGAAACCGCAGGATCGGGAACTCGCGGTAATTGCCCTGCTCCACGCGGCTCGCCTTGAGCGTGATCTCCGTGGCGAGCGCCGAAAGGGCCCACGCGACCGAGCCCTCGACCTGCGCCCGGAGTCCGAGCGGGTTGACCGCGACGCCGGGGTCCACGGCGCAGACGACGCGATCGGCGCGCCAGGTCCCGTCGCGGCCGGCGGTGATCTCCGCGACGACGGCGGCGGACGTCTGCCCGTCGTAGGCCGCGCAGGCGACGCCGCGCGCCCGGCCCGCCGGGAGCGACCCTCCCCATCCCGCCTTGCGCCCCGCGAGCTCGAGCACCGCGGCGAGCCGCGCGCGGTCGACCGGCTTGCCCTCGCGGCCCCCGACGAGCGAGGCCGGCTGCTTCAGGAGCGCGAGCCGCAGCGCAAACGGGTCCTTGTCCGTCGCCGCGGCGACCTCGTCGAAGAAGCACTCCGCCGCGAAGACGTTGTGGTTGTGGTTCACGCCGCGCCACGACGAGACCCGCACCGGCGACGCGAGCTCGCCGAGCGAGGCCTCGAGGGCCGGAATCGCGTACGGGAGGTCGTACGCGCCGCGCAACGGCGGCCGCAGCTGCTCGTCGGTCGTCGGCGGCGGCCCGCTCCGCGACCACGCCACCGAGCCCACCCGGTGCCGCCACGCGACGGGCGCGCCCGACGCGTCGAGACCGGCCGACATCAGGTGCAGCGAGACGGGATGGAAGTCGCCGACGTGCATGTCGTCCGGCCGCGTCCAGAGGACCTTCACGGGAGCGCCGACGGCGCGCGACGCATCGACGGCGTCCAGCACGAAGTCGGAGCGGCCGCGCCGGCCGAACCCGCCGCCGAGCAGCGTCACGTTCACCGTCACCGCGGACGGGTCGAGCGCCAGCGCCTTCGCGATCGCCTCCTGCGCGCCGTTGGGATTCTGCGTCCCGGCCCAGACCTCGCACGAGCCGCGGCGGACGTCCGCCACCGCGCTCATCGGCTCGAGCGGCGCGTGGGCCTGGAAGGGATAGAAGTATTCCGCGTCGACACGCCGCGCCGCGGAGGCGAGCGCCGCGCCGGCGGCGCCGCCCCGCCGAAGCGACCCCGTCGGCGCCGATGCCGTCTCTCGCAGACGGCCGAGGAGGGCCGCGGAGTCCACGCCCGTGTGCGGGCCCTCGCTCCAGACGATCGTTTTCTCGACGGCCTCGCGCGCCTGCAGCGCCGCCCACGAGTGCTCCGCGACGATCGCGATGCCGCCCGCGATCTTGGCGATCGCGGCGAACCCGGGCACGCGGCGCGCCGCGGACTCGTCCCACGACTTCGCGTCTCCGCCGTGAACCGGGCAGCGGAGGATCGTCGCGACCTTCATCCCGGGCAGGCGCACGTCCGACGCGAACACCGCCTCGCCGGCGACGATCCTCGGCGCGTCCACGCGTTTCCGGTCGCGGCCCACGACGCGGAACTCGGCCTTCGGCTTGAGCCGCGGCTCGGCGGGGACGGGCAGCAGCGCCGCGTCGGCGGCGAGCGCGCCGTATGCGAGCGAGCGGCCGCTCGCGCCGTGTCGGACCTCGCCGTTCTCCGCGCGGCACGAGGCGGCGTCCACGTTCCAGCGCGCCGCGGCCGCGGCGACGAGCATTTCGCGCGCGGCGGCGCCGGCGGTTCGCAGCGGCGCCCACATCGTCCGCGTGCTGCGGCTCCCGTACGTGCCCAGGTCCGGAAAGTCGGGGCCCGGACGCGCCTGAACGAGCTCGACGGTCCCGGGATCGACCTCGAGCTCATCCGCGAGGATCATCGGCAGCGACGTGCGGGCTCCGTTGCCCATCTCGGACTTGCCGACGGTGAGAAACACCTTGCCGGCCGGATCGATGCGGACCCACGCGTTGGGACGGAACCCGCTCGCGCCCGCGTCCGCCGCCTTCGCCGCGCGCGCGACCGCCGGCCCGAAGCGGAAGCCGAGGGCGAGCCCGCCCGCCGAGACCGCGCCCAGCTTGAGGAACTGGCGCCGGGTCGCGGCGAGCGATTCGCCGGGGTCTCCGCTCACGCGCTCCGCCGCACCGAGACGACGCCGACGACTTTCCATTTTCCGTCCACCCTCAACAGAGAAGCGTAATCCACGAACCGCGCACCGGGCATCGTGCGCTCGATCTTCGCGACGCCGCAGTCGCCCTCGACGTCCACCGCGGAGACGCGGCCCTCCTTCTGCTCCGCCGTCCCGCTCTTGCGCCGCGCCGCGAGCCGCGCCTGGAGCTCGGCGAGCGGAATGCCGACGAGCTGGCCGTCGACGAGCGCGTACGACATCGCGCGCGCGTCGGCCGCGTCCGCGAGACGCTGCGGGTCGTTCGCGTCCACCGCGGCCATCAGCGCCTCCGCCGCCGCGCGCGCGGCCGACTGGTCCGCCGGCGCGGAGCCCGACGCGGCCGGCGCCGCGGACCTCTCCGTCCGGTGGAAGATCTTCCCGACGATCCGCCAGCTGCCGCCGACCCGCAACAGCGACATGTAGTCCTCGATCTGCATGTCGGGAACCGTCGAGACGAGCTTCGCGACGGCCGCGTCGCCCTCGACGTCGACGAGCGCGGCCCGGCGCGAGAGCGCGGGCTTCGCGTTGTTGCTGTTCGCGTCGATCCGCTCCCACCACTGGGGCATGGACACGCCCGTCATGGCGCCGTCCTTGTCGACGAAGAACATCATGGCCGCCGGGTGAAACGCCTTGCGCATCTCGGCCGAGCTGCCCGTGTCCCCTCCCTTGAAGTAGTGGCCGACGGTCTCCTCGACGGCGGCCTTGTCGGCGGCGGGAGCGGTCGTCCACGGTCCGAACGAGAGCGCGGCGGCGGCGAAGGCGGCGGCGTGGGTCCAACGGGTCATCGGAGGTCCTCCTCTTTCGCGGTGAACTGTCGTCCGCGGAGGCGCCCCGCCACAAGTGCCGGAGGATACCCGGCCGGCCTGTACCCTCCGATACATAACCGAAGGGCGGTCCTTCCCGTAGACTTTTTCCGTGGGCATCTCTCGCGCCATCCGGATCACCAGTCTCCTGACGTGGGTCGTCATCGGCGGCACGGTCCTCGTGAAGTACGCCTCGATGCGCGACCTGTTCGAGGACTACTGCGTCTGGGTCTGGGCCGTGGCGTTCACGACGGGGATCCTCGCCTCGGCGCGGTCCTGGAGCGGGCGGGTCAACGACCGCCGCGCCGTGCTGGCGCTGCTGCTCGTGGCGAGCGTCTCCGTCCTGTTCGTGAACCGGTGGTGGCCCTCGCACTGGGGCGGCCTGCCGCTCGTCTTCGTCGCGTGGGAGGCCGCGCAGATCCTGAGCCTGCCGACCGTGAGCGCCTGGGTCGCGCTCCAGACGGTCGGCCTCGCGCTCCTGATGGTGCCGTTCCCCTGGAACCACGTGAAGCACCCGATCTCGCTGCCCGCGTGGTTCGGAAACACGCTCGCGGTCGGCGGTCTGCAGGCGTTCGCGGTCCTCGCCGCGCACCTGATGCGGCGCGAGGCGGAGTCGCGCGCCGAGCTCGCGCGCGCCAACCAGGAGCTGATCGCGACGCGCGAGCTCGTCATCCACGGCAGCCGCTCCGCGGAGCGGCTCCGGATCGCCCGCGAGCTCCACGACGCGATCGGGCACCACCTCTCCGCGCTGTCGATCAACCTCGAGGTGGCTGGCATGGGGCTCGAGCGCGACGCCGCGGAGGTCCGCGCGCCGCTCGAGAAGGCGCGCAGCGTCACCCGCACGATGCTGACCGACGTGCGCAACGTGGTCGGGCAGCTTCGCCGAGAGGAGGCGACCGACCTCGCGGCGGCGCTGACCTCGCTCGCGGCGGCGATCCCCTCCCCCGCGATCCACCTCTCGATCCCCTCCGCGCTGCCGCCCGTCGACGCGGAGCGCGCGCAGGCGCTGCTGCGCTGCGCTCAGGAATGCGTCACGAACGCGATCCGGCACTCCTCGGCGCGCAACCTCTGGATCGAGCTCGACGCGAGCGGCGGCGGGCTCGGCCTGCGCGTGCGCGACGACGGACACGGCGCGCCGAATCTCGCCGAGGGCAGCGGGCTCTCCGGGATGCGCGAGCGCCTCACCGCGCTTCGCGGACGCCTGCGGCTCGCACCGGGCCCGCCGGGCTTCGAGGCGCACGTGTGGCTTCCGTGAAGCCGCGCGTCCGCATCCTGCTCGTCGAGGACCAGACGCTCGTACGCGAGGGGCTCGTGAGCCTGCTCTCGTTCGCGAAGGACCTCGAGGTCGCCGGCCAGGCCGCCGACGGCGACGAGGCGCTGATGGAGATCGAGAGGCTGCGGCCCGACGTCGTGCTGCTCGACATCCGGCTGCCGAGGCGCAACGGGCTCGAGGTGCTGCAGGAGGCGGGCCTGCGCGGCGCCCTCCCGCCGACGATCATCCTGACGACCTTCGACGACGACGCGCTCCTGTTCGACGCGCTCAAGGCGGGGGCGCGCGGTTTCCTCCTGAAGGACGTCACCTTCGAGCGGCTCACGGCGGCGATCCGCGAGGTCGCGTCGGGCGGCTCGCTCGTCCGGCCCGCGGTGACGGAGCGTGCGCTTCGCAGCCTGTCCGGCGCCGCGAAGACGTTCGAGAGCGCGGAGACGCCCGAGCGACTCACGGCGCGCGAGCGCGAGGTGCTGCGGCTCTTCTCCGCCGGGCTTTCCAACCGCGAGATCGGCGACGCGCTCGGCGTCGTCGAGGGCACGGTGAAGAACCACGTCCACTCGATCCTGCAGAAGCTCGGAGTCCGCGGCCGCAGCCGCGCGATGCTGAAGGGAATCGAGCTGGGCTACTTCTGAGCCGGCGACGGGACTCCGGCCGTCGGCAGCTCGATCGCGAACGTCGTGAGATCGTCGGCGGACTCGAGCCGTATCGTGCCGCCGTGCGCGCGCACGATCTCGTTGGCGATGTAGAGCCCGAGTCCCAGTCCTCCCGAGTCTCTCCGTCCCTCGGCGCGCCGGAACGGCTCGAAGATGGTCGCCCGGACGGACTCCGGGATCGGCGTGCCGCGATTGCTGACCTCGAGTCGGCCGCTGCCGTTGCGGGACGTCACGCGCACGTCCACGGAGCTCGCCGGCGAACCGTGCTGCAACGCGTTGCCCACGAGGTTGGCGACGGCCTGCGCGAGCCGGTCGGAGTCGAAGCGGCCCGGCACCGAGTCCGCCTGGAACCGGATCCGCTGCGGATGCTGCGCCTCGATCTCCTCGACGACCGCGTGAGAGATGTCGCGGAGGTCTCCGGGCGAGGGGTTCAGCGTGATGCCATCGCCGAGGCGCGCCCGCGTGAAGTCCAGGAGCTGCTCGATCATGCGGCTCATCCGCTGCGTGCTCCGCGCCATGCGCGGCAGCACCTTTCGGGCCTCCTCCGGCACCTGCTTCTCGAGCGTGTACAGCGACGCGACGATCGTGTTCAGCGGATTGCGCAGGTCGTGGCCGAGGATGCCGAGATACATGTCGCGGGTGCGCTGCCGCTCCCTCTCCTCCGCCTTGCTCGCCGTGATGTCGCGGGCGATCTTCGAGGCGCCGACGATTCGCCCGGTCTCGTCGTGGACCGGCGAGACGGTCAGCGCGACTTCGATGATCCGTCCGTCCCGCGTCCGGCGCAGCGTCTCGTAGTGCTCGACACGCTCCCCGCGGCGGATCTGCTCGAGGATGCCGAGGAAGTCGTCCTGCTTCTCGGGCGGCATGATGAGGCGGATCGACTGGCCGACCGCCTCATCCGCCGTGTAGCCGAACATGCGCTCGGCCGCGCGGTTCCAGCTCGTGATGGTTCCGTCGAGCGCCTTGGACACGATCGCGTCCTCGCTCGAGCTCACGATCGCGGCGAGCAGGCGCCGCTCGCCCTCCGAACGCTTGAGGTCCGTGACGTTGGAGGCGAGACCCGACATGCGCACCGGCTTGCCGTCGCGGAGCTCGACCTCGCCGCGTCCGGCGACCCACTCGATCCTCCCGTCCGGACGCTGGACCCGATATTCGATCTCGTAGTGCGACCCCTCGCGGAGGGCGACCGCGATCCGTTCCTGGATGCCGGCGCGGTCGTCCGGGTGGACGAGCGCCAGGAACGAGTCGAACGTGCCGCCGAACGCGCCGGACGGCACGCCGTGGATCGCCTCGAGGTTCTCGGACCACGCGACGTCCCCGGTTTCGACGTTCCAGCTCCAGTGGCCCATCCGGCCGGCCTCCAGCGTCCGGGTCAGCTGGGCGCGGCTCTGCCGGACCTCCGCGTCCGCGCGCTTTCGGTCGGTGATGTCCATGACGAAGACCGCGGCGCCCTCGCGGACCGGGAAGGCGCGCTGCAGGGACCAGCGGCCGGTCGGCGCGTAGTGCAGCTCGTATTCCCGGGCCTCGCCCCGATCCAGTACGCCGCCGATCGCCGCCATCGCCTCGCGCGCCTCGCCGAACATGAGCCGCGCGTCGCGGCCGATGACGTCCTCGTATCGCTTGCCCGTTTGCGCGAGCGCCGCCGCGTTGAGGAAGACGAAGCGGTAGTCGCGGTCGACGACCACGAATCCGACGCTCATCTGGTCGAGGATGTCGCGCGTCCGCTCCATCTCCTGGCTGATCGCATTGCGCGCGCGCCGGCCGGCGCCTCCCGCCACCGCGATGGCGATCGCGGTGATCGTGTAGAGGCCCACGCCGAACCACTCCTCCGGCGAGTTCACCGTGAACGGCCCGCGCGGCCGCAGCAGGAGCACGAAGCCCAGGAGGCTCGTCCCGACCGCGAAGACGCCCGGGCCGACTCCCCCGATCCAGGCGGCGGCGAGGACCGCCGGGTAGCACAGGATCAGACCGCCGCGCGTACCGAGCCACGGCGTCAGCGCGAGCCGCAGCGCGAATGCCGCACCGATCAGCACCGGCACCTGCGCGTAGCGTCCCGCAGGTCGCGCGAGCAACCGCTTGAGAAGGCTCCTCCGCTTCATGACGATTCGGTCAGCCGCAGAAACGGCGGACGAGCGCGAGGAGACGCTGGAAGTCCACTGGCTTCGTGAAGAGGCCCGCGCCGTTGCGGCGATGAGGCAGGCTGTCGTAGATGGCCGACGCCGTCAGGATCGCGACCGGGATGGAGGCCAGCCGCTCGTCCGCGGCCAGCGCCTCGCAGAATCCCCAGCCATCCATCACGGGCATCTTCAGATCGAGCAGTATCAGCGCGGGCCGGGTGCCGGACTTCAGCATGTCCAGGGCTTCCTGCCCGTGCACCGCACCGACGGCCGAGAAGCCTTCGCCCGCGATCAGCTCGACCATCGCGTCGCGCGCGTCCGCCTCGTCCTCGACGATCATGACGCAGCCCTCGGTCTCCTGGGCCCTGGTTCGATTCAGCGAGGAGGACTCCACCGTGTCGCGATCCCGGTCGTTCTCACCCAGGAGCCACGACATGGGAAACAGGCGCGCTCCGGGAGCTCCGGCGCGAGGCGTCCAGGGAGTCGCGAGTTCCATCACGGGCCCCATTATTCACGAGGGAAGAACGTCCACCAAGGCCCCGGGTCCGGGGGCCTACGGGCGTTCCCGAGGCCGAGGCCGCCCCGGGCGAACCCGAGAGTCCGTTCTCGACTACTCTTCGGCGTGATGAGGCGGACCAAGATCGTCTGCACGATCGGGCCCGCGTCCCGGGATCCGGCGGTGCTGGCGAAGCTCGTCGAGGCGGGCATGGACGTGGCCCGGCTCAACTTCTCCCACGGCACCCACGAGGAGCACGCCCGCGTCATCGCGGCGCTGCGGGCCCTCGGGTCGCGGGCGCGCCGGCCCGTGGCCATCCTTCAGGACCTGGCCGGCCTGAAGATCCGAATCGGCGAGATCGCGCCCGGGCACGTCCGCCTCGAGCCGGGTTCCGCGTTCACGCTCACCACCCGCGGCGTCCCCGGAAACGCGACCGAGGCGAGCGTCAGCTATCCCGAGCTCGCGCGCAGCGTGCGGCCGGGCGATCGGCTCCTCCTCGCGGACGGCGAGATCGCGCTGCAGGCGGAGGAGACCACGGCGACCGACGTGCGTTGCCGCGTGATCGCGGGCGGCCTCCTCTCGTCGCACAAGGGAATCAGCCTGCCCGGCCGCACGGTCGAGGGCCCCTCGCTGACCGACAAGGATCGCGAGGACCTCGCCTTCGGCGTCGCGCAGGGCGTCGACTACGCGGCGCTCTCGTTCGTGCGCTGCGGCGACGACGTCCGAATGGTCCGCGCGTACCTCGCGGAGCGCGGCGCGTCCGTTCCCCTGATCGCCAAGATCGAGAAGCACGAGGCGCTAGGCTGCGTCGACGAGATCCTCGACGCTTCGGACGGGATTATGGTCGCGCGAGGCGACCTCGGCGTCGAGACGCCGCTCGAGCACGTGCCGCTCCTCCAGAAGATGCTGATCGATCGCGCAAACCGCGCCGGCAAGCCGGTGATCACCGCGACGCAGATGCTGCTGTCCATGGTCGAGCGCCCGCGCCCGACTCGCGCGGAGGTCGCGGACGTCGCGAACGCGATCCTCGACGGCACGGACGCGCTCATGCTCTCCGAGGAGACCGCCTCGGGCCGCTTCCCCGTCGAGGCGGCGGAGACGATGCGCCGCATCGCGGAGGACACGGAGACCGCGTTCCCGTTCGAGCAGTGGATGCGGCGCTTCGAGGATCGGGCGCTTCAGTCGCTGCCCGAAGCCGTCGCGGGTGCGGCGGCCGAGCTCGCGGAGCACATCGGGGCGGGCGTCATCGTCGCCTGGACCGAGTCCGGCGAGACTCCCCGGCTCGTCGCCAAGCACCGGCCGCGACGGCCGATCCTCGCGCTCTCGACGCGGCCCGAGACCGCGCGGCGGCTCGCTCTCGTGTGGGGCGTCGAGCCGCTCGTCGTCGAGGAAGAGCCGGACACCGACGCGATGCTCCTGCGCGCGCCCGCGCTCGCCGTTGCGCATGGCCTGCTCCGCCCCGGGGAGACGGCGGTCATCACGGCGGGGATTCCGATCGGAGTCGCGGGCAGCACGAACCTCATCAAGGCCGCGGTCGCGCAGCCTTGAGCTCGTGAAGGCAGCGTTGAGCTCGCGACGGAAGCCATGAGCCGGCGGAAGAAGAGTCTGCCGCCCGCGTCCGAGTCGACGGCGCGGCGGACCCGCTCGCATCGCAAGAAGATCTGGAACATCGCGCTCGGCGTCTTCTTCTTTCTCCTCGGCGTGGTCGGCATCCTGATCCCCGTCATGCCGCAGCTCATCTTCTTCTTCCTCTCGCTCGTGTTCTTCAGCCGGGTCTCGCCCCGGCTGCGTCGCGCCGTGCGTCGGTTCCGAAAGCGGCACCCGAAGCTCGAGACCGCGTACCAGAAGTGGCGGAGGAGGAGCCGGGAGAAGCGGCTCCAGATCATCCGCCGCGCGCGCCAGATGGGCCGCAACATCGAGGAGAGGGTCGAGGAGGTCATCCACAAGGGCTCGGCCTGAGGTGACACGCCCGGCCCGGGAGACCTCGCGAGCCTTCCTGGCGGCGCTGCTCACGGCGACGGCCGCGGCCCGGCTCGCGCTGGCCTGGACGTTCCCGGGGTTCCTCTCCGGCGACGACCTCGAGATCGTGGAGACCGCGGCGCGCTGGGCGGTCCGTCTCGACTACTCTCCGTGGCCCATCCGCTCGCTCTTCCACCCGCTGCTGCTCGCGTTTCCGGCGGTGAAGGCGGGCGCCGCGGTGGGCCTCGCGAGCCCGCACTGGCTCACGTTCCTCGCGGCGATTCCGACGGCCGCGTTCTCGACGCTCGGAGTCTGGCTCGCGTACCGGGTCGCGCTCGCGCTCGGAGGCGACGAGGCCACCGGGCGCGCGGCCGCGTTCCTCGCCGCGACCGCGTGGGTGCCCTTCGCGTACGGTGCCACTCAGTACCCGCGGCCGATCTCGTCGGCGCTCCTGCTCGGCGCGTTCCTCCTGCTCGTGCGGCCCGGCGAGCGGGCGCGCGACGCGGCTCTGGCCGGCCTTCTCGCCGCGGCCGCGTTCGCCGTGCGCTGGAGCGAGGGGGTCGCGCTGATCCCGCTCGCGGGCCTCGTGCTGCTCAGAGACCGGGGGCTGCGACGCGCCCTCGCGCTCGCGGCCGGCTTCGCCGCGGGAGTCGTCCTCTTCGTGGGCGCCTTCGACGCGGCGACCTGGGGCGCGCCCTTCGCGAGCCTCCGCGCGTTTCTCGCGTTCATGCGCGCGCCGCACGACGCGTTCACGCCCCGGCCGCCCCTCTGGTACGTCGGGATGGTCCTGCAGTGGACGGGGCCGGTGCTGCTGCTCCTCGCCGCGTTCGCCGTGCGCGACCGCCGGGCGCGCGCGCCGATGCTCGCCGCGCTGACCTTCGTCGTGCTGCTGTCCCCGACGCCGCTGAAGGGGCTGCGCTACCTCATGTTCGCCGTGCTGCTGCTCGCCGTCGCCGCCGCGTTCGGCTGGGAGCGCCTGCGCCGCGGCGGTCGTACGGGACGCGCGCTCGCGACGATCTGCCTTGCCGCCGCCGTGCCGCTCTGCGCCGAGCGCACGCTCCACCTGATGCGCGAGAAGTCGCAGCCCGCGATCACGGCCGCCCGATACCTGGCGTCGCTAGAGCCGCCGGTCCGCGCGGCCGCGCTCGAGCAGTCGTGGGCCTGGGGCGACCGGCTCTATCTCGGCAACGGCGTCCGGATCGTCGATCTCCGCGCGACGACGCCGCTTGCGGACGGCGCGCTCGCCGCGGCCGCCGAGTGCGACGCGATCGGGCTCTACCTGTCGGACGCCTCCGAGGACGTTCGCCGCGAGCTGGCCCTCCGGGGGTTCCGCGAGTCCGCGCGATTCGCGGACTCGGGGGGCCGTCACGTCGTCGTCTTCTTGGGGAATCGGCCTCGGAGCGGCCGGGACTGACGAGCCGGCTGTCAGTCCATCTGACGGCGAAGGACCGTCGGAATGTCGAAGTCGTCGCGGTTGCCGGACGCGTTCGGCCCGAAGCCGCCGGAGTCGTCGCCGCGCAAAAACGGCGGCCGCGCCGGACGCGGTCCCGCCGCGGAGAGAGGCTTCGCCGCCTCGCGCTCCGCCTCGGCCATCTCGCGCTCGAGCTTGTCGAATCCGGTCGCGATCACCGTGACCTTGACCGAGCCGGCCATCTTCTCGTCGTGCACGCAGCCGAAGAGGATCTCGGCGTCGGGATCCGCGGCCTGCTGGATGATCTGCGCCGCCTCGGTGACCTCGAACAGCGTGAGGTCGTGGCCGCCCGTGATGTTGATCAGGACGCCCCGCGCGCCCTCGATCGACGCGTCCTCGAGTAGCGGCGAAGAGATCGCCGCCTGCGCCGCGTGAATCGCGCGGTTCTCGCCCTCGGCGACGGCGGTCCCCATGAGCGCGCGGCCCATGTCGTTCATGATCTTGCGGACGTCGGCGAAGTCGAGGTTGATCTCGCCGGGGCAGTTGATCAGATCCGAGATCCCCTGGATCGCCTGGCGCAGCACGTCGTCGGCGATCTTGAACGACTCCTGCAGCGGCGTGTTCCGCTCGACGAACGCGAGCAGCCGCTGGTTCGGGATCGTGATCAGCGTGTCGACGTGCTCGCGCAGCTCCCGCGAGGCGCGCTCGGCCTGCCGCATCCGCTTCTTGCCCTCGAACTCGAACGGCTTGGTGACGCACGCGACGGCGAGCGCGCCCGCCTCGGACGCGAGCTTCGCGATGATGGGTCCGGCGCCGGACCCCGTGCCGCCGCCGAGGCCCATCGCGAGGAACACCATGTCGGCGCCCTCGACCGCATGCGCGAGCCGGTCCTGGTCCTCGAGCGCGGCGTTGCGGCCGACGTCGGGATCCGCGCCGGCGCCGAGCCCCTTCGTGAGCCGTCCGCCGATCTGCAGCTTGTTCGGCGCGGCGCACTTGCGCAGCGCCTGCAGGTCCGTGTTGCATGCGAAGTACTCGACGCCGCGCACCCCGGCGGAGATCATCCGGTTGACCGCGTTCGAGCCGCCTCCCCCGACGCCGATCACTCGGATGTTCGCGGGCGATGCGTCGCCGCCGTCGAGCTCGATCGAGAGCTTGTTCGTTTCGTCTTCGAGGAACTCGATCATCGCCCCTTCCCTCCGTCGCCGAGTGCGTTTGTTTGCCATCAGAAGAAGTCCCGAATGAAGCGAGACACGGAGTTGGCCGCCTGGAAGAACGCGCGCGCTCTGCGCCGCGACGGCTTGTAACGGTGACCATATAGGAGCAGGCCCGTCGCCGTCGCCCACTCGGGACGCGAGACGACGTCGACGAGGCCTCCGACGCCGGACGGCACGCCGCGCCGCACCGGACCGTCGAAGAGTCCCTCGGCGATCTCGACGATGCCCTCGAGCTCGGCACCGCCGCCCGTCAGGACGACGCCCGAGCGGATCTCCTTGTCGAGCCCGAGCCGCTGGATGTCATCGTGGATCAGCCCCAGGAGCTCCTCGGCGCGCGGCTGCAGGATGTCCGACAGCGTCGTCCGCGGGCAGAGCTTCGGGGCGCGGCCTCCGACCATCGGGACCTCGACCATCTCGTCCTCCGAGACGGCGCTTCGCAGCGCGCAGCCGTGCTTCTTCTTCAGGCGCTCCGCGTCGGTGATCGGCGCGCGCAGGACGACGGCCAGGTCGTTCGTGAAGTGATCGCCGCCGATCGGGATGACGGCCGTGTGCGCGATCGTGCCGCGCTGGTACACGGCGACCTCGGTCGTGCCGCCGCCGATGTCGACGAGGCAGATGCCGAGTTCCTTCTCGTCCGGCGTCAGGACGGCCTCCGCGGCCGCGAACTGCTCGAGAACGAGCTGGACGACCTCGACGCCCGCCTTGTTCATGCACGTCACGATGTTCTGGGTCACCGCGACGGGCGCGGTGACGACGTGGACGTCGGCCTCCAGCCGGCTGCCGATCATGCCCAGCGGATCCGCGACGCCGTCCTGGCCGTCGACCGCGAAGTCCCGCGGCACGACGTGCACAACCTCATGATCCTGAGGGATTTGCACGCCGCGAGCCGCGTCGATGACGCGGGCGACGTCCTCCTTGGTGATCTCGCGGTCCTTGCCCGCCACGGCGACCACGCCGCGGCTGTTGAAGGAGCGGACGTGCGAGCCGGAGACGCCGACCCAGGCGCGCGAGATCTGGACGCCTGCCATGATCTCGGCCTCTTCGGCCGCGCGCTTTATCGCCTCGATCGTCGCGTCGACGTTGATGATGTTGCCCTTGCGCGTGCCGCGATTGGCGGCCGCGCCCTTGCCGATCACGTCGAGGGATCCGCCGGCGTTCTGCTCTCCGATCAGGACGCAGATCTTCGACGTCCCGATGTCGCAGGAGACGAGGAAGGATTCGGGCTTGGACATTAGAGAGAGCTCCGGAAGCGTGAGCGGAAGAGAAAGAGGGAAGGCTGCCGTCCGGTCCGCGTCGAGGCTCGCATCAGAGACGGTTCCCCGCGCCGTACGCGCCGACGAGAATGATGCGATCGGCAAACCGGAGATCGATGGCCCGTGCCTCCCACCCGCGACCCTCTATGAAACTGCGCGCGTCGAGCAACGCGTGAATTTTCTCCGGCGCATCCGCCCGGAGAACACGAATCGGTTTTCGAAAGAGCGAATCCATCATACCGAAACCACCATCGGGGAGCGAGGCGATTTCCGAGAGCGCGGAAAAATACTCCGGGCGTCGCGCGCGCAGATCCTCGAGGAGCCCGACGGCGTCGGTGAGCGCGCGCCGGTCTCCGGTGAGGATCACGTACTCCGCGGAATCCCGGCGCGGGTCGTAGCGCGCGATGAGGCGTCCCGCGGGATCGACCCACCAGAGCGCGTCCGCGTCCCGATAGAGCGCGACCGCCTTTCGCTCCATGACGCGCACCGCGATCCCGTCCGGGAACCGCTTCGTCACCGTGGCCCGCTCGATCCACGGCTGACCGGCGAGCTTGCCGGCGAGCGGCGCGAGGTTGAGCGTCGCGAGGTTGCGCCCTCTCCACGCCGAGAGCACGGCCAGGATCTCCTCGGTCCGCGTGCGAGTGTTGCCGGAGATCGCGAACCGCGTCAGCGCGAACCGCTCGCCGCCGACGAAGCGCACGAGAAGGATGATCGCCGCCGCCGCCGCGACAGCGCCGGTCGCAATGCGGAATCCGATCGGCTTCCGCTTGCGGCGGAGTGCCGGCGCGCCGGCGCGCCGCAGGAACGGAGCGTCCTTCTTATCGGTCGGCGCCACGGCTCAGGTACTCCTCGCCGAAGCGGACGACGTCCCCGGCGCCGAGCGTCAGGAGCACGTCGCCGGGCTTGAGCGTCCCCTCCAGGGTCTCCGCAACTCCAGTCTTTTCAGGCGTATAGACGACGTTCGGGTGTCCGGCCCGGCGCGCGGCGTCGGCCACCATCTCGCCGGAGATGCCCGGCAGCGGCGCCTCCCGCGAGGGGTAGACGTCGAGCACGACGTTGACGTCGGCGCCGCGCAGCGCCTCTCCGAACTCGCCCGCGAAGTCCCGCGTCCGAGAGTAGAGATGCGGCTGGAAGAGCGCGACGAGCCGGCGCTCCGGGTAGACCTGCCGCGCCGCGGACAGCGTCGCGCGGATCTCCGTCGGGTGGTGCGCGTAGTCGTCGACGACGAGGACGCCGTCGCGCTCGCCCTTCCGTTCGAAGCGGCGGACGACGCCGGTGAACGACGCGATCGCTCGCGCGATCGTCTCGAAGGGGATCAGAAGCTCGCGCCCGACCGCGATCGACGCGAGCGCGTTGGCGACGTTGTGGCGGCCGGGCAGCCGCAGGCGGACCTCGCCGAGCCGTCCGGCGGAGGACTCCCAGACCTCGAAGAGCGTCCCCGTCGAGTCGAGGCGGACGCGCCGGGCGCAGACCTGGGCGTCGTCGCCCTCCCCGTAGGTGATCGTGCGGCGGTGGATCCGCGGCAGCAGCCGCCGCGCGCCGGCGTCGTCCGCGCAGAGGACGACCGAGCCGAAGAACGGCACGCGGTTCGCGAAGGTCGCGAAGGCGTCGACGATGTCGTCGAGGTCGCGATAGGTGTCGAGGTGGTCCGCCTCGACGTTCGTGATGACCGCGACCACGGGCGTCAGCTCGAGGAAAGAGCGGTCGTACTCGTCCGCCTCGGCCACGAGGTACTCGCCCTTGCCCAGCCGCGCGTTGGTGCCGAGGATGTGGACGCGGCCGCCGACGACGATCGTCGGGTCGAACCCCGCCTCGGTCAGCACGAGGCCGGTCAGAGAGGTCGTCGTCGTCTTGCCGTGGGTGCCGGCGACCGCGATCCCCTGCTTGAGCCGCATGATCTCGCCGAGCATCTCGGCGCGCCGGATCACCGGGATCCCCCGCTCGCGCGCCGCGGCGACCTCCGGGCTCGCCTCCCCGATGGCGGACGAGATCACGAGCAGGTCGGCGGACTGGGCGTGCGACGGATCGTGGCCGATCGCGATCTTCGCCCCGAGCTTCTCGAGGCGCACGGTGTTCTCCGACCGCGCCTGGTCGCAGCCGGTGATCTCGAGCGGTGTCGCCAGGAGGAGGATCTCCGCGATCCCGCTCATGCCGACCCCGCCGGCGCCGACGAAGTGGATGCGGCGCAGCCTCAAGAACCTCACCGGGAGACCTCCGCCTCGAAGACCATGCGGGCGAGGTCCCGTGCGGCGTCGGGCTTCGCGAGCGTTCGCGCGCGCTGGCTCATGTGAATCAGCCGATCCCGCTTGTCGAGCAGCTCGGTGATCGTGCCGGCGAGGTTCTCGGCGGTCAGCTCGGGCTCGCGGATGAGCACGGCGCCGCCGGCCTTGGTCAGCGCGCGCGCGTTCTCGAGCTGGTGTCCCGAGGTCGCCGCGCCGAACGGCACGAGGATCGCGGGCCGGCCCGCCGCCGAGAGCTCCGACACGGTCATCGCCCCGGCGCGCGAGAGGACGAGGTCCGCCCACGCCATCTCCTCGTGGAGCTTCTGAAGGAACGGAACCAGCGTCCAGTGCATCGGGACGCGCGGGTAGCGCGAGCGCGTCACGGCCATGTCCTTGTCGCCCGTCTGGTGGATCACCTCGAGGCCCGACTTCTCGAGGAGCGGCACCGTCCGCGCCATGGCGCGGTTGATGACGCGGGAGCCCTGGCTGCCGCCGAAGACGAGCAGCCGCCGCGTCGCGGCCGTCTCGCTCATCGGGGGAACGGCGAAGAAGTCGCTCCGCACCGGCGTCCCCGTCACGACGCCGGGCTTCTTCAGGTGCTTGTTCGCGGCGGCGAGGCCGACGGCGGTCCGCGTAGCGAACTTGTTCAGGAAGCGGTTCGACACGCCCGGCATGGCGTTCGACTCGTGGATCACGGTCGGGATGCCGAGCGAGCGCGCGGCCAGGAGGACCGGGACGGTGACGTAGCCGCCGACTCCGATCACGACGCGCGCGTGGTGACGCCGGAGCAGCGCCCGGGATTCGAGGAAGCCCTTCGGCAGCCGTGCGAGCGAGCCGATCTGCTTCGTCAGCGTCTTCCCGACGAAGCCCGACGCGTCGATCAGCTCGAGCGGGTATCCGGCGGCGGGCACGATCTTGCCCTCGAGGCCCATCGACGTTCCGACGAAGACAATGTCGGAGTTGGGCTTGTGCGCGCGGATCTCCGCCGCGAGCGCGATGCCCGGAATGATGTGGCCTCCGGTGCCGCCGGCCGCGATGACGTACGAACCGAGGGGATCCGTCATGCCGCGAGAACCGGGGTCGTGAGCCGCAAGCCGAGTCGCGGCGGCGAGCCGCACTCAGAGATCAGCACGAGCACGGGGGTTCCCGGCTCACGGTTTGCGGTTTTCGGCTCAGGCAGCGTCTGCGACTTCATGCTGGGAGACATTCAATATCAATCCTCCGGCGATCCACGAGGCGACGACCGAAGATCCCCCATAGGAGACGAATGGGAGCGGAATCCCCTTCGTGGGCAGAAGCGCCAGAACCACGGAGAGGTTGATGGCGGCCTGCACCACGATCATGGCCGTCGCTCCGGCCGCCAGGAATCCGCCGAACGAGTCGGGGGCGCGCCGGGCCGCCCTCAGCCCGCGCCACGCGACGACAGCGAAGCAGACGACCACGCCGAGCGCGCCGATGAAGCCGAGCTCCTCGCCGACGATCGCGAAGATGAAGTCGGTGTGCGGGAACGGCAGGAAGAAGAGCTTCTGCCGGCTCCCGCCCAGCCCGTTGCCGAACCAGCCGCCGGCGCCTACGGCGATGAGGGACTGCAGCGCCTGGAACCCCGCGCCGAGCGGGTCGGCCTCGGGGTTGAGGAAGGAGAGCAGCCGCGCGCGCCGGTAGTCGGCCGAGAGAAGCAGCACCGCGAGCAACGGTACGAGCCCGAGAATACCGAAGACGAAGTAGCGCAGCCGGGCGCCCGCGACCCAGAGCAGCACCGCGCAGAGCATCGCGTAGCAGAACGCGGTGCCGAGGTCGGGCTGCAGCACGACCACTCCCGCCGCGAGCCCCGCGAACACGGCGGCCGGGATCATCGCCTTGTCCGGTCTGTCGCCCTCCGCCTTCCGGGAGAGCTGGTATGCGAGGAGCAGGACGAGCGCCACCTTGAGCAGCTCGGACGGCTGCAGCATCGTGAAGCCGACGGGAATCCAGCGCCGCGCGCCGTTGATGGGCGGGCGCAAAAGCGCGAACGCGGCGAGCGCGAGCATCGCGCTGTAGAAGCCGTACACCACGATGGGGCGTCCGAACCGCCGGTAGTCGGTGCGATACACGACGAAGGCGGCGACGCCTCCGATCACCAGTGCGGCGATCTGCTTGATGAGATAGCGGTACGGGTTTCCGGAGGTCTCCCCCGCCGAGACCGCCGAGGCGCTGTAGATCATGACGCAGCCGAAGAGCGACAGCGCCACGAGCGCCGCGAACAGGATCTTGTCGGATGCGAGCTTCTTAGCCACGGGAGCTCACCTTCATCGCATCGGCCGCCGCTCGCGCGAGCGCCGCGAAGTGGTCGCCGCGCGCCTCGTAGTTTCGGTACTGGTCGAACGACGCGCACGCCGGCGAGAGCAGCACCGTGTCGCCGGATCGCGCGAGGGCCGCCGCGCGGGCCACGGCCGTCTCCATCGTGTCGCACGGCTCGATCGCCGTCGCGCCCGAGAGCGCCTTCTCGATCGCGCCGGCCGCCTCGCCGATCGTCAGGACGCGGCGCGCGACGCGCTGGACGAGCGGGCGCAGCGCCGCGAAGTCGCCGTGCTTGTCTCGCCCGCCGAGGATCAAGAGCACGGAGGACGGCGCGAAGGCCTCGAGCGACTTCGCGGTCGCGTCGACGTTCGTCCCCTTCGAGTCGTCCACCCAGCGCACGCCGCCAGCCTCGGCGACGAGCTGGGTGCGGTGCGGCAGCCCGCGGAGCTCGGTCAGCGCTGCCTCGATGGCCGCGGCGGGCACGCCGAGGCTCTCTGCCGCGGCGACGGCTGCGAGGGCGTTCTCGACGTTGTGCGCGCCGGGGAGCGAGAGACGGCTCGTCTCGAGCACGCGGCGCCGTTCCCCCGACGCGTCGGACCAGATCGCGCCGCTCTCGAGCCACGCGCCGGGCGCCGGCGGCCGTCCGCGCCGCGAGAAGAGGAGCCGGCGGGCGCGCACGGGCATCCGCGCCGAGACAGGGTCGTCGGCGTTGACGATCGCGGCGCCGTCCACGGTCTGAAGCGCGAAGAGCCGCGCCTTCGCGGACGCGTACGCCGCGAAGCTGGGGTAGCGGTCGAGGTGGTCGGGCGTGATGTTCGTCAGGACGGCGACGTCGGCTCGGAAGCGCTCGACACCCTCGAGCTGGAACGACGACACCTCGCACACGTAGTCACGTCCGCGCGGCTCGTCGAGGAAGCCGGAGAGCGGCGCGCCGATGTTGCCGGCGAGCGCCGTGCGCCGGCCCCCGCGCACGAGCATGTCCGCGATCCAGGTCGTCGTGGTCGACTTGCCGTTGGTGCCCGTGACGGCGATCCAGCGATTGCGTCCGGGCGCCTCCGCCTCGGCAATGCGCCACGCGATCTCGAGCTCGGCGAGCACCGGAATCCCTCGCGAACGCGCCGCGGCGACGGCCGGCGCGCTCATCGGGACGCCGGGCGAGATCGCGAGCCATTCCGCGCCCTCGAGAAACGACGGCGGCGGGCCGCCCAGGAAGAACTTCGCCCCCTTCTCGCGGAACGGCGCGAGGCCCGGGAACGCCGACGCGTCGCGTCGGTCTCCGACGGTGACGGACACGCCGCGGGAGAGGAGCGCGTCGGTGAGCGCGCGTCCGCTCCGCTCGAACCCGAGCACGGCGACGCGACGCGGCAGAGGGTCGGGCGAGGCGGCGTTTTCGATCATCGGCAACGCGCTCATCGCAGCTTCAAAGTCGAGAGCCCGACGACCGCGAACAGGATGGCGATGATCCAGAAGCGAATGATGACGCGGGACTCGGCCCACCCGAGGAGCTCGAAGTGGTGGTGCAGCGGGGCCATCTTGAAGACGCGGCGGCCGGTCGTCTTGAAGGAGGCGACCTGGATGATGACGGAGAGCGCCTCGAGCACGAACAGTCCCCCGACAATCGCGAGCAGGACCTCCTGCTTCGTCATGACCGCGACCGAGGCGATCGCCGCACCGAGCGAGAGCGCGCCGACGTCGCCCATGATCAACTCGGCCGGATGGCAGTTGAACCACAGGAAGCCGAGCGACGCACCGACCAGCGCGGCGCAGAAGATGGCGAGCTCGCCCGACTGCGGGATGTACGGAATCTGGAGATAGCGGGCCGTGACCGCGTTGCCGGTGACGTACGACAGGATCGCGTAGGTCCCCGCCGCGATCCCCGTCGCGCCGATCGCGAGCCCGTCGAGCCCGTCGGTCAGGTTCACCGCGTTGGATGAGCCGACCACGACGAGCGCCACGAAAGGAATATAGAGGATGCCGAGGTCGATGAGGAGCTTCTTCAAAAACGGGAAAGTGATCACCGTCGAGATCGCGCCGTGGCCCGCCCACTGCTGGATCGACCACGCGACCGCGAGCGCGACGACGAACTGAGGGATCAGCTTTCCGCGTCCGGTCAGGCCGAGGCTGCGCTTCTTCGTCACCTTCACCCAGTCGTCCGCGAAGCCCACCAGGCCCACGAGCACGAGCGTGCCGACCGCGATCCACACGAAACGGTTCGGCAGGTCCATCCAGAGCACGGTCGCGATCACGACCGACGCGATGATCAGGATGCCTCCCATCGTCGGCGTGCCCGCCTTCGCGAGGTGCGTCTGCGGGCCGTCGGCGCGGATCGACTGCCGGACCTGCAGCTTCTTGAGCTGACGGATGGTCGCCGGTCCGAACACGAACGAGATCGCGAGCGCGGTCAGCGCCGCCATCGCGGTCCGGAACGTGATGTACCGGAAGACGTTGAACGCCGGGACGCGCGCGGCGAGCGGGAAGAGCAGCCAGTACAGCATCGGCCTATCCCCCGGTCCCGCCGGCCGCGAGCGCCTCTACGGCGCGCTCGAGCCCGACGCCTCGAGACGCCTTGAAGAGCACGACGTCTCCCTCCGCGAGGCTCCCGGCGAGCAGCGACGCGGCCTCGACGGCGTCCGAGGCGAGATCCACGAACGCCGGGGCGAGGCCCGCCTCGACGGCGCCCTCCGCGATCCAGCGTGCGCGCTGGCCGACGCAGACGAGCCGGTCCGCGCGCCCGGGGACGAGGCGGCCGACCCCGCGATGCCACTCGGCCTCGTCGCCGCCGAGCTGGAGCATGTCGCCGAGCACGGCGATGCGGCGCTTCCCCTCCTGCGCCCCGAGCGTCTCGAGCGCGGCGCGCATCGAGGACGGGTTCGCGTTGTAGGCGTCGTCGTAGAGCCTCGCGCCGGAGGCGTGCCGCCTCCACTCGCCGCGGTGCGCCGCGGGGCGCAGCCCCTCGGCCGCGGCGGCGCTGTCGTCCGCCGAGAGGCCGACGGCGAAGGCGATCGCGGCGGCCGCCAGGAAGTTGGCGACCTGGTGCGCGCCCGGAAGCGGCAGCCGCACCGCCGCGGAGCCGGCGGGCGTCTCGAGCCGGAACCGCGTGCCGCCGCCGCCGGGCTCGGGAGCGAGCCCGCTCGCCCGAACGTCGGCCTTCGGAGACAGGCCGAAGCGAATCACGGGTCCGGCGGCGGCTTGCCGCGCGGCGATCCGCTCGACGCGGAGGTCGTCCCCGTTCGCGACGAACGTGCCGCCCGGCCTCAGCCCTTCGAGGATCTCCGCCTTCGCGTCCGCGATGGCGTCGACGGACGGGAAGAACTCGAGATGCGCGGGCGCCACGAGGAGGAGCGCGGCGACGTCCGGCTCGAACGCGCGCGAGAGACGCGAGAGCTCGCCGGGCTCCGAGAGGCCCATCTCACCGACCATCCACTCCGGCTCGCGCGGCAGGTTGAGGACGGACATCGAGAAGCCGATCTGGCTGTTCTGGCTGCCGGGCGTCTTCTCGACGGCGAACCGCCGGCCGACGATCTCGGCCGTGAAGTCCTTCGTCGTCGTCTTGCCGGCGGAGCCCGTGATCGCGGCGAGCCGGAATCCCATCCGCTTCCTCTCCGCGGACGCGAAGCGCTGGAGGGCCTCGATCGGCTTCGGCGCGATCGCAACCGGGAAGCCGGCCGGGAGGCCGTCGGGCAGTCGCTCCGCGAGGAGAGCGCGGGCGCCGCGTCCGGCGGCCTGGACGGCGAAGTCGTGGCCGTCCACCCGCGCCCCGCGGACCGCAATGAAGAGGTTCCCCTCGCGGACGGAGCGGGAGTCGACCGCGACGCCCGTGAGCGCGACACTCTCCATCGCGCCCTCGAGCCGCGCACCGGAGGCGGCGGCCAGCGAAGACAGCGTGAACCTCATGCGCGGCTCGCGAGCTCCGCGGCGACCTTGCGATCGTCGAACGGCATCTCGCTGGTTCCGATGACCTGCGTCGTCTCGTGACCCTTGCCCGCGATCACGACGACCGTGCCCGGGTTCGACAGCTCGATGGCGCTGCGGATCGCCTCGCGCCGGTCGGCGATCTTCAGGTACTTGGTCGCGCCGGACGCGGCGAGCCCGACCTCGACGTCGCGAAGGATCGCATCCGGGTCCTCGGAGCGCGGATTGTCCGACGTCGCGATCGCGATGTCCGCCATCCGGCCGGCGATCTCGCCCATGGGCGCGCGCTTGCCGCGGTCGCGGTCTCCCCCGCAGCCGAATACGAGGATGATCTTGCGGTCCGTCAGCTCGCGCACGGCGGCGAGCAGCCGCTCCAGGGCGTCCGGCGTGTGCGCGTAGTCCACAAGGATGGGATACGGCTGACCGGCGTCCACGCGCTCGAGCCGCCCGGCCACGTTGCCGACGCCGGCGACGGCGCTTGCGATGGTGGACGGGTCGATTCCGAGCCGGACCGCGGCCGCCGCGGCGCCGAGGAGGTTCGAGACCTGGAAGCGCCCGAGCAGCGGCGACTGCAGGCGGAACGCGCCGCGTTCGTGCGCGACCTCGACGACCGTGCCGGTGATGTCGCAGCTCGCGGACGCGGCGCGGAAGTCGGCCGCCGCTCCCGACGGCGAGAACCCGACGACGGGCGGCGCCTCCGCCAGCAGGCGGCGGCCGTACGGATCGTCGGCATTGACGACGGCGGAGGCGCCGGGCTTGCGGTAGTCGAGCAGGCGCCTCTTCGCCCCGAAGTAGCTCTCCATGTCGCGGTGAAAGTCGAGGTGGTCGCGCGTCAGGTTCGTGAACACGGCGACATCGAAGCGGCATCCCTCGGCGCGCTCGAGCGTCAGCGCATGCGACGAGACCTCCATCGCGGCCGCGGGCACGCCGTCGGCGACGAGCTCCGCGAGGAGCTCCTGGATGACCGGCGCCTCCGGCGTCGTGCGATCCGCCTCGATCTCGCGATTCCGCAGGCGATATCCCGTCGTCCCGATGAACCCGGCGGCTCCGTAGCGCGCCTCGAGGATCGCGGACAGGAGCGTCGCGGTCGAGGTCTTCCCGTTGGTTCCCGTGACGCCCGCGAGCACGAGCTTGTCGGCCGGATCGCCATTCAGGCGGGCCGCGAGGCGTCCGGCGGCGCGGCGCGGCAACGGGACGCGCACCCAGGGGACGCCCGGGTCGACTCCGGCGGACGGAGGACGGTCCGAGACGACGGCCACCGCGCCGCGCGAGATCGCGTCGGCGGCATGGGCGGCCCCGTCGGACTTCGCGCCCCGCACCGCGACGAAGACGTCGCCGGGCCGGACGCGCCGGGAGTCGAGCTCGACGCGGGAGACCTCGACATCTCGCGCGGCCGCCGCCAGCTCGACGCCCGGCAGCGCCGCAGCGAGGTCCACGAGCCTCACGGACCCGACGGAGGCGGCGGATTCCCCCCCGCGCGGCGGGCATCGCCCGAGGCCGCGGGCGCGCGATCGTCCAGGATGAGCGTGTGCACGTCGCCGGCGCGCAGCGGCGTGCCGGCGGGAGGATCCTGGGAGACGACGAAACCGGTTCCCTGGATGCGCGCGAGAGCGCCGGCGCGGGCGAACAGCGCGAGGGCCTGGCGGGCCGACATGCCGAGGACGCTGGGCGTCCGGTCCGACGGAGCGGCCGGCGCCAGCGAATCGGCGGAAACAGCGGCGGCCCTCGCGGCCGCGGCCGGGAACGCGGCGGCGCCGGAGCGGCGCGACACTGGAACCACGCCCTCCGCATAGGCGACGGGAGGCGGCGGCGCGGCCTCCGCGAGAACGCTCGCGGGCACCTGCTGCTCGCGCGGCGCGACGCGCAGGATTCCGAGCGCCTGCGACACGACGCGCTGGAAGAGCGGCGCCGCGACGTCCGCCGCGTAGTAGCGGCCCTGCGGCTCCTCGATCACCGCCACGGCGACGCAGCGCGGATGCTCGGCCGGAGCGAAGCCGGCGAAGTTCGGCACGTGGCGTCCCGCGATGTACCCGCCGACGCCCGCCTTCTGCGCGGTGCCGGTCTTTCCCGCCACAGCGAAGCCCGGGATCGCGGCCTTCAGGCCCGTCCCCCGCTCGACGACGCCGACGAGGATGTTCGAGATCGAGCGCGCCGTCTGCTCCGACACGACGCGGACGGGCTCCGCGACCGAGACGTCGCGCGCGCGCCCGCCGGGCTCGACGATCCGCGTGACGAGGTGCGGCTGCACGAGGTAGCCGCCGTTGGCCACGACCGCCGTGACGCGCGCCAGCTGCAGCGCGTTGAGCGAGACCTCCTGGCCCATCGAGATGGATGCGTTGGACAGCGCCGACCAGCGAGGGAGCGGACGGAAGATTCCGGGGTTCTCGCCGGGCAGGTCGACGCCCGTCGGTTTGCCGACGCCGAACGCGCTCGCGCCCTCGTAGAGCCGCCGCGGCCCGAGCCGAAGACCCACGCGGATGATCCCGACGTTCGAGGAGTGCTCGAACACGCCGGCGAGCGTCAGGGCGCCATAGCGGTGATGGTCGGCCTCGCGGATCGTCGTGTTCGCGACGCGGATCGTGCCGTCGCCCGTGTCGATGACCTCGTCGAGGCTGACCATCCCCGTTTCGAGCCCGACCGAGCCGGTGACGATCTTGAACGTCGAGCCGGGCTCGTAGCAGTCCGCGATGACGCGATTGCGGCGCGACTCCGGCGGATAGCGCTGGAACTCGTTCGGGTCGAAGTCGGGCGCGGACGCCATCGCGAGGACCTCGCCGGTGAACGGATCCATGACGACGACGCTGCCGGACTTCGCGTGGTGCTCCTCCATCGTCGCGGCGAGCTCGCGCTCCGCGGCGAACTGCACGCCCGAGTCGAGCGACAGGACGAGCGAGGCGCCCTCCTGCGCGGGACGGCCGGCGGTCTCCGACTCGCCGTAGCGGCTGCGGCGTGCGTCGGTCAACGCGACGATCTCGCCCGGCTTGCCTCGGATCTGCTTGTCGTAGAGGTGCTCGAGCCCGGCGAGGCCCGAGGCGTCCGTGCCGACGAACCCGAGGACCGCGCCGGCGAGCCGGCCCTTCGGATAGAACCGCTTGGGCTCCGGCACGGTCCGGATGCCCGCGAGCCGGAGCGCGAGGACGCGCCGGGCGAGCTCGGGATCGATCTGCCGGTCCACCCAGACGAAGCCCTTGTCCGAAGAGAGGCGCGCGCGGATCTCGGTCTCCGAGGCGTCGGGGAGGAGAGCGGCGAGAGCGTGCGCGGCCGTGCGGGCGTCCTTGACGTCGTCCGGGATCCCGTACACCGACGCGGCCTCGACCGAGACGGCGAGCTCGCGTCCGTCGCGGTCGAGGATCGATCCGCGCTGTCCGGCGATCTCGATGCGGCGCTCCTGCTGCCGCTGCGCCTTCGCGCGATAGCGGGAGCCCTGCGCGATCTGGACCTGCACGAGCCGCGCGACGACGGCGAGCGCCCAGATCGTCAGGATCAGGCCGAGGAGGCGCGTCCGTCCGCGCCGCACGCCCTTCATCGATGGTCCTCCGTCTTCGCCGCCGCGGCGGCCGCGGAGTCGGGCTCGACGTACTGGACCTGGCCGGGGTGAGGCGCGCGCAGACCCTTCTGCTTCGCGAGCGCGGAGACGCGCTCCGGCGACGAGGCGCGGCCGAGCTCGGCGCGGAGGCGGCGGTTGTCCTCGGTCAGCTCGGCCATCGTCTTCTGCCGCGCCTCGCGCAGGTAGCCGACGCGGACCGTCTCGATGTGGAGCGCCGCGAAGCCCAGCAGCGCGCAGGCGACCGGCAGCCCGGCGAGCAGGAACGTGGCCAGCTCGCGCCCGCGGCGCCGGTCCCGCTCGCGGGTCAGGTGCAGGTTCTCGACCCGCTTCGTCTGCGCGTAGGTGGTGCTCATGGGACTCGGACCTCTAGCGGTCCGCTTCGCGGACCGTGGAAATGAGAGGGGAAGTCACTGCCGGACCCTCTCCCTTCCGCGCAGCCTCGGCCAGGTAACTTCATCTAGATCACCAGCTTCTCCGCCACCCGCAGCTTCGCGCTCCGCGAGCGCGGGTTGCGGCGCAGCTCGGCTTCTGACGGCCGCAGCGGCCGCCGGGTCAGCACGCGCAGCGCGGCGTGGGCGCCGCAGACGCACTGCGGCAGGCGCGGCGGGCAGAGGCACACGCCGGAGTCGCGGCGGAAGGCGTCCTTGACCAGCCGGTCCTCCAGCGAGTGATACGAGATGACCGCGATGCGTCCGCCTCCGTTCATGCGCGCGACGGCGGCCGCGAGGAATCGCGCGAGCGAGGTCAGCTCCTGGTTGACCTCGATGCGCAGTGCCTGGAACACCCGGGTGGCCGGATCGATCTTCTCGCGGCCCCCCTTCTCCGCCGCGACGATGCGGGCGAGCTGTCGGGTCGTGTGAATCGGCCCCCGGGTTCGCTCCCTCACGATGCCCCGCGCGATCTTTGCCGCCATTCGCTCCTCCCCCCATTCACGGAAGATCCGTGTGAGTTCATCGACCGAGGCCGCGGCGACGATGTCCGCGGCGGTGCGGCCGCCCCTACCCATGCGCATGTCGAGTGGTCCATCGCGTCGAAACGAGAAACCGCGCCGCGCCTCGTCGAGCTGCATCGACGACACGCCGAGATCCGCGAGGATCCCATCGGCCGGCGGGCGTCCGTCGAGCACCTCGTCGAGGTCCGCGAAGTTCGCCTCGACGAGAACCGCGCGATCGCCGAAGCGCGCCAGCCGCGTGCGCGCCGCGTCGAGCGCCTCGGTGTCGCGGTCGAGTCCGAGAACGCGAGCGTCCGGGCCCCGCTCGAGGATGGCCTCGGCGTGGCCGCCGGCGCCGAGGGTCGCGTCCACGTAGAAGCCGCCGCGCTCGGGCGCCAGCATCTCGACGACCTCGTGCAGGAGGACGGGAGTGTGCGGCGCCTCAGACACGTGTCACGTCTCACGCTTGCTTCTCACGCGTCACAGCAGCAGCTTCGAGAGCTCGTCGTAGTCCTCCGGCCCGAACTCCTCCTCGGAGAGCCGCCGCGCGAGAGCGCCGCGATCCGAGACGACGAGGTGGTCGATGTTGCCGGTGACGACGACGTCCGCCGGAAGCTTCGCGGCGTCGCGCAGGATCTGCGGCACGAGCACGCGCCCCTGGCCGTCGATCTCCGCGTCCTGTCCGAAGTAGTTGACGCGCTCGAGAAACTTGTTCTTCGCGCGATGAATCGCGGGGAGCTCCGCGAGCTTCTCCTCGAGCGCGCGCCAGATGCCGAGCGGATAGAGCAGGAAGTTGCGGCCGCTGATCGACGTGACGAACAGATCTCGGCCGAACGCCTCTTCGATCTGTGCCCGAAAGAGGTTCGGCACCTTCAGCCGGCCCTTGTCGTCGAGACGGGCCGGCGCGCTTCCCCGAAAGCGGTCCATCCTTCAAAATGTCGTCCCGCACGCGAGAGCGGGACCACTTTCTCCCACTTTTGGCCAATTCAGGCCACTGGCGGGATGTTAGGAGTGCCGCGGTTTATTAGTCAAGGAAAGTTGTTTGCCTAAAAAAATTAGGAGCGCAAGGAAGGCGTAAGACGGGAGGCGTCAGAGAGGACCGAATTCCGTTACTCGGGGTCAGTCCTTTGTTTTTCGGAGCGACGACGCAAACGCGACGGAGCCCAGCTGGTTCCGAGCTCCGAAAAATTGAGGGCTGACCCCATCGAAGCGCGCAGGCCCGACTTGCGGAGTGCCGCGTTCCATAAGCAACTTTGCAGCCGCGGGACTTGCGGGCCCGTCCTCCGAGCCTCGTGACCAGTGCCGTGCTCTGATCGAATCGGGCGGGGGCAACCCCCGCCCCAACGACGGGGACGCGACTTGCGGGCCGGTCTCGTCAACTGTGACTAAGCCGACCCAGCTCACTCCGCGTGCCAGTCGTCCGTCAGCTCGAGCCACATCGCCAACCCGCGGTAATCGCCAAACCGCGCGTACCGTCTCGCGATCGACCCATCCGTCTTCTTCTTCGGACCGGGATGGAGCTTGCGGTACTTCATGCGCACCCACGAGTCGAGCGCGAGGAAGTCGTGCCGGCCGAGGATCCGGAGCAATCCCTCCGCGGCGTACGGGCCGAATCCGTCCTCGGCGAGAATCGCGTCGCGGATCTCGGCTGCCGATCGTTCCCGGTCCTCCCAGGCCGCGAGATCGAGGCGCCCTGCCGCGGCGCGGCGCGCGAATCGCGAGAGGGCGCGCGCGCGATAGCCGACGCGCACGCGCGCGCGCAGGGTCGCCGGGGCGAATCGCGCGATCTCCTCGGGCCGCGGGAACGACGCGCCGTCCGGTGAGGCCAGCTCGATCAGCCGGCGGACCATGCCCCGCGTCGCCTCCCACGAGCAGTTCGTCGTCAGCAGCATCTTGACCGCGTCTTCGAACGCGTCCGGCGCGCGGAGCATGCGGCCTCCGCCGCGGCGGAGCGCGCGCCGCAGCGAGAGGTCGCGTCCGAGGGCGGCGTCGAATGCGGAGAGGTCGAGATCGAGCGAAAAGATCCGCCGCGCCGCCGCGCGCAGCCGCGCCGGCGAGACGCGCCCGTCCGCCTGCGCGAGCAACCGCCCGCCGCGCACGCGGAACGACGCCGGCACGCCGTCGACGCGGGTCGACAGGACGCCCGCCCCGCGGTCGTACGAGAAGGGCGGCAGGTCGTACCAGCCGTGCGAGCGCACGACGGCGTCGAAGGCGAAGTCGCGCGGAAGCGGAACCCGGACGAGCGTGGCGGTCATGAGCAGTCGGACTCTACGCCTCGAAGCGGCGCTCTCCGGGAGAGAGCGCCGGTGAGACCTTCCCTCCCGAGTGGTGCCGATGAAAACGCCGGTCCGCGGAGCGGACCCTCAGATGTCTATGACGCCTTCTTTTCGGCGGCCGCCGTCACCGCGGCCTCGTCGGCCTTCGCGAGATCGGGGTCGTAGATCTTGACGTACGCCTCGCGGCGGAGGTGCTCCATGTACTCCGTGAACCGCTTCTCGTAGAGGTCGTCGGAGATGCGCTTCTTCAGGTCTTCCTTGACCTCCGTGAACGGTTTGTAGCCCGCGGCCTTGTGCTCCGTCACGTGGAACAGGTGGATGGAGTCGGCCGTCACGACCGGAGGCGGATACTCGGCGATCGGAGCGACGAAGATGCCGTTGTCGAGAGCCTCGACGAGCTCTCCCTTGGAGACGACCCCGAGGTCGCCGCCGCGGTCCTTCGTCGTGCCCTGCGAGAACTCCTTCGCGAGATCCGCGAACGCCGCGCCCTGCGTGATTCGCTGGCGCAGCTCCTCGGCGCGCTCGGCGGCCTGCTGGCGGTCCGCCGGATCGGACGCCGAGAACTTGAGGACGATCTCGGCGACCCTCGCGCTCTCCGGGGTCGCATAGAACTTCTCCTTCTGGCGCTCGTACTCGGTGCGCAACGCGTCGTCGGAGGTGTCCATGCGCGCGGCGACCTCGCGTCCGATGACCTTCTGAAGCGTGATGTTCTCGCGCATCTGCCGCTTGAGCTCGTCCTTCGTCAGGCCGGTCTGGGCCAGCGCGGACTCGAACTCCTGGTCGGAGGTGAGGTTGTACTGCGCCTTGACGCGCGCGACCGCGGCGTCGATCTCCTCGTCGGACGCCGTGACGGACATCTCCTTCGCGCGCTCCTCGAGCAGCTTCTCCTTGATCATGTCCTCGAGGACGACGATCCGCGTGTTGCTGTCGGCGCGGGCCCCCTGGCGCGTCGCCGCGAGACGCTTGTCGAACTCGGACTGGGTGATCAGCTTGTCGTTGACGCGCGCGACGATGCCCTCGACGAGCTCGGTGGCCGCGAGGGTCGCGGCCGAAGCCGCGGCGCAAAGGAAGAGGGCGCGGAGTTTCATCGTGGTTTCATAACACAGGGGGGACCCTCCGAGAATTCCCGGTCCGCGTCGTAGGGGCGGCCCTTGCGGCCGCCCGCACCGTGCAGGTCGCGGCGCGGGCAGGGACAACCCCCGCCCCTACGAAGACGTCTCTCAGGCCACCGCCTCGTCACCCAGCCCGGACTCCATCAGTCGCATCAAGAACCCCAGGATCGCGTCTCCTTCTGGGGACGGCAGCGTGAGGACCCGGTTCGGCGAGAGGCTCGCGCCGCGCACGTCGCGGGCCAGCGACATCAGGCGCGCCGGGTCGACGGGCGCGTCCTCCGCGAAGCGGACGTGGACCCTCCCCGCCTGCCGCGTGATCGCCGTGATCCCGAGCCTCTCCGCGCGGGTCCGCAGCCTGCCGAACTCGATCAGCCGGGCGACCGCCGCGGGCGGCTCGCCGAACCGGTCGGCGATCTCGCGCCGCGTCTCGTCGAGGGCCGCGTCGTCTCTCGCGCGCGCGACCTTCTTGTAGATCATCATTCGCCAGCTCTCGTCGTCCACGTACGCGTGCGGGATCGCGAGGTCGACCCCGAGCGACATCGTGACCGTTCGCTCCGGGATCGCCTCCTCGCCGCGCAGCTCGCGGATCGTCTCCTCGAGCAGCGACAGATACGTCTCGAACCCGACGGCGGCGATGTGGCCCGACTGCTCGCCGCCCAGCAGGTTGCCGGAGCCGCGGATCTCGAGGTCCTTCGCCGCGATCCGGAACCCCGCGCCGAGGTCGCAGAACTCCTGGATGGAGGCGAGGCGCCGCCGCGCGATGTCCGAGAGGGACGCCGCCTGATCGACGAGCAGGTAGGCGTAAGCCGGCTTGTCGCTGCGCCCGACGCGCCCGCGGAGCTGGTACAGCTGTGCGAGCCCGAACGTGTCGGCGCGATCGATGAGGATCGTGTTCGCCGACGGGATGTCGAGTCCGTTCTCGACGATCGCCGTCGCGAGCAGCACGTCGGCATCGCGCGAGAAGAAGCGGCGCATCGCCTTCTCGAGCTCGCCCTCGGGCATCTGGCCGTGGGCGACCGTGATGCGCACGCTCGGGAGCAGCTCCTCGAGCATCCGCTTCACGCCGCCGATCGACTCGATGCGGTTGTGGACGAAGAAGACCTGACCGCCGCGCTCGAGCTCCGCCTCGATCGCCTCGCGCACGACCTCCGGGCGCGACGGCACGACCTGCGTCTCGATCGCGAGGCGATCCCGCGGCGGCGTCTCGATGATGGAGAGATCGCGCAGACCCGACAGGGACAGGTGCAGCGATCGCGGGATCGGCGTTGCCGACATCGAGAGAACGTCGATCGAGGCCTTCCACTCCTTCAGCCGCTCCTTCTGCGCGACGCCGAATCGTTGCTCCTCGTCCACGATCAGCAGGCCCAGATCGCGGAACGCGAGGTCCTTCGCGAGCATGCGATGCGTGGCGATCAGGATGTCGATCGTGCCCTCCGAGACCTTCTGCACGATCTCCTTCTGCTCCGTGCGGGTACGGAAGCGCGACAGCAGGTCGATCGTGACCGGAAACGCCGCGAACCGGCGCGTGAACGTCCGGAAGTGCTGGTCGGCGAGGATCGTCGTCGGCGCGAGGACCGCGACCTGCTTGCCGTCGAGCACGGCCTTGAACGCGGCGCGCATCGCGACCTCGGTCTTCCCGTAGCCGACGTCGCCGCAGAGCAGCCGGTCCATCGGCTTCTCGGACTGCATGTCGCGCTTCACGTCCGCGATCGCCTGCGCCTGGTCCGGCGTCTCGACGTACTCGAAGGCGTCCTCGAACTCCTTCTGCCACGGTGAGTCGCGCGAGAAGGTGAACCCCGACGCCATGCTCCGGCGCGCGTAGAGCTTGAGGAGCTGCTCGGTCATGTCGCGCATGGCCTTGCGGACCGACGCCATCCGCTTCTGCCATCCCGCGCCGCCGAGGCGATCCAGGACGGGCTCGACGCCCTCGACGCCCGAGTACTTCTGCACGAGGTCGAAGCGCTCGACGGGGAGGAGCAGCATCTTCTGCTCCGCGTACTCGATCTCCATGAACTCGCGCTCCTCGCCCTCCACGGGGACGCGCTTGAGTCCCTTGAAGAGGCCGATCCCGTAGTCGGCGTGGACGACCGCGTCGCCGAGCTTCAGATCGCGCAGGTCGGAGAGGAACGCCTCGGACGGCTTGCGCCGCGCAGCCGCGGAGCGCCGCTCCTCGCCGAAGATCTCCTCCTCCGCGTAGACCGCGAGGCGCGGCTCGCGCAGGCGGAAGCCGGCCGAGATCTCGGCGGGAACGCAGGTGACCGCGCCAGCGGTGCGCTCCGACGACACGTGGAAGCCGTACTCGATCGCGAGGCGCTTCAGCTTCTCGGCGCCGCCACGCGGATTGACGGCGACGAAAACTTCCTCGCCCGAGTTGAGCGCCGCGATCAGATCGTCGGCCGCCTCCTTCGCGCGGCCGCCGTGTCCGGCGATCGCCTCGGACGGCAGCCGCACCACGCGCCCCTCCTCCACCGCGCCCAGCCGGTCGAAGCGCAGCGCCGCCGCCTCGAGGCGCTCTCGGATCGAGTCGGCGGGATGGACGAGCTCCTCGGGGACGAACGCGTCGCGGTCCGGGTCGCGGTCGGCGGCGAGCCGCTCGTCGAAGCCGGCGATCTCGTCCTCCACCGCGGACGGCTCGGAGACGACGAGGACCGCGTTCGAGAGCGCCCCGAACTCGATCCACGACGCCGGCATCGGCGAGACCGCCGGCGCGAAGACGATCCGCTCCGCCTCCGACGGAAGCCGGCCGATGCGCTCCAGCATCAGCCGGCGGGCAGCGTCGGATTCCTCCGAGGCGGAGAACGGAGGCAGCAGCACGCGCTCGAGCCGCTCGGTCGAGCGCTGCGAGTCCGGATCGAAGAGGCGCAGCGACGCGATCGTGTCGCCGTCGAGCTCGACGCGCACGGCGAGGTCGCGGTCCGGCGGGAAGACGTCGAAGAGGCCGCCGCGCACGGCGAGGTCCCCCGTCTCCACGACGAGGTCCGAGCGGCGGTAGCCGAGCCGCACGAGGCGCTCGACCACGCGCGGCAGAGAGAGCTCCTCGCCGACGGCGAGGGAGACGAAGAGGCCCGAGAAACCGGACGGATCCGGCAGGCGCGTGAACAGCGAGCGGGCGGGAAGGATCGCGGCGAGATTGCCGCCGGCCGCGAGCGCCGTCAGCAGAGCGAACTCGTCGCGCCGCGCCTTGAGCGACGGCGGAATGCGCTGGTACGGCGTCAGGGTCGGCGCCGGGGCGTGGAACACGCGGGGCCCGCCGGCCGCGGCGAGATCGCCCACGAGCGCCTCGGCGTCGCGCTCTCCGGCGACCACGACCGCGAGCGGACGGCCGAGGTCCTCGGAGAGCGCCGCGAGCAGCACGGCGGGCAGCGCACCGACGCCGCCGGAGACGACGAGGCGGTCCTCTCCCGTGCGGATCGCCTCGAGGAGGTCCGCGTATCGGGAGACGTCTCGAGCCAGGTCCCTGAGCACCGAAAACCCCAAGCGCCGGGCGCCGACGCGGAATTCCCGGGGTTGTCCCCGCCGCGTGGACGCGAACGAGCGCGTCGAAAACGAGAGTGTTGCTAGTTTCTCGCCGTCTTCAAGAGAGGCGAGCCCTCACGCAGCCGCTCGACCGTCCGGACCACGGTGCCGGCGGCGTAGTCGACCTCCTCCTCAGTCGTCCACCGGCCGAGGCCGAAGCGGATGGACGCGTGCGCGAGCGCGTCCGGGACGCCGATCGCCCGCAGGACGTGGGACGGCGCGAGAGACGCCGACGTGCACGCCGAGCCCGACGACACGGCGACGTCCTTCATGGAGACGAGCAGCGCCTCGCCGTCGACGCCGCCGAACGAGAGGTTCAGATTCGCGGGCAGGCGCCGCTCGACGGCGCCCGGCGCGAGCGAGCCGTCGGCCTCGATCCGGGGCGGCGGCGGCCCGTTCAGCGTCACGTCGTCGAGCCGCGACGCGATCGCGCGATGCAGCCGGTCGCGGAGGCGGCGCAGCCGACGCGCCTCCTCGGGCATCTCCGCGACGGCGAGCTCTGCGGCGAGGCCGAGTCCCACGATGCCCGGCACGTTGAGCGTGCCCGAGCGCACGCCGCGCTCCTGGCCTCCGCCGAAGGTCACGGGCTGCAGCCGGACCCGCGGGTGGCGCGAGCGGACGTACAGCGCGCCGACGCCCTTCGGCCCGTAGATCTTGTGTGCGGAAATCGAGGCGAGGTCGAGGTTCATCGCCTCGACGTCGAAGGGGATCTTCCCGAAACCCTGCACGGCGTCGGAGTGGAAGACCACGCCTCGCTCGCGGCAGATGGCGCCGATCTCGGCGATGCGCTGGATCGTGCCGATCTCGTTGTTGGCGATCATCAGCGAGACGAGGATCGTGTCGTCGGTCATCGCTTCGCGGACGCGATCGGGCGTCACCTCGCCGCTCGCATCGGGCGTCAGATAGCTGACGGCGAAGCCCTCCTTCTCGAGCTGCCGGCACGGATCCAGGACGGCCGGGTGCTCCGTCAGAGCCGTGACGATCCGGCCCTCGCCGTGGATCCGCGCGACGCCGAGGATCGCCAGGTTGTCGGACTCCGTCGCGCCGGACGTGAAGACGATCTCGCGCTCGGCCGCGCCGATCGCGGCGGCGAGCTGCGCGCGACCCGCGTCGACGGCCGCCTCCGCCTCCCATCCGAGGACGTGCCCGCGCGAGGCGGGGTTGCCGAACGCCTTCGTGAAGTACGGAGTCATCGCCTCGAAGACGCGCGGATCCACGGGCGTGGTCGCGTGGCAGTCGAGGTAGATCGGAAGCTTCATCGAACTGACGATTCTATGCGGAAGGATGGTTGATTTCTGCGCAGGGGCGGCCCTTGCGGCCGCCCGCAACGCACCCGTCGCGGCGCGGGCGGGGACGAGCCTCGCCCCTACGAAGAACCTTCTACTGTGTCAGATTGAACGTCTTCACCAGAAACACCGCCATCTGCCCTCGGGTGTTGGGGTTCGACGGACAGTAGTTGCCTCCGCCGCAGCCTCCCGTGATGCCTTCGTTCGAGAGCTGCTCGATCCAGTTCGCGAAGGTCGAAGGGCACGGAACGTCGGCGAACAGACCCGCGCACCCTGGCGGCGCGTAGGACGATCCATGCTCGCCCTTCAGGAGAAACACGGCCATCTGGTCGCGACGGACCGGCGCCTGCGGGCAGAACTGACCGCCGCCGCATCCGCCGGTGATCCCCTCGTTCGCCATTGCCTCGATCCAGTTGGCGAAGGTCGAAGGGCAGGGCACGTCGGAGAACACGCCGGCGCAGTCCGGCGGCGTGTAGCAGAGCCCGTGCTTGCCCTTGAGGATGAAGACCGCCATCTGCTGACGCAGGGTGTCGTCGTTGACGCCGTAGAGTCCGCCACCGATTCCCGCCGTGATGGCGTTGGAGACGAGCGTCGTGACGAAGGAATAGAACTGCTGGCTGCTCGGCACGTCGAGGAAGTCGGCCACGAACGCCTTGACGAGCGTCCCGGCGGTGGCGTCGGTGTTCGTCACGACGAGGTCGTTCGCCGTTCCCGCCGCGAGCGGCGACGTCAGGAGAGAGATCGAGGTGGACGAATGGACCGAGACACCCGTCGCGGACACGCCGCCGATCGTGACGCTCGCGTCCGGGAGGAAGTTGGTGCCCGAGATGTCGAGTCCGGTCCCTCCCGACGCGGGCCCGGAATGGACGTTGATGAAGAACGGCAACCGCTGCGAGAACTCGGACGTGTTTCCGGACGGATCCGTCGCCGTCACGGAGATCTTCGAGCCGCTCGCGACCGACGGCAGCGTCGACACGGTGAACGGAGCGTTGCCGGAACCGTCGGTCGTCACCTGCGAGGAGCCCAGATACGTCTCGCCCTCCAGGTAGTCTCGCGGGAAGTTCGAGCATGCGGCGTTGGAGTAGAAGTCGAGGTCGAACGTCGTGTTCGGCGTCGAGCTCAGGAGCCCGGACACCGTCGTGTTCGCTCCGTACGTCACCGACGAGACCAGGGGAAAGTTCTGCATGTCGTTCGGTCCGGTGTCGGCGTCGCCCGCATCGTTCGCGGTCGGGTTGACCGCGCCGTTCAGGAGTGAGATTCCGAGCGCGAAATTGTCGTGGATGGAGTTTCCGCGAATCGTGTTGCGCGTGCCGCTCGACACGACCAGGCCCTGGCCGCCGTTGAACGCGATGAGGTTTCCGCCGGGCCCTCCCGGCGTCGACGAGCCGATGACGCTGGGCGACGCCGGCGTCGGCGACGACGTCACCCGAATGCCGATGCCGGTGTTGGGCAGCGCCAGCGTGTGCGAGGCGTCGACGCCGACGAAGTTGCCCTGGACGACCATCCCGTCCGCGTCGAGGTCGAGGCCGATCGGGTTGCCGGAGACGAGGTTCCCCTCGCCCGCGCCCGTTCCTCCGACCACGAAGTTCGCGCCGCCGAAGTCGATGCCGCCGATGCCGTTGGCGATCGCGGCGGTTCCGCTGGCGTCCGTGCCGATCGAGTTCCCCTGAATCGTGACGTCGGGATGCTGATTGACCTGGATTCCGTACATCGTGTTTCCGGAGATGAGGTTGCCGGCGCCCGGTCCGCCGATCAAGAGCGGCACATTGGACACGCCGAGCACGGTGTTGATCCCGTTGCCGACGTTCGGCAGCGCCACGGTTCCGGTGACGTCCGTGCCGATCTTGTTGTTCTGAATCGTGCCGCCTCCGGCATTCATGTTGATGCCGTGTCCCCCGTTGCCGGAGATCAGGTTGCCGTCCGAAGCCGAAGGCCCTCCGATGGTGAGGATCGCCGCCGCCACCTCGATGCCTTCGCCGTTCGGCGCCGCGACGGTCCCCGTGGCGTCCGTTCCGATGTGGCAGGCCTGGACCGTGACCGGAACCGCGGTGTCCGCCGTGACGGCGGTGAGACAGCCTCCGATGGCGAGGCCCTTGATCGTCCCGCCGCCGGCCCCGTCCACGGTGAACCCGCTGAAGATCGCGCCGCAGGTGACCTGGATCAGGGGCGACCCGGCGTACCCCGGCTGCGTCGTCCCGTCGATCGTCACGCCGCCCGAGGCGACGCTGAGAAAGGGAAGGCCGGTCGCGGGCACGATGGTGTGTACGCCGGAGCCGGGGATGTCGAACGTGATCGTGTGCGGCCCCGGACCGCCCGAATTGGCGTCGGCGATCGCCTGTCGCAACGAGCCCGCGCCAGAGTCGCTCGTGTTCGTGACGCTGAAGGTCGCGGCCGATGCGACGCGGACCAGCGAAGCGAGGACCGGGACGAGAACGAACGCCCGATGCGTGCGGTTCATGACGCCCTCCTCCTGACCGGAAACCGGAGACCCCGTCCGAGGGAACACAGGCCGGGGGCAGAGATTACGCCAGTCCGCCAAGGCTCGCGGTTCGCGGCGTTCAGAACACGGACGTGGCGACCTCCATCCTCCGCTACAGCGGCAGGTTGAAGGTCTTCACCAGGAACACCGCCATCTGCTGCCGCAGCACCGGATCGACGGGACAGTACGTGTTGTTGGTGCAGCCGCCCGTGATCTCGCGCGCGGCGAGGTCGTAGATCCAGGTCGCGAACGGGCTCGAGCAGGGCACGTCCACGAAGAACGGGTTGGTGCAATCCGGCGGGACGTAGGTGTAGTCGTACGCCGCTTTGAGCAGGAAGACCGCCATCTGCTGCCGCAGCACCGGGGCCGTCGGACAGTAGTTCCCGCCGCCGCAGCCTCCGGTGATCTGCAGCTCGGCGAGCGCCTCGATCCAGGGGTCGAAGGGCGAACCCAGGCACGGCACGTCGTTGAAGTGCCCCCCTGTGCACGGCGGCGGCGTGAAGCAGAGGCCGTACTTACCCTTCAGGAGGAAGACCGCCATCTGCTGGCGCGTGACGGAACTGGTGGGGCAGTAGAAGTCGCCCCCGCAGCCCGCGGTGAGCCCGTTCGCCACGAGGCTCGCGATGTAGCCCTCGAATGGATTGGTGCTGGGGACGTCGCCGAACATCGACACGTAGCCGCGCGGCAGCGTGCCGGAGATCCCGGACGGGTCCGTGACCGTGATGTCGTTGATCGTCCCCGCCGGAAGAGACGGCGCGTTGAACGTGATCGCCGTCGGCCCGTGCACGTCCACGTTCTGAGCGGCGACCCCTCCGATCGTCACCGTCGCGCCGTCCTCGAAGAGCATTCCCGAGGCGTTGAGCGCCTGGCCTCCGATCGGGTCGCCGAAGCGGGGGGTGGTGCTCAGCACCAGGCGTTGAGAAAACTCCGACGTGTTCCCGTTGGGGTCCGTCGCGGTGGCCGAGATTCGCGCGCCCGGCTCGAGGAGGGTGACGCCGGGTAGCGTCACATCGATCGTCGCGAGGTTCGAGCCGTCGGTCGTCACCTGTGCCGCGCCGATCCACATCGCGCCCTGGTTGTAATCGAACGGCAACGGGCTGCATGCGGGATTCTCGTAGAAGTCGAGGTCGAACGTCGCCGAGGCGTGCGAGTTGAGCGTGCCCAGGATGTGGACGTCGCTCCCGACCTGCGTCGCGGACGCGATGATCGGGTAGTTCTGGCCGCCGTTGATGATGAAGCCGTCCGCGTCGCCCGGATCGTCCGGGAGCGGGCTGTCGAGGCCCCCGAGCGAGATCCCAAGGGCGTTGTTGCTGTAAATCGCGTTGCCGCGCATCGTGTTGCGCGTCCCGCCGACGACCACGATTCCCTCCCCGGCGTTGTAGGCAACGAGGTTCCCGCCGGTCCCCCCGGGGGTCGACGTGCCGATGATGTTCGGCGAAGCCGGCGGGGTGCTCGACTGGATCTGGATCCCTGCGTTGGCGTTCGGCAACCCGTTGAAGTGTGAGCCGTCGACGCCCACGAAGTTGCCCTGGATGAGGGCGCCGTCGGCGAAGAGCATCATGCCGAAGCCGTTTCCGGAGATCAGATTCCCGTCGAAGGCGAGAGTGCCGCCGATCTTCAGGCCGGCGCTATTGGCCGAGGAGATGCCGACGGCGTTCGGAATCGCCAGCTCTCCGGTCGCGTCGGTGCCGATCATGTTGCCCTGGATCGTGACGGCCGCCTCGCCGTTGTTTCCGATCCCGTTGCCCGTGTTGCCCGAGATGAGGTTGCCCATCTCCGGTCCGCCGATCAAGAGACCGCCGCCGCCCCCGCCGAGGCAGACGATCCCGGAGCCGTTCGGAATGGCAACGGTGCCGGTCACATCGGTGCCGATGTAGTTGTTCTGGATGGTGCCGATGCCGCCGTTCAGGTCGATGCCGTCGCCCGAGTTGCCCGAGATGACGTTGCGGTCCGTGGCGTTTGGTCCACCGATCTGGACCTTCACGGCGGCGACCGAGATCCCCGCGCCGTTCGGCACGGCCGTCGTCCCGGCGGCGTCGACGCCGATGTGGCAGGCCTTGACCACGATCGGACCCGTGGCGGAGCCCGAGCTCACGCCGATCTGGCACCCTCCGATGGAGAGTCCCTTGATCGTTCCCTCCGAGCCAGAGAAGTCGAAGCCGGCGAAGGTCGCGCCGCACGTCACCGCGATCACCGGCGTGCCGGCGTAGCCCGTTTGCGTCGTCCCGTCGATCGTCAGCCCGCCGGAAGCGACGGTGATGGTGGGAAGCGCGCTCGCGAGCGTGATCGTGTGAACGCCCGACCCCGTGATGTTGAACGTGATCAAGTGCGGTCCGGCGCCGGCGCCGTTGGCGTCGGTGATCGCCTGCCGGAGCGACCCCGCGCCCGAGTCGTTCGCATTCGTGACGGGGAAGCTGGCGGCCGAGGCGTGACTGCACAGAGCGAGGGCGGCGGCGAGCAGCGAGAGGACGCGAGTGGCGACCAGCAGCGAGCGGCGCATGAGACTCCTTACTTAAGGTCGCGCGATTGTATGAACCGAAGATAAACGCACCATGAACGACTAAGATGAGATGAATGTCGAGCGTGGCTGAATCCCGCGTGGGTCCCTACGGCTTCACCTCACCGGAGCCCGTGGTGCGCCTCGTCCACGCGTTCGACAGGCCGTTCGAGAACGTCGTGGCCACCGCGCGGACGTGCTACTCCGCGAAGGGGATCGTCACCGAGGATCAGGCGTCGGCGCGTCCCGACCGGCGCGACGCGATCGCTCGGTCCATCTACGAGGCCGGCCACCACACGACCTTCCAGCACGCCCACTTCCAGTTCTCGCTCGAGAACGTCTCGCGCCACTTCCTGTGGACGTTCCTGCACTCGCATCCCTTCTACAACTCGGAGCAGGTCTCGCAGCGCTACGTGGAAGTCAAGAAGGGCAACTACGCGGTGCCGCCGATGGGACCGACGGAGCGCGAGATCTACGAGCGCACCGCGCGGCGCCAGCAGGACGCGTACTCGCGCCTGACGGAACTGCTCACGCCGCTCGCCGGCGAGCGGTACTTCGGACTGTTCCCGGGCCGCACGCGCGGCGACGGCCGCGACCGCTTCGCGGGCAGCGTGAAGAAGCGCGCGCAGGAGATCGCGCGCTACGTGCTTCCGGTCGCGACGTTCTCGTACCTGTACCACACGGTCTCCGGCGTCACCCTCTTCCGCTACTGGCGGCTCTGCGAGTCGATGGACGCGCCGAGCGAGCAGCGCGAGGTCGTGGGGCGCATGGTCGCCGAGGTCCTGAAACACGACCCGCTCTACGCCAACGTGCTCCAGGACCCGATCCCGCTCGAGGAGACGCCCGAGTACGCGGCGTTCCGGGCTCTTCCTCGGACGCCCGCGTCCTCGCGCGAGTTCCGCCGCGAGTTCGACGCGGAGCTCGAGGGGCGCGTGTCGCGGCTCGTCGACTGGAAGCCGAAAAACGAGGAGGCGGTCGCGTCGGCGGTCCGCGAGGTCCTCGGCGCGCCGCGCGCGGCGCTGTCGGACGACGACGCGCTCCGCATGGTGCTCGACCCGTCGCGCAACCGGATCCTCGGCGAGACGCTGACGCTGACGACGCACGACAAGCTCTCGCGCGCGCTGTTTCACGCGTCGTACACGTTCCGGAAGAAGATCTCGCACACCGCCGACAGCCAGGACCAGCGTCACCGCATGACGCCCGCGTCCCGTCCCGCGCTGCCGGCGTATCTCTCCGACGAGCCGGACTACGTCGTGCCGATGCTGGTCGCCGACGTGCCCGAGGCCGACGCGCTCTACCGCGAGACGATGGACGAGACGTGGCGCGCGATCGGAGAGCTGCGCGAGCGCGGCGTGCCGGACGAGTTCGCGGCGTACCTGCTGCCGAACGCGGTCGCGATCCGCTTCACCGAGTCGGCGGACCTCTTGAACCTGCACCACAAGTTCGCGATGCGCCTCTGCTACAACGCGCAGGAGGAGATCTGGCGCGCGTCGCTCGACGAGGCGCTGCAGATCAAGGACGCCAACCCGCGCATCGGCCGATGGCTCCTCCCGCCGTGCACGCTCCGCCACTACGCGGAGGTCCGTCCCGTCTGCCCCGAGGGCGAGCGCTTCTGCGGCGTCGTCGTGTGGAGGCAGCAACCCGAGGAGTACGTCCGGGCGCTGTAGGGCTCGCCGACCGCCTCTACTTCGCCGCCTTCTTCGCGATCTCCTGGCCGGGCGCGTCCTCGTCGGCGATGTCGATCGGCTTGCCGAGGACGCCCTCCCAGCGCGCGACGACGACGGACGCGACGCAGTTGCCCGTCACGTTGATCGACGTGCGGGCCATGTCCATGAGCTCGTCGACCGCGAGGATCATCGCGACACCCGCCTCGCCGGGCAACCCGAACGACGCGCAGCCCGCCGCGATGATGACGAGCGACGCGCGCGGCACGCCGGCAACGCCCTTCGACGTCATCAAAAACGTCAGCATCATCAGCAGCTCTGTCGAGAGCGGCAGGTGGATCCCCGCCGCCTGCGCGATCGTCAGCGACGCGAGCGAAATGTAGAGCGTCGAGCCGTCCAGGTTGAATGAGTAGCCGGCCGGGATGACGAATCCCGCGACCGACTCCGGCACGCCGAACTCGACCATCTTCTCGAGCGCCCGCGGCAGCGCCGCCTCTGAGGACGCCGTCGAGAACGCCAGCAGGAACGGCTCGCGGACCTTGTGGAAGAAGACGCGGATGTTCGCGCGGGCGAGGAGGAGCGCGGGAACGAAGACGAGCAGCGCGAAGACGACCAGCGCGCCGTAGAGCGACGCGACGAGCTTGGCGTACGAGCCGAGCACGTCCAGGCCGTGGTGCGAGACGGCGCCCGCCATCGCGCCGAAGACGCCGAGCGGCGTCAGCGCCATCACGTAGTCGGTGAGCTGGAACATGACGGCCACGGTCGAGTCGAAGAAGCGCAGGAAGAGGTCGGCCTTGGGCCCGATGTGCGCCGCCGCGATCCCCACGAGCGTCGCGAAGATGACGACCTGCAGGATGTCCGCGCGCGCCATCGCGTCGACGACGTTGGACGGGAAGAGATGCAGCAGCGTCTCGACGAGCGTCTTCGGCTGCGCGACCACCTCCCCCGAGTGCGGCAGAGTCAGGCCCACGCCGGGCTTGACGATGTGCGCGATCGCGAGGCCGATCGCGAGCGCGGCGGTCGTCGCGACCTCGAAGTAGATGAGCGCCTTTGCGCCCATCCGCCCGACGGCCTTGATGTCGCCCGTCTTGCCGATTCCCACGACGATCGTCGAGAGGATCAGGGGAACGATGAGCATCTTGATGAGGTTGATGAACGCCTTCGACATGAAGCGGAACGTCTCGTACGCGGCGGGATACTTCTCGGCCGGCAGGAAGTGCCCGCACACGACGCCCAGGATGAGTGCATAGAAGATGAGGGCCGTCGAGGACAGCCACGCCGGCCGCTTGGAGCGGGTCATTGGCGCGAGAGTCTAAGCGAAACGCCGGTCTCTCAACCTCGCGGCTCGATCGCGCCGTTCTGCCACGACACACCCGCTGCGGCGCATGGTTCACGGAATGCCTCGACCCGACGTTCCTGTAGTCTCTTCCGTCCTATGGCTCGAACGGCAGGCCTGGCCGCTTGAACGAATCCGATCCGCGGGACGAGACCACCATCGTCACCCCCGGGCCGGCGGCGACAGTCGCGTCCAGTCTCGCCGCCGGCGCGATTCTCGCGGGCCGCTTCCGCGTCATCCGCTTCATCGCCCGAGGCGGCATGGGGGAGGTCTACGAGGCGGAGGACCAGGTCCTCCACGACAACGTCGCGCTGAAGACGATCCGCCCCGACGTCGCGGGCGACGCGCGCGCGATGGACCGGTTCCTGCGCGAGGTCCATCTCGCGCGCACGGTCACGCACCCGAACGTCTGCCGGATCTACGACGTGTTCCATCACGGCGACGTCGCCTTTTTGACGATGGAGCTGCTCGCCGGCGAGACGCTCTCGGAGCGGCTGAAGCGGATCGATCGGATGCGGCCCGCGGACGCGCTTCCGCTCGTCGAGCAGATGGCGGCCGCGCTCGGCGCCGCGCACGACGCCGGCGTGATCCATCGCGACTTCAAGAGCGGCAACGTCATGCTCGTGCCCGACGCGCGGCGCGCCGGCGGCTCCCGCGTGGTCGTCACCGACTTCGGCCTCGCACGCCGCACGCAGGCGCCGCGCGGCACCTCGCTCACGGAGACGAAGACGGTCCTCGGGACGCCGGACTACATGGCACCCGAGCAGATCGAGGGAAAACCGCTGACACCGGCAGCGGACATTTACGCGCTCGGCATCGTCATGTACGAGATGGTCACGGGCGGCCCGCCGTTTCAAGGCGACACGCCGCTGTCCGTCGCGCTGAAGAAGCTGCACGAGGCGCCGCCGTCGCCGCGCGGATCCACGCCGGACCTTCCCGCGGAGTGGGACCGGGCGATCCTGCGCTGCCTCGAGCGAGATCCCGCGAATCGCTATCCCTCCGCGCCGGACGTGGCGCGGGCGCTCCGGGGCGAGGCCACGGCGGAGAGCCCTCGCGCGATCCGAAACCGCCGGCGCCTCCTGTGGCTCGCGCTCGGCGCCGCGGCCGCCGTCGCCGTCGCAGTCGTCGTGCTGCCGCGGCTGCGCGGCCGGCACGCCGCGCCTCCACAGGCCGCCGCCTCCGCCCCCGCGGCCATCCGCACGCCGCGCCGCGCGATCGCCGTCCTCGGATTCCGGAACACGGCCGGCCGGCCCGCCGACGCGTGGATGTCGACCGGGCTGTCGGAGATGCTCACGACCGAGCTCGCCGCCGGCGGGAAGCTCCGCGCGATCCCCAGCGAGAGCGTCGCGCGCATGCGCGTCGACCTCTCGCTGCCCGAGGCGGACACGCTCGCGAAGGACACGCTCGCACGCGTCCGGCAGAACGTCGGCGCGGACCTCGTGCTGCTCGGCTCGTACCTCGTCCTCGGCACGGAGCCGGGCTCCCCCGTCCGCGTGGACCTCCGGCTGCAGGACACCACCGAGGGCGAGACGCTCGCCGTCGTCTCGGAGAAGGGCGCCGGAAACGAGCTGGACGCCCTGATCGGACGCGCCGGCGCGCGGCTGCGCGAGAAGCTCGAGCTGCCCGCCGTCTCGGCGAGGGAGGCGCAGGCGGTGCGGGCCTCACTGCCGGAGAACACTGACGCTGCGCGCCTCTACGCCGAGGGACTCGCGAAGCTGCGCGTCTTCGACGCGAACGGCGCGCGGGAGCTCCTCGAGAAGGCGGTCGCGGCGGACCCGAGACACTCGCTCGCGCACTCGGCGCTCGCCGCGGCATGGTCCTCCCTCGGCTACGACGCGAAGGCGCTCGCGGAGGCCCGCCTCGCGCTGCAGACCTCGGACAAGCTCTCGAGGGAGACGCGCCTCCTCGTCGAGGGCCGCTATCGCGCGATGCACGACGAGTGGGACCGCGCGATCGAGATCTACCGGTCGCTATTCACGTTCTTCCCCGACGACGTCGAGTACGGGCTCCTGCTCGCCAACGCGCAGACGCGGTCCGGCCACCCGAACGACGCGCTCGCGACGCTCGCCGGAATCCGCAAGGCGTCGCCGCGCGACGACGCGCGCGTGGACCTCACCGAGGCGGAGACGGCTCGCGCCCTCTCCGACTTCCCGCGCGCCGAGAAGGCGGCGATGCGCGCCGCCGCGATCGCGTCGGGACAGGGCGCGCGGCTCGGGGTCGCGAACGCGCTCCTCCTCGAGGCCTCCGCCCGTCGCAACCTCGGCGACGCGAAGAAGGCGATGCAGTCCGCCGAGGAGGCCAGGCGCCTGTTCGACGCGGCGGGCGACCAGGGCGGCGTCGCCGCGGCGCTCAACCACATCGGCAACTCGCAGTCGGACCTCGGCGACCTCGCCGCGGCGCGGAAGTCCTACGAGGGTGTGCTCGCGGTGGCGCGAAGGATCGGCGCGCGCCGCGCCGAGGCGGGCGCGCTCGACAACATCGCGAGCATCGTCGGCGACGAGGGCGACCTCGGAACCGCGAGGGTCCTCTCGGATCAGGCGCTCGCGATCTTCCGGGAGATCGGCGACCGTGCCGGCGAGGCCACGACGCTCAACAACATCGGCGCGGCGCTCATCTCGCGCGGCGATCTCGAGGGCGCGCGGGCGAGCTTCGAGCGCGCCGTGCCGATCTACCGCGAGATCGGCGACAATGGCGGCCTCGCGATCGCGCTCAACAACATCGCCGAGATGGAGGCCAACCAGGGAGACGTCGCCGCGGCCGCCAAGAGCTACGGCGAGGCGATCGCGATCTTCCGCGACTCGGGCCAGCGCAGCAAGTCCGTCTACCCGCTCGCGGGCCTCGCCGGAACGCGGCTGGAGGCCGGCGATCTGGCCGAGGCCCGGAAGATGCTCGACGAGGCGGCGGAGATCTGCCGCACGTCCGAGGATCGCCACGAGCTCGCATTCGTGCTTTCGGGCCTCGGGAACGTCGCGCTCGAGGAGGATCGGCTCGCCGACGCGCGCGCCCGATACGAGGAGGCGCTGAAGATCCGCAACGAGCTCGGCGAGAATGCCGCGGCCGGACAGAGCGAGCTCGACCTTGCGCGCCTCTCGCTCGAGGAGGGCGACGCGGCGGCGGCATACGCGAAATCCCGCGCCGCCGCCGACGCGTTCCGCAAGCAGAAGCTCTCCGACGACGAAGCCGCCGCGGTCTCGCTCTCCGCCCGCGCGGCTGCGAGACTGGGCCGCAAGGACGACGCGGCCGCCGCCCTCGAGCGTGCGCGCGCGGCGGGCGAGCGGAGCCAGCACGACGGCGTGCGGCGCGAGATCGTCCTCGCGGGCGCCGCGGTCCAGGCGAGCCGCGGTCAGCCCGACGCGGCGCGCCAGGCGCTCCTGAGCGCGGCCCGACGCGCGAGCGCCGGAGGGCTCGAGACGTTCGCGCTGCAGGCCCGGCTCGCCGCGCTCCAGATCGCGCTCGCGTCGGGACACGGCGCGGCCGCCTCGCCGGTGCGAGGCGAGGCCGACGCGCTCGTGACGGACGCGCGCGCGAAGGGCTTCGCGCGGATCGCCCGCCTGGCCGCCGCGGCCCCGTGATCGCAGACCCGCGGTCAGCGCGCCACTAAGCGACGCGCGCGGAACGTATTAGCGTTGGCTAATACGTCAGCCGGGAGTTCCGCAGGCACCCCTGTCCATTCGGACAACTGCCAATTTTCGCGACTTCGCGCGACAATAGGCCAGAAGTGTCTCCAACAGAAGGGAGTCCTCGGATGCGCGCGACCCTCCGGTCCGCGGCCATCGCGCTGGCGCTCTGCGCCGCGTCGACGGCCCCGGCCCTATCCACTGTCATCTACGTCAAGGCCAACGCGGCCGGTTTGAACGACGGCTCGAGCTGGACGAACGCGTTCACGAGCCTGCAGTCCGCCCTCGGCGCGGCGGTCGCGACCGACGAGATCTGGGTCGCCGCGGCGACCTACAAGCCGACCGCGACGAGCGACCGCACGATCGCCTTCGCGCTGAAGAACAACGTCGCCGTCTACGGCGGGTTCGCCGGTACGGAGACGATGCGCTCGCAGCGGGATCCCGTCGCGCACGTGACGATCCTCTCGGGCGACATCGGCACGGTGGGTTCCGCCGCGGACAACAGCTTCCACGTGGTCACGACGGACGCGACGGTCACGAACACCGGCAAGCTCGACGGCTTCACCGTCTCGGGCGGCCAGGCCGACGGAAATCCCGCCAGCAACCAGGATCGTGGCGCGGGCATCTGGGTCAGCGGCGGCTCCGCGCTGATCTCGGGCGTCACCTTCACGGCGAACTTCGCGTCCTTCCGCGGCGCGGGCGCGCGCGTCGAGAACGGCTCGCCGCGATTTCTCGGCTGCACGTTCGTCTCGAACTCCGTTCCGTTCGGAGCGGGCGGCGCGGGGCTCTCGACCGGTGCGGGCTCCGTCAGCCTCGAGAGCTGCGTCTTTCGCTCGAATTCCATCTCGGGCGCCTCGACGGGCGGCGGCGGCATCCAGACGGCCGGAAACACGACGCTCTTGAATTGCGTCGTCGCGCAGAACAGTCCGAACGGCCTGCAGATCCAGGGCAACAACAACTCGATCCAGGACTCGACGTTCACCGCGAACCAGGGCTACGGCGCGGCGTTCCTCCTCTCGACCGGAAACACGATCAGCAATTCGGTCTTCTGGAACGATCTCGTGCCCGAGATCTTCTTCGACGGCTCGTCCGCGGCCGGCATCACGTACACGGACGTCCAGGGAGGTTCTCCGTTCGCGGGCACGGGCAACCTGAACGCCGACCCAAGCTTTCTCTCCCCTCCGTCGGACCTGCGTCCCGGCCCGCTCTCGCCGGTCGTCGACGCCGGCAACAACAACCTCGTGCCCGGCGGCACGACGCTCGACATCCGCGGCCTCCCGCGCTTCTTCGACGATCCGGACGTGCCGGACACGGGAATCGGCAACGTCCCGCCGGGCGTCGTGGACATGGGCGCGTACGAGCGGATCGCGATCACGGTGAGCGACCCGGCCTCGCAGTCGATCTGCTCGACCGACACGGCTTCGTTCTCGGTGACGGCCCAGGGCCAGCCGACGCTGACGTACCAGTGGCGCAAGAACGGATCGAACCTCTCGAACGGCGGCGCGATCTCCGGCGCCACGACCAACGCGCTGACGATCAATCCCTCGGCGACCACGGACTCGGGCAACTACGACGTCGTCGTGACCGACGGCTTCGGACAGAACATCACGTCGTCGACCGCGGTGCTGACGGTCAACGCGCGGCCGACGGCGGTCGCGGGCGGCGGCGGCACGGTCTGCTCGGGCGACTCGGTCGACCTCGACGGCTCCGGCGGCAACGCCTGCTCGTGGCTGCCGACGGCCGGCCTCTCCGATCCGAATAGCTGCACGCCGACCGCCGCGCCGGCGTCGACGACGACGTATAACCTGACCGTCACCGGCCCGAACGGCTGCGCCTCGGCGAACACGGCGTCGGTGCTCGTCACCGTCAACACGACGCCCACGCTGCCCGTCATCACCGCGCCGCTCTCGGTGCCCGTCGGCGCCTCGGGCGCGTCGGCGAGCGTCGTCAACCATCCCGGATCGACGTGGACCTGGACGCTGTCGGGCGGAGTGATCACGGCGGGCCAGGGCTCGCGCCAGATCGTGTTCGACGCCGCCTCTCCCGGCACGACGATGGCCTGTACGGTGACCGAGTCGGCGGGCGGATGCCTCTCACCCGTGGCGGCGACGAGCATCCAGGTCGATTTCCTCGACATCCCCCCGGCGAACGCGTTCCACAGTTACATCATCGCGGTCGCGCGGAATGGAGTCACGGCGGGCTGCGGCGGCGGCAACTACTGCGGGACGTCGCCGATCACGCGCGCGCAGATGGCGGTCTTCCTGCTCAAGGCCGAGCACGGCTCGAGCTACACGCCGCCGGTCTGCCAGGGCGCCTTCGCCGACGTGCCGTGCCCGAGCACGTTCGCCAACTGGATCGAGCAGCTCGCCGCCGAGGGCGTGACGGGCGGCTGCGGCGGCGGCAACTACTGCCCGACGAACGGCGTCACCCGCTCGCAGATGGCGGTCTTTCTCCTGAAGACGAGCGAGGGCTCCGCCTACACGCCGCCGCCTGCGACCGGCACCATCTTCAGCGACGTCTCCGCCGGCTCGTTCGCGGCGGCATGGATCGAGGACCTCTACTCCCGCAACATCACCGGCGGTTGCGGGACGAACCCCCTGCGTTACTGCCCGACCAACATCAACAACCGTCAGCAGATGGCGGTCTTCATCACGAAGACGTTCAGCCTGCAGTAGGACCTCCGGTCAGCCCGGGTCCCCCGAGCCCGCCGTCGTCCCCGAGGGGCGACGGCGGGTTTCGTGTTTGACGGGGTGTTCCGGATCGCGACAGAATCGGTCTCGCTAAATCGGAGATAAACGAAATGCGACGAACGGCCGTTCTCACCGGTGCGGGGCGGCTCCTCTTCTGCGCGCTGCTCGGCGCGGCGGCGAATACGGTGGTCGCGGCGCCGACCGGAGTCCCGGCGTGGGAGCAGACGTTCCGGCGCAATCTGACCGGAAGCGGCGCACAGACACCCGTGGCGGCGCGCGAGCTCGCCGACGGCTCGAGGATCGTCATCGTCCTCGACAATGGCGGCGTCTCTTGCGTCCGCTATGACGCGAGCGGCTCGGTCCTCTCTACCGCGGCCTTCTATCCCGAGGCCGGATGGCCTTTCGGACCGCAGGTCGTCGCGATCGATTCCTTCGGCGGCGTCTTCGTCGTTTCGGAAGCGAACAAGAGCACGTTCCCGGGCACGACTCGCGGGGACATCTGGACCATGAAGTTCGACGGGATCACGGGGAAGGCGCTCTGGCCGACGAGCCAGACCTACGACTCGCCCGATCACCGCCGCGACGAGCCGCTTCGAGCCGAGGTGAACGCGACCGGCGACGTGACGGTCATGGGCGCGACCTACGCGAACGGTGGAAACACGAATCAGGTGATCCTCAAGTACTCAGGCGTTTCGGGAGTGCCCATGTGGGACCCGATCGTCGAAGAGGCGAACTCGGGAACGGCGGCAACCGATGCGGCCGGCGACGTCTACGTCGACAGCTTCGGCGTGGGCGGCAACCGAGTGAGCAAGTACTCGGGCTCCACCGGTCTACCCCTGTGGAGCACCCCCGGTCCGGTGGGAATGGAGGCTCGGCTCGCGCACCCGGTGGGAGGCCGGCTCGTCGTCTGCGGAGTTCCGTACGAAGGCTTTCGGCAAAGCATCGAGACCGAGTCTTATGACGCCGCGACGGGAGCGCTTCTCTGGTCACAGCAGTATGGAGACCCCCTGGGGAGCGTGGGCTATTCCCTGCACGACTGCGCGGTCGGAAGCCGCGGCGACGTCTTCGTCTCCGGCCAGAATCGGCCGGCCGACGACGACTTCGCCCTCAAGCTGAACGGCTCCAACGGAAACATCGCGTGGGGTCCGATCACGCTGGGATCGGCGACATCCGAGCCCGGCCTGTCGAGCCTCCGGGTGAGCGCCGCCGGCGATCTGTTCGTCGCGGCGAGCCTCTACGTTCCTCCGGACTATCCGTTGAGTACCTGGAGAATCTCCAGCAACTCCGGGTCCGTCGTCTGGGGGCCGGTGCGCGCGAGCGACGGTTCCTGCTGCGACTCCCCGGTTTGGTTCGTCGCCTCGGACGGCGGACTCGTCTATGCGTTGCCCCGTTTCACCGACACGGACCTCGACACCGTCGTTCTCGAACGCGGCGCGCAAGCCGGCGACGTCGTCGGCACGGAGCACATCTTCGAGGGCGCAGCGGGCGGCGCGGCACGGCTAAACGACCTCACCCTCGATCCGGCCGGTGACGTGATCGTCACGGGCAACGCGATCACCGGAGATGGTACGGCGCCGTGGGCCACAATCAAGTACGACCACACGACCGGCACGGCGATCTGGGGACGCTCGTTCCCGACGGGATTCGGGCTGAGCTACTGGCCCTACCAGGTCCTGACCGACGCCGCGGGCAACGCGATCGTGATCGGCACCGCGGACGTCGCCAACGACGACTCCCGGCTCGTCGTTCAAAAGTACGCCGCGGCCGACGGCGCGACGGTGTGGACGAACGGGCTCATCTCGAACTTCACGCCGTACGGCATCGCC